>NZ_JBLUPW010000010.1:0-161669 GCF_048068175.1 Pseudomonas sp. NY15356 | reverse complement strand
CCTGCCCGAGGCCAACCGCATGCTGCTCGACTACTGGGAAGCGCTGCGCATCCGCCTGTACAACCTGCGGCACAACCTGACGCTGGACGGCCAGCCCTTGAACCTGCCGCTGTATGCTGCGCCGGCCGACCCGAAGGCCCTGTGGGCCGACGCGGTGGCCGCCGAGGCGGGCGGGGCCAATGCCTTGCCGACCATCGACAACGTGCCGGCGTTGCGTTTCATTCCGCTGATGGAAGGGGCGCGGACCATGGCGTCCCAGCTCATCCAGTTCGGCAGCACGATGCAGAACATCCTGGAGCGGCAGGACGCAGAAGCACTGGCAGAATTGCTGAACACCCAAGGGGTGGAACTGGCGGCCAGCAGTGTCGAGGTACAAAAGCAGACCCTCAAGGAATTGGCAGCCGAGCGGGTGACGCTGGAAAACTCACTGGAAGGGGCCAGGTTGCGCCACGACCATTACCATGCCCTGTACGAAGAAAATATCAATGCGCAGGAAAACAACGCGTTGATCATATCCACAACGTCCCAATCGCTTCACGTTGCCTCGACGATATCGATGGGCGTGGCGGCGTTTATAGATGGATTCCCCAAGATATTCGGCATGTCAAACGGCAATGCCAGGCCATCTGAAGTGGTCAGGGCGGTCGGTTATGGATTTGCCGCGAAAGCACAGGCTCTTGACGTAGCATCATGGCGAATCGGTCAGGAGCAAGCCTATTGCCGACGCCGCCAGGAGTGGGAAATCCAGTACAAGGCGGCCGAACAGGAAATGAAAGTCATCCAGGCCCAGCTCGACGCCTTGGCCGTGCGCGAGACCTCGGCCAACATGCAGATTGCCCATATGCAAACCCAGTCGGCCCATGCCCAGGCACAGCTGGAGCTGCTGCGCGGCAAGTTCACCGGCAAGAAGATGTACAGCTGGCTGCGCTCGCGCCTGGCCACGATTTTCTACACCTATTACGACCTGACGGCATCGCGCTGCATGATGGCGCAGAAGGCCCTGCAATGGGAAATGGGTGACAACACCCGCTACCTGCGCACCGGCACCTGGAATGGGGCCTGGGCCGGGTTGCTGTGTGGCGAGGGGCTGATGCTCGCCCTGGGGCAGATGGAAAACGCCTGGGTGAAATGGCAGAAGCGAGAGCTGGAAGTGACCCGCACCGTCTCGCTGGCACAACTGTTCGAAGGACGGTTCACTTCAGGTAAGACGCAAGGGGATAACCCGAAAACGCTCAATGAAGCGCTCAAGCGCCTGATCGAAGATTCGGGGGTCAGCTTTGGCGTCGACAAGTTCCCGTTGAGCAAGCTGGAAATGGCAACTACGGGTGACTTGGCGGTTCACTTCGGCTTGAGTGAACTGGGCCTGGCAGGCGATTTCAACCGTAAGGTGCGCAGGGTGCGCAGCATTGCCGTCTCCCTGCCGGCATTGCTCGGCCCTTACCAGAATGTGCGTGCACGTCTGCGCACGGACGCCCAGGGGCTGCCGCATGGTTGCGAGGAGACCGTGATCTCCCATGGCATGCAGGACAAAGGGCTGTTCTCACCGGATGGCGGTGACTCCCATCCGCGTTGGGGCGCCCAGTGGCTGCCTTTCGAAGGGTTGCACATTGCAGAGGTTAACGCCGATGAAAAGCAACCCGGTGCCAAAACCGTGATGACCCTGAGCTTTGCCGATGCCAAAGGCGACCAGCAAGCGTTGCTGGAGAGCTTGAGCGACATCATCGTGCACGTGCAATTTACCGTGCGCTGACCAGGGCGGGGAGGGGCAACCCCTCCCTTGCTCGCCTGCAACCACGGCGCGTTCGTGGTGCCATGCCGCGCAGTCCGATGGGCTGCGCGACCTTTTCGTCCAGCTATCCCCCTCCTCGAAAGCCCGTGCGTTTCACCGGCGCTCCAGTACAATGAGCGGCTTTTTCCGGACTCATGTACAGCGCTGGCTGGGATTCGAATGCTGATCGGTAGCTACTCCTCTTCCCTTGTGTTGATTTCATTGTGCGTGGCCATCCTGGCGTCCTATACCGCCCTGGACCTGACTGGTCGCATCGCCACGGCCAAGGGCCGTTCGGCCTACCTGTGGATGGGAGGAGGCGCCTTCGCCTTGGGCGTGGGCATCTGGTCGATGCACTTCATTGGCATGCTCGCCTTCAGCCTGCCCATCGAGCTGGGGTACGACCTGACCTTGACGGCACTGTCGCTGCTGATCGCCGTGCTGTCCTCGGCCTTCGCCCTGTGGCTGGTGAGCCAGCCGAGCCTGCCCTGGCTGCATTTGGGGCTGGGGGCATCGATCATGGGCGGCGGGATCGCCAGTATGCACTACACCGGCATGGCGGCCCTGCGCATGCTGCCGGGCATCGACTATGACCCGACGTTGTTCGGCGTGTCCCTGGGCATCGCCGTCGGGGCTTCGGCGGCGGCATTGTGGATCGCCTTCCGCCTGCGCCAGCATACGCCCTATGTGCGTCATATCCGGGGTGCGGCGGCGGTGGTGATGGGCATCGCCATCGTGGGCATGCATTACACCGGCATGGCAGCAGCCAATTTCCCGGAAGGCAGTTTCTGTGGCGCGCTGGCCGGTGGCCTGCGTGGCGACGGCCTGGCCTACCTGGTGTTGATCACCACCTTGGCGGTGCTGGCGGTGGCGCTGCTCACTTCAGTGCTGGATGCGCGCCTGGAGGCGCGTACGTCGGCATTGGCGCATTCGCTGACCCTGGCCAACCAGGAGCTGACCCAGCTGGCCCTGCACGACACCCTGACCGGCCTGCCCAACCGCACCCTGTTGGCCGAGCGCATCGAGCAGGCGATCAGCAAGGTCGCGGAGCAGGGCGGCTGTTTCGCCCTGATGTTCATCGACCTGGATGGCTTCAAGCCGGTCAACGATGCCTTTGGCCACCATGTCGGCGACCAGCTGCTCAAGGCCGTGGCGGCGCGCCTGCGTGGTCATTTACACAGCCAGGACACCCTGGCGCGTATCGGTGGCGACGAGTTCGTCCTGCTGGTGGCGCTGGACGAACCGGCCGATGCCATGGACGTGGCGGTCAAGCAGGTCGACCTGGTGGCCCGGCCCTACCGTGTGGCCGAGCATGACCTGCAGCTGTCGGCGAGCGTGGGCATCGTCCTGTACCCCGGCAACGGGCAGGACCAGCACGAACTGCTGCGCAACGCCGATGCTGCCATGTACCACGCCAAGAGCGCCGGCAAGAACGGCTACAGTTTCTTCGACGTTTCCATGAATACCAATGCACGCCAGCAACTGCAGCTGTTGCAGGACCTGCGTGCGGCCCTGCAGCATGGCCAGTTCCGCCTGCACTACCAGCCCAAGTTCGACGCAGTTGCCCGCCAGCCGATCGGTGCCGAGGCGCTACTGCGCTGGGAGCACCCGCAACATGGCCTGCTGTTGCCGGACCGTTTCATCGGCCTTGCGGAAAAGACCGGGTTGATCATCCCGATCGGTGACTGGGTGCTCGACGAAGCCTGCCGGCAGATGCGCGTATGGCTTGACCAAGGGCGCAGCGACTGGCGCATTGCGGTGAACCTGTCGGCCATCCAGTTCTGTCACGCCGGGCTGGTCGACAGCGTGGCCCGTGCGCTGCAGGACAACAACCTGCCGGCCAATCGCCTGACCCTGGAAATCACCGAGACCACGGCCATGCGCGACGCCGATGCCAGCCTGGCGGTACTGCAAAAACTGTCCGGCATGGGGGTGGATCTGTCCATCGACGACTTCGGTACGGGCTATTCCAGCCTGATGTACCTCAAGCGCCTGCCGGCCAACGAGCTGAAGATCGATCGCGGGTTCGTCCGCGACCTGGAGCAGGACAGCGACGATGCGGCGATCGTCTCGGCCATCGTCGCCCTGGGCCAGGCCCTGGACCTGCGCATCGTCGCCGAAGGTGTGGAGACCAATCGCCAGCAGGAGTTCCTCACCCGGCTGGGTTGCGATTCGTTGCAGGGGTACCTGCTCGGCCAGCCCGTGCCGGCCGAGCAGTTCATGGCACGGCTAGATGCCATGGGCCAGCCTGACGACGAGGTTCGGGCTGGCTAGACCGCGTCCCGCAAGACATAGGAAGGTTCGAACGCTTCCATCTCGGCCTCGACGGCCTCGATGATACGTTCCACGTCCGCTGCGGGCATGATCGCGGCGCAGGGGATGCCGGCGATGGCCAGCAGGGTTTCGCCGGTCGCGCGGTCGAACAGCCGTGCCACCATGCTGCGGGGGGCATCCATACTGGCTTCGAAGCCCAATGGGTGAAAATGCCAGCGCATCACCTGGCAGGCGTTGGGGAACGTCATCTTGTTCATGCCAGCCTCCTTGTTCTGATCCTGAACCCGGTGATCGGCCGCTCACTCGGCCGGTGGGAATCTAACCATAGCACCTGTATCGCCAGTATCTCGCGCCGAACATGACAAAAATGCCATTGCTTGACGTACGTCACAGGCGAGCGGTGGCTGGCCGTGCGGCGCAAGCCGCCGGGGCAAACGTTTTTCCGGGGCAGGACCGGCCGGTCTGGAGGTTCCGGCCATTGATCGAGAAACGTTGCACTTTCAGACCAGCGGTCCATCTGGTAGGTCACCAACCGCATCAGGTACAGCTATCCGACGGGATGAGGATGGAGCGATCCTCGGTTCGAACAGTGGGCGGCTAATGGGGTACCATCACCAACCGTGCCACCGGCAGCCCTGAATGTCGAAGTGATGGCACGGCCTGGGTCTCAATGACCTGTCCATTTTTGTTGTCGCGCTGATTTATTAACCCAGTCGTAATGACTCGCTTCATGCCATACCCTGCTCGAAGCTCCCGCTACAGGATCCACGTTTTGTCCGACCACCTGCACAATCCTCTGCTGCAGTACCTGGCCCGTCTGGCCCCCTCCAGCCAGCTGACCATGCGCTATATCCTCCAGGACGCAGCCGACCGCCTGGGTTTCGTCGACTGCGATGTCACCGAGGTGCCGTGGCACCTGCTCGAGCCTGGCCATGTGGTCGCCCTGGTGGCGGCGCTGCGCGCCGATGGCTACGCGCCCAATACCTCGTCGTTGTATGTGAACGCGGTACGTGGCGTGATGAACGAAGCGTGGCGCCAGGGGCTGATAGACCATGAAAAGCTGATGCACATCCGCGAGGTCAAACCGGCCAGCGGCAGCCGCCTGCCACCGGGGCGTAACCTGCGGCGCAGCCTGATCCGCGAGCTGATGGACGTGTGTGCGGCCGACCCGCGCCCACAAGGCGTGCGCGATGCCGCGATCATCGCGTTGTTGTATGGCACGGGCATGCGCAAGTCCGAATCGGTGGACATCGACCTGGCCCAGGTGGACTTCCAGGCACGCAGCCTGCAGGTGGTGGGCAAGGGCAACCGGCAGCTGATCAAGTACGCACCGGCCTGGGCCTTCGAGAAGCTGCAGGCCTGGCTGGACCTGCGCCGCGCGCACCTGCCGGCGGGCGAGGCCGACGATGCGTTCCTGTTCAACCGTATCCGGCGCGGCAGCCACATTACCCGGGCGCGCATCACCAAGCATGCGATCTACTACATCGCGCGCCAGCGTGGGTCGCAGGTGGGGGTGAAGATCATGCCCCACGACTTCCGCCGGGCATTCATTACCCGGGTGATCGAGGAGCATGACCTGTCGATTGCCCAGAAGCTGGCGCACCACGCCAATATCCAGACCACCGCCAGCTATGACCGGCGTGACGACAACGAGCGGCGTCGGGCGGTGGACCGCTTCGACTATTGACCTGATCCGCTCCTACGAAGGGCTCGCGATCGGTCGCGCAGCGGCCGCAAACCGGGCGACCCCGGTCCTTCAGGGCCGGCGTGGGTTTCAATGAATACTTGAAGCCAGCTCGAAGATCGGCATGTACATGAGGATCACGATCAGGCCGATCAGCAGCCCGATGAAGGTCATCAGCAACGGCTCGAACAGGCGCACGAACCATTCCACCCAGCGGCCGATCTCCTGGTCATGGAAGTCGGCGCAGCGCTCGAGCATCTCGCCCAGGTTGCCTGAGCGCTCGCCCGCCCGCAGCAGGCGTAGCGACACCGGCGTCACCAGCTGCCCCGCCTCCAGCGCATCGGACAGCGGCAGGCCTTCGCCCACACGTCGGCAGGCCTGTTCCAGGCCTTGCGCAGCGGCGCTGCCGAGCAGGCCTCGGGCCATGCCCATGGCGGTGAGGATAGGGATGCCGCCCTGCAAGAGAATGCCCAGCGAGCGATAGAAGCGGGCAAGCTCATACATCACCAGGCGCTGGTGCAAGGCCGGCAGGCGCCGCAACTGGCGGCTGGCCCAGCGGCGCACGGCAGGATGGCGCCGCAGCAGCGCCAAGGCGCAAAGGCCACCCAGTGCCGCCGATGCCAGGGGCAATTGCTGCGCATGCAGGAACAGGCCGACCTGCATCAAGACCCGCGACAACCAAGGCAGCTCGTTGCCCATGCCCTCGAATACCAGGCTGAAGCGAGGCACCACGTAGCCGAGCAGGAACAGCACCACGCCGCCGCCCACCAGCAATAGCAGCAACGGATAGACCGAGGCACCGACCAGCTTCTGCCGAACCAGGTCCAGGCGTTGTCGGTAACCGATATAGCGTGCCAGCGCATCGCCCAGCGCGCCGGTGCGTTCGCTCGACTGCACCAATGCTACATACAGGGCGGGGAATATCTTCGCCTGCTGGCCGAGGGCCTGTGACAGCGAGTGGCCCTCGTAGAGCTGGCGTACCAAGGCTTCCAGCACCTGGCGCGCCGAAGGGGTGGGGGCCTTCTCGGCCAGGCTCTCCAGGGCTTCTATCAGTGGCAGGCCGGCACTGAGCAAGGTGCCCAGTTCCTGGCTGAACAACACCAGGTCGAAACGTGCCGTGCGGCGCCAAGGCAGCGAGTGCAAGCCGCCGCCCTGGCTGCGCAGGCTGACCACCCGTAGGCCTTGTGCCTCGGCGTGGCGCCGCGCCTGGCCGGCATCCTCGGCCTCGACCTGCAATTGGACGATGCCCTGCCGGCCCAGGGCCTTGAGGCTGTAGCGCATGGCGGCTCTCCTCATTGCCAGCTGGTGATTTCGGCATTTTCTCCGTCTCCGCCGGGCTGGCCGTCCTTGCCCATCGAGAGCAGGTCGTATTCGCCGCCGTTTTCACCGGGTTGGCGGTAGATATAGGGGCGCCCCCAGGGGTCCTGAGGCACGGCCTTCTGCAAGTAGGGGCCCGACCAGCGTTGTTCGCCGCTTGGTGCAGTTACCAATGCCTGCAGGCCCTGCTCGCTGCTGGGGTAGTGGCCGACCTCCAGGCGGTACAGGTCCAGTGCCTTGCCCAGGCCTTCGATCTGCGCTCGGGCGACCTTGGCCTCCGAGCGGCCGAGCTGGCTGAAGTACTTGGGTGCGACGATGCCGGCCAGAAGGCCGAGTACCACCAGGACCACCAACAGTTCGAGCAGGGTGAAGCCGCGTTGGGTGATGGATCTGCGCTGCATGGTGAAACCCTCCAGTGCGTTCGGGCAGGTTCGCCTTCGTCATGCAACAGCCGTGCACGTCTGGCTCGGGGCCTTGCGCCATGGGCCATGGCAAGCGGCACAGTGCTTGCGTTCCAGCTGGAAACCCTGGGTTTTCCGGGGCATTTCCCCCACATCGGGGGCCACGACGGGGAGGCAGCCGACATGCGTGGAATCATCCTGGGATTGGTCTGGTTGGCGGCAGGTGCCGCCCAGGCCGACATGTACATCGCCATCGATGCCAAGGGCGGCTATGTGCTGTCCAACGTGCATCGACCAGGGCGGCACTATGAAAGGGTCATCAGCGAGCCCCAGGCCCACGCCGGGCCTGTCGATGCGCAACTGATCACCGGGCGCCCCTACGCTGACCTGGTGGCCGCCGCCGCGCGTACCCATGGCGTGCCGCAAGCGCTGCTGCATGCGCTGATCAAGGCCGAATCCGGCTACAACCCCAAGGCACGCTCGCCCCAGGGCGCGGCTGGGCTCATGCAACTGATGCCCGGCACGGCGAAGGAAATGGGCGTCAAGGATGTGCTCGACCCGGCAGCCAACCTGCAAGGCGGTGCACGCTACCTCAAGCGCATGCTCACGTTGTTCGACAACGACATAACGCTGGCCGTGGCCGCCTACAATGCCGGCCCGGAAGCTGTGCTCAGTCGGGGGCGGGTGGTGCCGCCGTTCGCCGAGACGCAGAAGTACGTGCCCAATGTACTGCGTGACTACCGCCGCTTGCAGGGGCTGGCCGAAGATGCGCCGCTCTACAGCGGGTGGTGAAGCCGGAGCGTGTGGCGTTTTGCCAGGAACCTGTTCGGTGAGCAGCGGGCGAACCCCCAACTCTGGGCTATAACCTTCAGAAGGTGCCCCAGCCGTTGGAGTCCGTCATGGACCTCGCCCCACGTTCCGACACACTCGAAGTGCCCGCAGGTGGTGATGGCGGTACGGCCCATAAGCCGTTCGACCTGTTGCGCTGGTATGCCTGGGTCAGCCTGGCGATCATCGTCTCGGTGGCCGTGGGTCTGGGCCTGATTTCCAGCCGTTTCATCATCAACGAGAGCGTCGAACGCGATGCGCTGCTCTCTGCGCAGTTCATCCAAGCCATCGCCGACGCCGAAGTGCGCCACGTGTCCATCCCCAATGTGCGCACGATGGGCGACCTGCTCGATTCGCGCATGGACCTGGCCATGCCCGATGTCGACCCAGATGCACGGCGCCGCGCCCGTGGCGAGTTCCTTGACCATATCGCCCACTTGCCGGATGTACTGCTGGCCAATATCTACGCGCCCGACCGTACGGTGATCTGGTCGAGCAACCCGGCATTGATCGGCAAGATGATCGAGTCCGACGACGACCT
Organism: Pseudomonas sp. NY15356; assembly: GCF_048068175.1. Lineage (NCBI taxonomy): Bacteria > Pseudomonadati > Pseudomonadota > Gammaproteobacteria > Pseudomonadales > Pseudomonadaceae > Pseudomonas > Pseudomonas sp. NY15356. The sequence continues at coordinate 152,856 of NZ_JBLUPW010000010.1, read as the reverse complement.
TGAGCGTGCCTTCGAATACAAGATGCAGGTGTCGGCCAGCTACCACGATTTCGACGATGCGCGCAGCGAGCAGAAATTCGTGACCCCACCCAAGCAGCTGTTCATCGAGAACTATATTCCGCTGTTCGACGCCGATGGCCAGCGGGTCGCGGCCATGGTCGAGATCTACAAGGAGCCCCATGACCTGATCGTGCGCATCGAACACGGCCTGCTGTTGATCTGGCTGGCCATCGCCATCGGGGCGAGCCTGGTCTACCTGGGCCTTTACGGCATCATGCGGCGTGCCGCCCGAGTGATGGCGGTGCAGCAGAAGCGGCTGATCAGCAACGAGACCTTCGTGGCGCTGGGTGAGATGTCCTCGGCGGTCGCCCACAGCCTGCGCAACCCGCTGGCCAGCATCCGTTCAAGCGCCGAACTGGCCCAGGCGTTCGACGAAGGGCCGGCGCAGAAGAACATCAACGACATCATCAGCCAGGTCGATCGCATGTCCCAGTGGGTGCGCCAACTGCTGCAATCGCTGCGCCCGCTCAATGACGATGCGGTCCCCGTGGACCTGTCGCAAACGCTCCAGGACAGCTTGCAGGCCTTCGCCGTGCCGCTGGGGCGCAGTGGTGTGAGCTTGGATCTCAAGCCCTTGCCGCCGCACCAGGTGCTAGGGCATCCGGTGTTGCTGGGGCAGATCTTCAACAGCCTGATCGCCAATGCCCTGGAGTCGATGGAACAAGGCGGCCAGTTGCGAGTGGAGGTGGTGCGCCAGGACCGTCGCAGCTTGACCTTGCGGGTTTCGGACACCGGCAGAGGAATGAGCGAACAACAGCAGCGCATGGCCTTCCGGCCCTTCTTCACCACCAAGCAAGGTGGGCTTGGGGTTGGGCTGGTGTTGGTCAAACGGATCATGGAGCGCTTCGGTGGCTCGGTCCGACTGAGCAGCCGGGAGGGCGTGGGTACGAGCGTTTCCTTGAGCTTTCGGCTGATCAAGAGTTAAAGCAAATCAGCATATAGCTTTTATAACTATTTGTTTTTTAAATAATTTTTGTTTTTGGGTGAAGAGTACCCCAATTGTGGGTCCTTGATCTCGATTCGAGGTTATAAATGTTTCATAACTTGCTGTTTTATTTGGATATTCAATTTCAGAAATGGATTGGCCGGTTTCTTGCTGCGCCCTTTGACGACAGACGGCGGCAGCAGCGCAACAGGCAAAGTGCTATCACCTTGCTACGGGCGGTAGCACCGCCTTGCTTCCTTCGATGAAGACCTCAGAGCGGGAACCCCACCATGCAGACGCTGGATCATGATGTTCCCGACAAGACGTCGCCTGGCTCGAGCGGGTTGGCCGCGCCGCTGCGTGAATTCAACTTGCTACGCTGGTTTTCGGTGATCAGTCTGCTGGTGATCGCCGCCGTGGCCGGAGGGCTGGGTTACTTCTCCACCCGCTTCGTGGTGCGCGACAGCGTCGAGCGCGACGCGATGCTCACTGCCCAGTTCATCCAGGCCATGGCCCAGGCCGAGGTCCGTCATTCGCAATTGCCGCCCGGCACCACCATGGGCGAGTTGCTCGACCCGCGGCTGGACGAACAGCACTTGCAGATCGCGCCGGCACTGGTCAAGTCGACCCGGGTGGAATTCCTCGACCATGTCGAGCACCTACCTGACACGCTGCTGGCCAATGTCTATGCCCACGACCGCACGATCGTCTGGTCAACCAACCCGGAATTGCTAGGCAAGCGCATCGCCGAGGACGACGACCTGGACCACGCCTTCCATTCGCGCAAGCCAGTGTCGGCCAGCTACCACAAGGCCGACGAGGATCGCGAGGAGCAGAAGTTCCAACGTGAGCCGCAGTACCTGTTCATCGAGAACTACATCCCGCTGTTCGACAGCCAGGGCGAGCAGGTGTTGTCGATGGTCGAGATCTACAAAGAGCCCCAGGACCTGGTCCGGCGTATCCAGCGCGGCTACGTGCTGATCTGGGTGTCGACCTTGCTGGGCGGGGCGCTGGTCTATTTTGGTCTGTTCTGGATCGTGCGCCGCGCCGCCGGCATGCTCCGTCACCAGCAGGACCGCCTGGTGGCCAGCGAGACCTATGTCGCCCTTGGCGAGATGTCCTCGGCGGTGGCTCACAGCCTGCGCAACCCGCTGGCCAATATCCGCTCCAGTGCCGAACTGGCCCAGGAAATCGCCAGCGAGCCGGCACGCAAGAACATCGCCGACATCATCAGCCAGGTCGACCGCATGTCGCGCTGGGTGCGTGACCTGCTGGTGTCGTTGCGCCCGACCAGCGACGAGCCCGAGGCGGTGGACCTGGTAGCGGCGATCGAGGACACCCGGCTGGCGTTCCTGCAGCAGATCGAACGCAACGGCGTGCAGTTCAGCTTCGAAGGGCCTACCCAGCTTTGGGTGGCCAGCCAGCCGTTGCAGTTGACCCAGATCCTCAACAGCCTGTTCGCCAATGCCCTGGAGGCCATGCCCAAGGGCGGCCTGTTGTGCGCCGAGGTCAGCAACCTGGAGGGGCAGCAGGTGAAGCTGGTGCTCAGCGATACCGGCAAAGGCATGAGCCAGCAACAGGAGCGGATGGTCTTCAAGCCGTTCTTCACCACCAAGCAGGGCGGCCTCGGTGTTGGCCTGGCCCTGGTCAAGCGCATCATGGAACGCTTTGGCGGCTCGGTCAGCTTGAGCAGCCGCGAAGAGGAAGGAACCCGCGTCAGCCTTGTCTTCAATATCGCAGCGGGAGGGGACCATGGGGCCCAGCATTCTGGTGGTCGAGGATGACGAGATCCTCGCTGACAACATACGCACATACCTGGCCCTGAAGGGCTTCGAGGTCACGGTCTGCCATAGCGCCGAGCAGGCATTGGAGCAGATTCGGCAGGGCCTGCCCGACGCCGTGCTGACCGACAACTCATTGCCGGGCATGAGCGGCCACGATTTGCTGCGCAATCTGGTGGCCCAGGCGCCGGATCTGAAAGTGATCATGATGACCGGCTACGGCAACGTGGAAGATGCCGTGCTGGCGATGAAGGAGGGCGCCTTCCACTACCTGACCAAGCCGGTGGTGCTCGCTGAACTCAAGCTGATGCTGGACAAGGCGTTGGCCGCCGAGCGGATGGAGCGTACCTTGTCGTTCTACCAGGAGCGCGAGGCGCAGAAATCCGGGTTGCAGGCGTTGATCGGCGAGTCGCCGGTGATGCAGAGCCTCAAGCACACCTTGCGCCAGTTGCTCGATGCCGAACGGCGCATGGCCAGCGACGACCTGCCGCCGGTACTGGTCGAAGGCGAGACAGGCACTGGCAAGGAACTGGTGGCCCGTGCGCTGCATTTCGATGGCGCGCGCAGCAAGGGCCCGTTCATTGAGTTCAACTGCGCTTCGATCCCGGCCAACCTCCTGGAGGCCGAACTGTTCGGCCATGAAAAAGGCGCGTTCACCGACGCCAAGGAACGCCGGGTGGGCCTGGTCGAGGCGGCCGACGGTGGTACGTTGTTCCTCGATGAGATCGGCGAGATGGACCTGGTGCTTCAGGCCAAATTGCTCAAGCTTCTCGAAGACCGCAGCATTCGGCGCATTGGTGCGGTGAAGGAGCGCAAGGTCGACCTACGGGTGATCAGTGCCACCAACTGTAACCTCGAGCAGATGGTCCAGCAGGGCAAGTTCCGTCGCGACCTGTTCTTCCGCTTGCGCATCATTGCCCTGAAGGTGCCGCGGTTGTATGCCCGCGGGCAGGACATCCTGCTTCTGGCCCGGCACTTCCTGGCCCATCACGGCCGCCGCTATGGCAAGCCCAACCTGCGCTTCAGTGCCGAGGCCGAGGCCTTGATGCTCGCCTACAGTTGGCCGGGCAACGTGCGCGAGCTGCGCAACATGCTCGAGCAAACCGTGCTGCTGGCGCCCAGCGACGTGATCGCCGCCCATCAGCTGAACCTGTGCATGACGCTTGTCGATGAACCCATGGCCCAGCCGATGCCCACAGCATTCGAGCTGCCGCGTCAGGAGCCGGAGCCTGGCACCAGCCTGCCGGACATGGAGCGCGACCTGGTGTGCAAGACCCTGGATCGGACCGATTGGAACGTCACCAAGTCGGCGCGCCTGCTGGGGTTATCGCGGGACATGCTGCGTTATCGGATCGAGAAACTGGGGTTGACCCGGCCCGACAAGCGTCAGTGGTGAGGCTTGGCACGTGATATAGGCGCCGCAAAACCAGTAGTTTTGCGTTGTTCCGTGCGCACACCTCAGGGCTGGCCGCTATCGCCGCCGCGCGTCCCGCTGCCATCGCCATGCCCGCGCATCCCTTCCGATCCGCCACCATCCATCCCGGGCAGGTGGCGATTGTCGTTCTGTTCGGCGGGCGGGCTGTCCGGGTCATTGCCCTGGATCCGCGGGTCGGTGTCGCGCGGCATGGGTTTTTCGATCGGGTTGAGCGTGCTGTCGGCGCCGGGCTGGGGCGCGGGGCTGTGCGGGTCGTCCGGGTGGGTCGGCCCGGTACCCGCCGCCAGGGCCAGGGGAGAGGCCAGCAGGGCGGCGAGCAGGCAGGTACGGTGCAGCTTCATGGGGGGCTCCTTGTAAATGACCTGTACCGGGTTGGGCTACAGGCCTGCCGCAAGGTGCCACCACCACGATGAACGGTCAGACCACCGTCGAAAGCAGCATGATGAAGATGATGCCCACCACCGAAAGGATGGTTTCCATCATGCTCCAGGTCTTGAACGTTTCAGCCACGGTCATGTTGAAGTACTGCTTGACCAGCCAGAAACCCGCGTCGTTGACGTGGGACAGGATCAGCGACCCCGCACCGGTGGCGAGCACCAGCAGTTCGCGGTTCACCCCGGGAACCAGGTCCACCACCGGGGCGACGATGCCAGCGCCGGTGATGGTCGCCACGGTGGCCGAACCGGTGGCGATACGGATCACCGCCGCCACCAGCCACGCCAGGAGGATCGGTGAGATCTCGGCCTGTACCGCCATCTGCCCGATCACGTTACCGACACCGGTGTCCACCAGCATCTGCTTGAAGCCGCCGCCGGCACCGACGATCAGTACGATGGCGGCGGTGGGCGCCAGGCTCTGGTCGAGCATCTTCATGATCTGCTGGCGCGAGAAGCCGCGGGCAGAGCCGAAGGTGTAGAACGCCAGCAGCAGGGCGGCGAGCAGGGCGGTGATCGGGTGGCCGATCAGGTCCATCCACTGGCGCACGATGTGTTCGGCCGGCAGCACTACGTCAGCAAAGGTCTTGAGCAACATCAGCGCCACCGGCAGCAGCACGGTGAGCAGGGTGATGCCGAAGCTTGGCAGGTTCTGCTGGTTGGTTTCGCGGGCGATCTGGTCCATCAGCTCCTGGGACGGGTTGCCCGGGATGTAGCGGGAGATGAAATTACCGAACAGCGGGCCGGCGATCACGGCGGTCGGCAGCGCGACCAGCAGGCCGTAGAAGATGGTCTTGCCGATATCGGCATGGAAAATACCGATCGCCAACAGGGGGCCCGGGTGCGGCGGTACCAGGCCATGGACCACGGAAAGGCCGGCCAGCAGCGGGATGCCGATCTTCACCAGGGACACCCCGGAGCGGCGGGCGACGATGAACACCAGCGGGATGAGCAGCACGAAGCCGATTTCGAAGAACAGCGGGATGCCCACCAGGAAGGCGGCGAACATCATGGCCCAGTGCACCTTCTGCTTGCCGAAGGCGCGGATCAGGGTCTGGGCGATCTGGTCAGCGCCGCCGGAATCGGCCATCAACTTGCCGAGCATGGTGCCCAGCGCCAGCACGATGCCGACGAAGCCAAGCACGCCGCCAAAGCCGTCCTGGAACGACTTCATGACCTTGGCCACCGGCATGCCGGAGGTCAGGCCGAGAAAACCCGCGGCCAGGGTCAGGGCGACGAAGGGGTGGACCTTGAAATGGGTAATCAGCAGGATGAGCCCGACGATGGTCACCAGGGCGTCGAGCAGCAGGAAGGTATCAGTAGCCAGTCCGAACATGGTTGAAGTGCCTCGATCTTATCGTTGTTTTGGCGAAACGTTCGACACGCTCAGGTGTCGAGACAGCGCTGTCTTTGGTGAGCCGGACAAACCGCCGGCATCAGGCAGTTCGCGCCAGTCTCCGGTCACCGCAGGGCTTTAGCCAGGTATCTACGGCCTGGGCCAGGGTCTCGATCGGCTGGGTGGCGTCCAGCGTCAGGGTCAGCGGTTCGCCATGGGGCGGCTCGAGGGCGGCGAACTGGCTGTCGATCAGGCTGGCCGGCATGAAGTGGCCAGGGCGGGCGAGCACGCGTTTCTCGGCTTCGGCCGGGGTCAGCTCCAGGAATACGAAACCAAGACCCGGCACGGCCTGACGCAGGGTTTCGCGGTAGCGGCGCTTGAGCGCGGAGCAGGTGAGGATGGGGCGTTCACCGGCCTGGAGCGTGGCTTGCAGTTCCTGGCCCAGGCGCACCAGCCAACCGGCACGGTCATCGTCGTCCAGGGGAATGCCGGCGCTCATCTTGCGAATGTTCTCGGCAGGGTGAAAGGCATCGCCTTCGATCAGGCGACCGCCGCTGGTGCTGGCAATGGCCGAACCGATGCAGCTCTTGCCGCAGCCAGCCACACCCATCACCACTATTGCAGACAGGGGAGAGTTCATCAGTACCTCCTGCGGGGTAAGATAGCGCTGTCTCGCTGACGACGAAACGAGGATGCAAGCGCCACCCTCCCGGGTGTTATTGGTCTTGTCTTCACGCAGTATGGACGCTGGGCACATAGCCGCTAAAGTTTTACGTTGCCTGTGTCCTGAGACAGCGCTACCTTAGTGGCCGTTCCCCTTTCTGGCAAGTAGTAAAATTACAACTCCCATGTCCCGCACAGGCTCGCGTACTACCGGTCGCCCCACTCTGGCAGAAGTCGCCAGGCTCTCCGGCGTTTCTCCCATCACCGCCTCGCGCGCCTTGCGCGGCGTCAGTACCGTCGCCCCGGAGCTGGTCGAGAAAGTCATGGTCGCCGCTGCCAGCCTTGGCTATGTGGCCAACCCGGCTGCGCGGGCGCTGGCGTCGGCGCGCAGCCAATCGGTGGTGGTGCTGATTCCATCGCTGTCCAACCAGCTGTTCATCGATACCCTAGAAGCGATCCACGAGGTGATGCGCCCGCGCGGGCTGGAAGTGCTGATCGGCAACTATCACTACGACACTGCCGAAGAAGAAAACCTTATCCGCAATTACTTGGCCTACCAGCCCTGCGGCATGTTGCTCACCGGCTTCGAGCGCAGCGACGCCGCGCGGCAGATGCTGATGGCCAGCGGGGTGCCCTGCGTGCACATGATGGAGCTGGGCGGCGAGGCGGGCCAGCTGTCGGTGGGGTTCTCCCAGCAGCAGGCCGGGCGTGCAGCGGCACGCCACTTGATCGAGCGAGGCCGGCGGCGCCTGGCGTTCATCGCCGCCCAGCTCGACCCGCGGGTGATGCAGCGCGCCGAGGGCTTTCGCCAGGCCCTGGCCGAAGCCGGCCTGCACGCACCGGAGCTGGAGCTGCTGGCGCCGCAGCCTTCGTCCATCGCCCTTGGCAGCGAGCTGTTCAGCCGTTTGCTTGTGCAGTCGCCGGACGTGGATGGCATCTTCTTCTGTAACGACGACCTTGCCCAGGGCGCGGTGCTGCAGGCGTTGCGCCAAGGGATTCAGGTGCCGCACCAGGTGGCGATGGTTGGCTTCAACGACCTGCCGGCCTCGGCACACATGGTGCCGCGCCTGACCTCGATCCGCACGCCGAGGGCCGCTGTCGGCCGCGGTGCGGCCCAGGCGTTGCTGGCCCTGCTCGACGGCAAGCGGGTGGCGACCGAGCAGCAGGACCTGGGGTTCGAGCTGATGGTTCGCGAAAGCACCTGAGGTTCGGCTGGCTGAGGGGTCAAGCCGACGTATCGAGCCTGTCGAGACTTTCCTGCAACTCCCGCAGCAGGATTTCCAGGCTGGCTTCCAGGCGGTGCAACGCGGCCCCGCTTGGCTGGCCCTGGGCGATGGCGTGCTCGACCGCTTCGCAATCGCCTACCACGCCACGTACCTTGAGCATCTTGGCACCCCCTTTGATACGGTGGGCCAGGGCGCGGGTCGCTTCGTCTTCGGGCGTGTCGCCCAGGGCCCGCAGCGCGGCGAGGTCTTCGCTGGCGCTATGGGCAAGCTGGTCCAGCAGGCGACGAATGAGTGTCTCGTCATCCTGGGTCAGGTGACGCAGCTCATTGAGGTTGAAGCCAGTGGCCGGGACATCGACCGGGCTGGGTTCCTCAGGCGCTGGCGGTTCGGAGGTCGGCAACGGCTGCGGTCGCGCCTGGGGCAGGTGGGCCTTGAGTGCCTGCAGGCCGATGGGCTTGAACAGGCAATCGTCCATCCCGCTGGCCAGGCACCGGGCCTTTTCCTCGGCCTGGGCATTGGCCGTGATGCCAAACATCCGGCAAGGCGGTAAATTGCGCTCACGTTCCAGGGCGCGAATCCGCCGGGTCAGCTCATGGCCATCCATCACGGGCATGCTGCAGTCGGTCAACACCACATCGAAGCTGCTGGCTTCCCATAGCGCCAAGGCTGCCGCACCGTGTTCGGCCAGGGTGACCCGATGCCCCAGGGTCGCCAACTGCTTGTCCAGCAGCAGGAGGTTGGCCGGATAGTCGTCGACCACCAGGATATTCAATGGCCCGCTCGCCTCTGATGGGGGGGCTTCGGGGTGTTCGTGACAGGGCAGTGGCGTGGCAGGTGGCAGGGAAAGCTCCACTTCGATCCGGGTACCCATGCCTTCCACGCTTTGCAGGTGCAACTGGCCGCCCATGAGCTCGGCCAGGGTGCGGCTGATCACCAGCCCCAAACCTGCGCCCTGGCGGGCCTGGGTCCCGTTTACCTGGGCGAAGGTATTGAATAGCCTCGCCTGGTTCTCAGGGCTTATGCCGATACCCGTGTCCTGTACGGCCAATGCAACGCGAACTGGTGCCCCGGGCGCATCCGGAGCAAGCTTCAGGCTGACCTTCACGCTGCCGTGGTCGGTGAACTTGATGGCATTGCTGATCAGGTTGGAGAGAATCTGCTTAAGGCGCACCGGGTCGGCTTGCAGCCAGGCCGGAGCTTGGGGCAGTTCGGCGTCCAGAAGCAGGCCTTTGATGCGGGCATTGCCTTCGAACACACGCAAGGTCGAGCGGACCAGCTCGACCAGGTCCGTGGGCGCCGGTTGCAGGGTCAGGTGGCCGGACTCGATGCGCGAAATATCGAGGATGTCGCCGATCAGCTCAAGCAGGCCTACCGCCGAGCCGTGTGCGGTTTGTAGCGCCTGTGTGTCGCTGCGGCCGTGACGGCTGTCTTCCAGCGCGAGCTCGAGCAGGCCGATCACGGCATTCATGGGCGTGCGGATTTCGTGGCTCATGATCGCCAGGAAGGTGCTCTTGGCCTGGCTGGCCTGTTCGGCGTCGTCCTTGGCCTGGCGCAATTGCTCCAGCAAGCTCCGGCTCAGGGCCAGCTGGGCCTGCAGGGCGCGTTCGGCCTCGGTGCGCTGGTGAATGAGCTTGCGCAGGTAGGTGTTCCAGAACACCACGCCGGCCAGCAGCAGGACGGCCAGCGCGAGGACTTGCAAGACCAGGGTGCGGTAGTTGCGCCACGGGCTGTCGCTGACCACGGTGGTGGTGCGCCAGCGATTGACCACCTGATCCAGCTCCTCGGGCGGTATGCTCAACAGTGTCTTGTTCAGGATCGATTGCAACAGTGGCTGGTTGGGCGCCACCGCGAAGGCCGCCACCGCCGGTTCGTCACTCTGCAGGCCGGCGATGCGCAAGGTGTTCTTGAACACATGGGCGATGTAATAGCTGGCATTGATGTGCGAACTGAGGGCGACATCCGCCTCGCCATTGGCCACTGCTTCCATCAGCTCCAGGTGGGTGTCCACTTCGACCAGGCGTGCACGAGGGTATTTCTGCCGCAGCGTCTCTCGCTGTGGGGCGCCGCGCAGCAGTGCGACCCGTCGCCCGTCCAAGGCGGTGGGGGCGCCGGCCCAGTAAGCATCGCTGCGGGTGACCAGGACCCTTGGGCTCACCAGGTAAGGGCGGGTATAGCGCAGGCGTGCCGCCCGCTCGGGGCCATAGCCCAGGGCGCCGATCATCTCGGCTTTACCCTCGGCCACCTGGTCGACCATTTCCTGGATCGAGTCGCGTTCGACGATTTCGAAGCGCAGGCCGGTCAACAGGCGGATCTGCTTGAGCAGATCGATCGTGATACCGCTGGGGTGATGTGCAGCGTCATTGAAGGTCAGGGGGGCGAGCGAACTGTTTACCAGTACGCGGATTTTCGGGGTTTGCTTGATCCAGTCCTGCTCTTCGGCAGTCAGGGCCCCGGTGTGGTTCTTCAGTAGCAGGCTGGTGTTGCCGGTGCTCCAGCGGCGCAATATGTCCAGCCGTTCACTGTCACTGATCCTGGCGAGGGCGCTATCGACCAGTCGCTGTAGGCGAGGGTTGTCGCGAGCCAGGGCAAAGGCGAAGACATCCGTCGCCAGCGGGCTGAAATGGTCGATCTTCACCAGGCCCTGCAGACTCTTGCCAACCAGGTAGTCGGTGCTGATGGCATCGCCCAGGTAGGCATCCACCTCGCCCAGCGCCACGGCGGAGAGCCCTGCCAGGGTAGAGCGATACAGGCGTAGCTGCGCCTGGGGGTATTGCTTGCGGACCTCGGATTCCGGCAGGTAGTGATCGACCATCGCCAGGCGCAAGCCGGCCAGGTCCTTGGCGTGCCGGGCGAGCATCCGGTCTTGTCGGCTGACGATCACTGGCAGGTCATCGGCATAAGGTTGGCTGAGCACCAATTGGGCATCGGCGGCCTCGAACGCGTTCGAGCTGCCCAGCAGGTCGATGCTGCCTGCGTGGAGTGCCTCGATGGCTGCCTGGCGATCGGGGAAGCGTCGGACTTCGATCGCCACACCCAACTGTGCGGCGATCAGGCCGGCATAGTCGGCGCTGATCCCTTCGTAATCGGTGAGGCTGGTGTTGATCTCGAACGGTGGGTAGTCCGGCTTCGAACTCCCGAGCACCAGCGTCTTGCGCCGCTCCAGCCATTGCCGATCGACCGGGTCCATCGGCAAGGGCGGTGCGACGCTCAGGGACCGGGCCAGCAAGTGGCGTGCCTCGCTGTCCGTGCTTGCCGCTGGCGAGGTGGCTACCAGGCATAGGCCCAATAGAAGAACGCCCAGCGCACCTTTCATGCCGAGTGCGTTCAAGCGACCTGGTTGCGCTTGGCCAGGTCAACCATCTCGACCAGCGACTCGGTCTTGAGCTTGTCCATGATACGACCCCGGTAGGTGCTGATGGTCTTGGCGCTGAGGTTCATGCATTCGCCGATGAATTTGTTGTTCTCCCCTCGGCTGAGGCGACGCAGCACTTCCATTTCGCGATTTGAAAGGCTCCCTAGGCGTTCGCACTCGCTCTCCAGCGAACTGCTGTTGACCGACATCTGTGGAAAGGTCGAGTAACCCTTGACCAGCGCCTTCAAGGCGAACACCAGGGCGTCGAGGTCTTCATCCTTGTTGACGAAGGCGGCAATCCCGGCATCCAGGCAGCGACGTACATAAAGGTCGGCAGGTTGGCCGATGAGCACCATGATCTTCGGTGCAGGCTCAAGCAATTGTAGTCGCTTGATCACTTCCATGCCGTCAAGGCCAGGTAGGCCGATGTCGAGGATCACCACGTCGGGGCGCAGCGAGCGGGCCTGCTGCACGGCATCGATACCGTCTCCTGATTCACCGATGACGCGAAAACGTTCGCGTTCGAGCAACATGCGTACCGCGAGTCGAACGGTTGGATGGTCGTCAACCATCAGAACGGCTGTCATTGGATAACTCCTGTAGGAATGTGGTCCGTTTCCTGAAATCCCGCAGGAATACCCTCTGGGACCTGCGCGGAGCGCGCAAGATACGTTTATTCGGGGGGCATAGTAATGGGAAGCGTAGGGATGTTGAATAAACGAAGTGTGTTTGTTGAAAATTCCTACAAGCGGCATGGCAATGGTACAGGCTGGGCAGTCATCGCAACCCGCGGTCCCTATCCGCCGGCCCGGGTGCAGCGGCTATGGGGTTTGATGACGCGCTGGCCTGAGGCCGGGTTGTTCAGCAGGGCGGTTCCGACTCGAGGTGGCCGAGGGGCCAGTTGGCCACCGCAATTCGGGCAACGTCCCCGGAAATGCTCCTCGTCGCAGGCCCGGCAGAAGGTGCATTCGAACGAGCAGATCCTTGCGTCCGGGCTGTCGCCTGGCAGGTCGATGTCGCAGCATTCGCAGTTGGGGCGCAGTTCGAGCATCTGTGTAACCTCATATGTTTTTTGTAGGAATGATCTTGAGCTTCAGCCCAAGGGGCGATAGAGGTGAGCGTGCCCGGCCCGGTACAAGGCCGACTCGGCGAATGGGGTGTCGCCCAGCACATGCCCGACCAAGATCAATGCCGTGCGCCGGAAGCCTTTGGCTGCCGTGAGCGCGACGATATCCTGCAAGGTCCCACGCACCCAGTCCTGGTCCGGCCAGGTGGCGCGGTGCACCACGGCAGCCGGGCAATCCGGGCCGTAGTGGGGCAACAGCTCGGCGACGATACGTTCAAGGTGCTTGACGCCCAGGTGGATCGCCAGAGTGCTGCGGTGTCGGGCCAAGTCGGCCAGTTGCTCGCCCGCGGGCATGGGCGAGCTGTCCCCGTAGCGGGTGAGGATCACCGTCTGCGCCACTTGCGGCAAGGTCAGCTCGCAGCCGAGCAGGGCTGCGCTGGCGGCAGTGGCCGTGACGCCTGGGATGACCTGGTAGTCGATACCCAGCTCGCGCAGGTGGCGGATCTGCTCGCCTATAGCGCCGTACAGGCTCGGGTCGCCACTGTGCACGCGAGCGACATCATGGCCTTGTTCATGGGCGCTGCGCATGGCTGCGATGATCTGGTCGAGGTGCAGTTCGGCGCTGTTGATCACCGTATGGGCATTATGGCCCTGCAGGACGGCTGCGGGCACCAGGGAGCCGGCATAGATGATCACCGGGCACTGACGGATCAGGCGCTGGCCCTTGATCGTGATCAATTCCGGATCGCCGGGGCCGGCACCGATGAAGAAGACCGTCATGGGAAGTCCTTGCAGTAGGGCAATAAGGAGCAGCGATTATCGGCTGCACGCCAAGGCAACGGTAGCCCGGTCGCCTACCTGGCGTGGCACCAGCAACCGGGGCGTCCCTTTTTTTTGTGCGGCCAGCGCCAAGGCTGCACTTTCGGCGACCCCCCAGCAGCCACTGTGGTTGAATGCGGCGGCCGAGCGATGGCTGAGCAATGGTTCGAAGGCGTGCAATTGTACGGACGGAAACAGCGTCAGGGCGAGCCCGAGGCGGCTGGCCAGTGCCTGCAACCCGGCTTCTTCGGCCTTGAGGTCGATGCTGGCGATGCCGCGCAATTGCGTCAGTTGCAGGCCATGGGCAGCCAGTGCGTCACGCAGGAGCCGCTCGAGGTGGTCGGCCGGGCATCCTCTGCGGCACCCAAAGCCGGCGTAGAACGCCGGCAATAGGGGAGGGCGAGTCATCAGGCCTGGCTGGAGCGACGATAAAGCCAGGCGCTGAGCAGGCCGAGAGCGAGCCAGAAGGCCGCGTTGGTCAACCAGGAGGCAAGCTTGAATTGGGTCTCCAGGGCCTCGGGGGCCAGGCTCTCATGGACGGTTGGTTGCGGGGCACCGACCAGATGGGGAATTGCTAGCAAGGCCACGCCGAGCGTCTTGAACAGCCAGTGCCGAGCGAACACCGCCAGTGCCAGGCCTGCGGCGGTGGCAGCCGCCGTGCTGGCCCACCAGGCCTGACGTTGGCCCAGGTCGGCCGCGACAGTGCCCGGCAGTTCCGGGGGCAGCCCGAGGGTCGGCGCCAGGCAGAACACCGCAAAGCCGGCCAGCCCCCATAGCGCACCGGTGCTCAACGTGCGGGGCTCGCGAAGGCTGTACAGCGCAGCGAGGACCAGGGCGAAGCCGACGGCCACCACCAGGTTGCCACCGGTCGTGGACACCAGGCGTTGCCAGCCGTCTTCAGGGGCCCAGGCTTCGGCGTCGTGGGTGTGGGCGGCCACGCCATCGTCATGCGCGTGGTGCTCGGCGCTCGGGGCGTTGTTTTCGTAGGTTTCCGCCTGGAGAATCAGCGGCGTGACCCAGAGACTCTGCAACAAGGTCAGCAACAGGGCAGCGAGCAGCCCGCTGAAGCCGGCGGTTCGGGCAATGCGCTTGATCATGCAGGCGTACTCAGTGGCAAGGGAAGGCGGCGCTGTGGCGGGTATCGTGGGCGGCGTTGTGCACGGCCTCGATGTGCGAGAAGCCGGCGAAGTAGACCAGGCACAGGCCCAGCAGGCTGGCGCCGATGGCGAGGAGCACGCGCTGGCTGAGGCTGACGGGAGTGGCGATGCTGTGTTTGGCGCTGGTGACGGACATGACGCGTTCCTCTGCTTTTTTATGGGCGACGGGCACGGGCGTCACGCCTGGGCAGAGCTTGCCCAAGGCACACGACAGCACCCGCCCACCGCGGGGTGTTCATTCGTCGTCAGGCCGGTCTCCGGGCTGGCGAGGAGGAGGCAGGCTCCCTGGACAGCGTCACCTTCCCATGCCATACGACGCGGCACAGTGGTCAAGACGCGCACTCGCTTACCGTTGCGGGGGCAGCACCGGCCTTGCCCGGCCCCTTGGGGCCTGCGACGCACCGGTTTCCCGTTTCACCCCCGAGGGGGCACCTGAACGCAAGGTGCAAGCAAAGCATGCGGCCGATGCTCCGTCAATTGGTGTCGTAGGAGCATCTCCTGTGGGAGCGGGTAAACCCGCTCCCACATAATCCGTTCTCTATGGAGATGGTGGGAATATTGCGCTGATGGTTGACCGCCTACCCACCACTGCGTAGCCTTGCCGCTTCGAGGTTCTGCGGCGTCGGCCGCAGCTAAGACGGGAACGCGGTCCAAGCCGCGGCTGCCCCCGCAACTGTAGGCACTGAACAGGATCGACACAGCCACTGCGCTCCGCGCGGGAAGGCGTCGCTCCACCGGCCACGGCCGGTACGGTGCAAGCCAGGAGACCTGCCTCGTGACGTTTTCGACTTTCAACCGGGCGGGGTGATCCGGTGGCGAACGAGCCCGGCTGGCAAGCCCGAGGCTTTCGTCCTGCATGCCCGCGCCATCCTGCCAAGGGCATCGCGACATGAAAACACTGGCCAAGCTCCCCGTCACCATCGTCACCGGCTTCCTCGGCTCGGGCAAGACCACCCTGCTTCGGCACATGCTCGACAACGCCCAGGGCCGGCGCATCGCGGTCATCGTCAACGAGTTCGGCGAACTGGGCATCGATGGCGAAATCCTCAAGCAATGCAGCATCGGTTGCACCGAGGAGGAGGCCAGTGGCCGTGTCTACGAACTGGCCAACGGTTGCCTGTGCTGCACCGTGCAGGAAGAGTTCTTCCCGGTCATGCGTGAACTGGTGGCACGCCGCGGTGACCTGGACCACATTCTCATCGAAACCAGCGGCCTGGCCTTGCCCAAGCCACTGGTACAGGCCTTCCAGTGGCCGGAAATCCGCAACGCCTGCACCGTCGACGCAGTGATCACCGTGGTCGACAGCCCGGCCGTGGCCGCCGGTACCTTCGCGGCCTATCCCGACCAGGTGGATGCCCAGCGCAAGCTCGACCCCAACCTGGACCATGAGTCGCCTCTGCACGAGCTGTTCGCCGACCAGCTGGCCAGCGCCGACCTGGTGGTGCTCAACAAGGCTGATCTGATCGATGCTACAGGCCTGGCCAAGGTCCGTGCCGAGGTGCTGGAGGAGCTGCCGCCGGCGGTCAAGGTCATCGAGGCCAGCAGCGGCCGCCTGCCGCTTGAGGTGCTGCTTGGCGTGGGGGCCGAGGCCGAGGCGCACATCGACGGTCGCCGTACCCACCATGATGCCCATCACGACGGCGATGACCACGACGATCACGACCACGATGCCTTCGACTCCATTTCCATCGACCTGCCGGAGGCGGACGAGAGCCTGCTGCTCGACGCCCTGACCCAACTGGTGGTGGAGTTCGGCATCCTGCGCGCCAAGGGCTTCGCCGCCATCCCCGGCAAGCCCATGCGCTTGCTGATCCAGGGCGTCGGCACCCGCTTCGACAAGCACTTCGACCGTGCCTGGCGCGCCGAAGAGCCGCGCATCACGCGCCTGGTGCTGATCGGCCAGGACCTGGACTCCGCGCAGCTGGAAGCGCGCCTGCGCCAGGCCCTGGGCGCCTGACCCATGCACCTGCTGCGGACCCAGCCCGGCGGCTTCGTGCCGGACGACAGCATCGCCGACCTCGGCCAGACGCCGGCCGAGCTGGTGATTCTCTGCAGCGGCGACTCGCACCTGGCGCTGCTCGCCGAAACCGCCGAGCAGTTGCCGGAGGGCTTCCCCAGCCTGCGCCTGGCCAACCCCATGCAGGTGCAGAACCACGCCTCGGTCGACCTTTATGTGGACCAGGTGCTGCGCCATGCGAAGGTGATCCTGGTGTCGTTGCACGGTGGGGTCGGCTATTGGCGCTATGGAGTCGAACAGCTGGTGGCCTTGGCCGCCCGTGGCGTCCAGCTGATCCTGGTGCCTGGGGACGACCGCCCGGACCCTGAACTGACCGGCCTGGGCACGGTGACCGATGCACAGGCCGAACGCCTGTGGCATTACCTGCGCCAGGGTGGCAAGGCCAATGCCCTGAACCTGTTCAACTGCCTGGCCAGCCTGTGGCTGGAGCGCGACTACGCCTGGGAAGAACCGCAACCCTTGCCGCGTACCAGCGTGTACCACCCCGGCAAGCCCAGCGCGACCCTCCAGGATTGGTACGCCCAATGGCACCCCGACCAACCTGTAGCGCCGGTGCTGTTCTATCGATCGCACCTGCAGGCGGCCAACACCTCGTTCGTCGATGTGTTCTGCCAGCGCCTGCAGGCCGCAGGGCTCAACCCGCTGCCGATCGCCGTGGCCAGCCTCAAGGAGGCCGCCTGCCTCGCGCAGGTCGAGGCCTGGCTGGACGAGGCCGGCGCCGAAGTGGTGATCAATACCACCGGTTTTGCCCTGTCCAGCCCGGAGCAGCCCAACCTGCGCCCGCTGCGGCGCGACATCCCGGTGCTCCAGGCGATCTGCGCCCAGGACAACCAGCCGGCCTGGGAGGCCAGCGAACAGGGCCTGGGCGCCCGTGACTTGGCTATGCACATCGTCTTGCCGGAGCTGGATGGGCGTATCATCACTCGGCCGGTCAGCTTCAAGGACCTGGCCTGGCGCAGCGAGCGCAGCCAGTCGGACGTGGTCTGCTACCGCGCCCATCCCGAGCGTATGGACTTCATCGCCGAACTGGCACGTCGCTGGGTGATGCTGGCGCGCCTGCCCAACGCGCAGAAGCGTGTGGCCCTGGTGCTGGCCAACTACCCGACCCGTGACGGGCGCATCGGCAACGGCGTTGGCCTGGATACCCCAGGCGCCGCGCTGAATATCCTCCTGGCCCTGCAGGGGCAGGGCTACCCGGTAGAGGGCCTGCCGCCGAGCGGCACTGCGTTGATCCACCAATTGCTGGGGGGGGTGACCAACGACCTGGACCACCTCGACCAGCGCCCCTGTGCCCAGAGCCTGAGCATGGCCGACTACCAGCAGGCCTTCGCCTCGCTGCCACAGGCCAACCAGCAGGCCGTACTGGAGCGTTGGGGGCCGCCGGAGCAGGACCCGATGTTCCGCAGCGGCCGGATGATGATCGCCGGCCTGCGCTATGGCCTGACCTTTGTCGGCATCCAGCCCGCCCGGGGCTACCAGGTGGACCTCAGCGCGGTCTACCACGACCCGGACCTGGTGCCGCCGCATGGCTACCTGGCGTTCCATTTCTGGCTGCGCAACGGCTATGCCGCCGACGCCGTGATTCATGTCGGCAAGCACGGCAACCTCGAATGGCTACCCGGCAAGGGCGTCGGGTTGTCGGCCGAGTGCTGGCCGGACGCATTGCTTGGCCCGCTGCCGAATATCTATCCGTTCATCGTCAACGACCCGGGCGAGGGTGCCCAGGCCAAGCGCCGAACCCAGGCGGTGATCATCGACCACCTCATGCCGCCGCTGACCCGTGCCGAAACCTACGGCCCGCTGCGCCACCTGGAGCGCCTGGCCGACGAATACTACGACGCACAACTGCTCGACCCGCGTCGGGCCCGCGAACTGCAGCGCGATATCCTCGAGCTGCTCAAGGCCAACCATATCGACCGCGAACTTCAGCTCGAGGGGCAATTGGACGATGCTTCACTGTGGCTGCCACGGTTGGATACCTACCTGTGCGACCTCAAGGAGTCACAGATCCGCGATGGCCTGCATGTGTTCGGGCAGTCGCCGCAAGGGCGTTTGCGCCGCGACACCTTGCTGGCGCTGCTGCGTGTCGAGCGCGGCGATGGCAAAGGCGCCAACGCCAGCCTTGTCCGCGCCCTGGCCAAGGCCATGGCCCTGGGCTTCGACCCGCTGGACTGTGACCTCGGCCAACCGTGGCAGGGGCCGCGCCCGCAACGTTTGCAGGCGCTCGACGACGCGATCTGGCGCACCTGCGGCGATACCCGCGAACGCCTCGAGCTCCTGGCGCTGGTGCTGATCGAGCAGGCCTTGGCGGGGCACCTGCAATTGCCCGGCGAGCCCGCCTGGCAACCGGTCGCGACAGTACTCCAGGCGTTGGTCGACACGCTGGCGCCGACCCTGGATGGCTGTGGTGCAGCGGAAATCGACGGCCTGCTGGCGGCCCTGAGCGGGCGCTTCGTTCCGGCAGGCCCGAGCGGCGCGCCTAGTCGTGGGCGCCTGGATGTGCTGCCCACGGGCCGCAACTTCTATACCGTGGACGTACGCAACCTGCCCACGACCACTGCCTGGCGCCTGGGCTTCGCCTCGGCCAACCTGATTCTCGAGCGCCATCTGCAGGATCATGGTGACCATTTGCGACAGCTCGGCCTGTCGGTGTGGGGCACCGCGACCATGCGCACCGGGGGCGACGACATCGCCCAAGCCTTGGCCTTGATGGGCGTGCGCCCGGTGTGGGCCACCGGCAGCCAGCGGGTCGACGATTTCGAGATCCTGCCCTTGAGCCTCCTCGACCGCCCACGGGTCGACGTGACCCTGCGCGTATCGGGCTTTTTCCGCGATGCCTTCGGCAACCTGATCCGCCTGTTCGACGCCGCGGTACAGGCGGTGGCAGCCTTGGACGAGCCCGAGGATCTCAACCCCCTGGCCGCCCGCGTGCGACGCGAACGCGAGGCGTTGCTGGCCGAAGGCTTGCAGCCCGAGCAAGCCGCGCGCCAGGCCGGCTGGCGGGTCTTCGGCGCCAAGCCCGGCAGCTATGGGGCCGGTGTGCAGAACGCCATCGATGGTCGGCTCTGGCAGACCCGCGACGACCTGGCCGAGGTCTACCTCAACCATGGCGGCTACGCCTATGGCGCCGCTGACGAAGGCACCCCGGCCCGAGCCGCGTTCGCCCGGCGTCTGGGCCAGGTGCAAGCGGTGCTGCACAACCAGGACAATCACGAGCACGACCTGCTCGATTCCAACGACTACTACCAGTTCCAGGGCGGCATGCTCGCAGCCTCCGAAACCCTGGCCGGCAGAACGCTGGCCAGCTACCACGGCGACCACAGCCAGGCCGACCGCCCACGCATCCGGACTCTCAAGGAAGAACTGAACCGGGTGATCCGCGCCCGGGCCCTGAACCCCAAGTGGATCGACGGTGCCAAGCGCCACGGCTACAAGGGTGCTTTCGAGCTGGCGGCGACGGTCGACAACCTGTTCGCCTTCGACGCCACCACGCACCTGATCGACGACCACCATTACCAGTCCCTGGCCGATGCCTATGTGCTCGACCCCGCGACCCGTGACTTCATGCGCCAGCACAATCCCGAGGCCCTGCGCGACCTCACCGAGCGCTTGCTCGAAGCCCAGCAGCGCGGCTTGTGGGAGACGCCGGGTGACTACCGCCAAGCGCTCGAAGAGCAATTGCTCGATGGCGAGGAACAAGCCTGAAATGAATGACCCCTTGCAATTCCCGCTGGCCGCCGTAGTGGGGGCCGACGAACTCAAGCTGGCCCTGTGCCTGACCGCCATCGACCCCAAGATCGGGGGTGTGCTGATCGAAGGCCCCCGGGGCATGGCCAAGAGCACGCTGGCCCGCGGTCTGGCCGACCTGCTGCAAGCGCCTGGGCACACACCGCCGTTCGTGACCCTGCCACTGGGTGCCACCGAGGAACGCTTGGTCGGCACCCTGGACCTGGATGTCGCGCTGGGGCAGGGCAAGGCGCAGTTTTCTCCCGGCGTGTTGGCCCAGGCCGATGGCGGCGTGCTCTACGTCGATGAGGTCAACCTGTTGCCCGACCCATTGGTGGACCTGCTGCTGGACGTAGCCGCCAGCGGCACCAACCGCATCGAGCGCGATGGTATCTCCCACCGTCACGACGCCCGCTTCGTGCTCATCGGCACCATGAACCCTGAGGAAGGCGAGCTGCGCCCGCAGCTGCTCGACCGCTTCGGCCTGAACGTCGCCCTCGAAGGCCTGCCGCCGCCAGAGGCCCGGCAGCAGATCATTCGCCGCCGGTTGGCCTTCGACAGCGACCCGCAGGCGTTCTGCAAGCAGTGGGCCGATGCCCAGGCGCAGCTGCGCGAGCGCTGCCAGGCTGCACGTCAGCGCCTGGCGCAGATTCCGCTGGATGACCAGGCCCTGGCCTGGATCACCGAAGGCTGCTTCAGTGCAGGGGTCGACGGCCTGCGTGCCGACCTGGTCTGGTTACGCGCGGCTCGGGCCCACGCAGCCTGGCGAGGGGGGGAGACGATCGAGCAGGGCGACGTGCAGGCCGTGGCGGAATTCGCCTTGCGCCATCGGCGCCGCGAGCTGCCGACGGCCGATGCCCCGACCACAGCGCCGGCCCCGAGCGGTGGCCATGCAGGCCCTCAGGGCGGTGAGGGCGACTGGGGCGCGTTGGCACCGCAGGCGGTCGGCAGCGGTGTCCGGCGCGAGGTGCCGAACTGGGCAAAAAAGCCCTGAGCATCCGCCCGCCCGCTGCACAGGCGGCGGATGCCAGGCCCCAGGCAGGAGCGCTCGCCGGTGTGACCCGGGGTCGGGCCCGTAATGGTGGTTCGGCGCGGGTCGCCTGGCTGCCCACCTTGCTCAAGGGGCGACCGCGGCAACGCCAGGACCTGTGCTGGCAACAGCGCCAGGCCAAGGCGCCGGAGCTGTGGCTGGTGATCGTCGACGCTTCGGCGTCCACCCGGCGCAACCAGGCGCTGGCCCAGGCCAAGGGCCTGCTGGCCGAGCTGTTCGACCAGGCCTACCGTCAGCGTGCCCGCCTGGCCCTGCTGACGGCCAGCGGTGGTGCGCCGCGCTGGCAGCGTCATGGGCTCAAGGCATCGGCGGCGCTGCAGCCGTGGTTGCAGGCACTCGGTGCAGGCGGCGGTACGCCATTGATCGCTGCATTGGAAGAAGCGCGCCGCTGGTTGCTGGCGCGTGAAAAGCGACACCCTCAGGAAACCCGGCGCTGCCTGGTCGTCACCGATGGTCGCCTGCAGCGTTGGAGCCCGCTGCACCCGATGCCGTGCGCGACGGTACTGGTGGACATCGAACGGGCGGCGGTGCGTGTGGGGCGGGGGCAGCAACTGGCGGCGCAACTGCAGGCCGATTATCGACACATCGAGCAGTTCAAGCCGTTGGCTTGAACGTGCTGAAGACGTGCGGGCTGCGACAATAAGCCGCAAATAAAAAGTTGCCGACAGGGCAGAGGGAAAGTTGCACAAGTGCGTGAGCGGGCCACGCACATGTGTGGGGCGTCGATATTATTCAGGCATCGACCAGGGTTGCAGGTCATAACCTTTTTCGCAAAGTTCGGCACGCACTTCCTCGATCAAGCTGGCCCATTGCGCAGGGTCGGAATAGATACGCGAAGATACTTGCTTGCTGCCGATACGCGTGCTGGTCCGGTCGATCACTGCCAGGCTCAGCTCACCAGTACCATTGGGTGCATCCCAGGCTACGCACTGGAAGGGTTCGAAGGCGTGGTCGGCGATCAGCAGTGCTTCGTTGACACGGAGCGGGGCGTTCATGGTTCGGTCTCTCTATGGTCCCAAACAGCGAAGTGATGTCCGCGTTGCTTGATATCCAGAGATGCGCAGCGCGGGGTTATTCGTACTGATGCTCCAAGTTGGGGTTGAAGTCACACAGCCATTAAAAAATTTTTCAAAGGGTGCGCGATAAGTAGCGCAACCTGTGCGCCTGTGACGCCCGAAACTTCCAAAGATTCCCAGATGACCGGTAGGTGACCACCATTGGCGGACAAACGGTCGTGGGGTGGTCGAGGTTCATTGCTACTGTTAATTCGGACGTTGCAACTTACTGTTTCTACTTAAAAAACCACTTTCTGGCGCCAAGGAACAGTCATGCCCGAACCGACCGCTCAACGCCGCCTGCTGATCGTCGACCCGTGCGACGATTGCCACCGTCTACTACCGGGCCTGCGCAGCGTCGGTTGGGATGTCCACAGCTGTACCCTGGCCTCGGCCCTGGAACAGCCGTGCGATGTCGGCCTAATGCGCCTGCAGCCTTCGCACCTGCGCCATCCCGAGGCGGTCAAGGACCTCATCACCCGCAGCAACACCGAATGGATCGCTGTGCTCAGCGCCGAAGAGCTGCGTACGCAGAACATCGGTGATTTCGTTTGCGAGTGGTTTTTCGATTTTCATACCTTGCCGTTCGACGTATCGCGGGTCCAGGTCACCCTCGGACGGGCCTTTGGCATGGCGCGTCTGCGTGGCAAGGGTTCGGTGCGGGTCGACGAGCCTGAGCACGAACTGCTCGGCGACAGCCGGCCTATCCGCGAACTGCGCCGGCTGCTTGGCAAACTGGCGCCCACCGAGTCGCCAGTGCTGATCCGAGGAGAGAGTGGTACGGGCAAGGAGCTGGTGGCCCGTACTCTGCATCGCCAGTCGCAACGTAGCGACAAACCGTTCATTGCCATCAATTGCGGCGCCATCCCCGAGCACCTGATCCAGTCGGAACTGTTCGGCCATGAAAAAGGCGCCTTTACCGGTGCCCACCAGCGCAAGGTAGGGCGTATCGAGGCGGCCAACGGCGGTACGCTGTTTCTCGACGAGATCGGCGACCTGCCTTTGGAGCTGCAGGCCAACCTGCTGCGGTTCCTGCAGGAAAAACACATCGAGCGGGTCGGCGGGGACCAACCTATCCCCGTGGACGTCCGGGTACTGGCCGCAACCCATGTGGACCTGGAGAAGGCGATCCTCCAGGGGCGCTTTCGAGAAGACCTCTACTACCGGCTGAATGTGTTGCAGGTGGTCACCGCGCCACTGCGTGACCGGCATGGCGACCTGTCGATGCTGGCCAGCCATTTCGCCCAGTTCTACAGCGTGGAGACCGGCAGGCGCCCACGCTCGTTCAGTGACCATGCATTGGCAGTCATGGGTCGCCACGACTGGCCCGGAAACGTTCGCGAGCTGGCCAACCGGGTACGGCGCGGCCTGGTGCTGGCCGAAGGGCGGCAGATCGAGGCGCAGGACCTGGGGCTACAGGGTACCCAGCAGGAAGATCAGCCCCTGGGCACCCTGGAGGACTACAAGCACCGCGCCGAACGCCAGGCGCTGTGTGACGTGCTCGATCGGCACAGTGACAACCTCAGTATTGCCGCCAAGGTGCTCGGCGTGTCCCGGCCCACCTTCTACCGGCTGCTGCACAAGCACCAGATCCGCTGAGGTCAAGAAAACAGCGTGTTTACCGTAGCAGCTTTGATGGCTGTGAGATCGCGCGCCGCCCCGAAAGTGTCACGGCGAGTGCCCCTAGCACTTGAGGCTGGCCAATAGGCGCGTCAACCCTTGCTCCAGGCCCGTTACCGTCGGTAGGGTGAACTGGCCCAGCAGGCGGCTGTTGTCGGCACGGGAATGTCGGATATCGCCCGGGCGCTCGGCATCGTAGCGCAGTTCTGGAGACTTGCCGGTGGCCTGGCTCAAGGCCGCGACCAGGTCGTTGAGGCTGGTGGCGCGGTTGAGCCCGACATTCACAGGCTCCGGGCAGGGCGCAGGGCTTTCCAGGGCCTGGATCAGGACCTGCACCAAGTCGGCGACATAGACGAAGTCGCGGGTCTGCTCGCCATCGCCGAAGATGGTGATCGGGCTGTCGGCGTTCACCCGCTCGCTGAAGATGCTGATGACCCCGGAATAGGGCGAACTTGGGTCCTGGCGCGGGCCGAAGATGTTGAAAAAGCGCAGGATCACCGGCTCCAGCCCGTGCTGGCGCTGGTAGAACCCTAGGCAATGCTCGCTGGCGAGCTTGTCGATGGCGTAGGGGGTCAACGGCATCTTGGGGGTGTCTTCATGGATGGCACTGCCTTGGCCGTTGCTGCCGTAGATGGCCGCGCTGGAGGCGAACACCACCCGCTTGATCGCTCGCTCACGCATTGCCTCGCACAGGTTCAAGGTACCGATGAAGTTGCTTTGGTGGGTGCGCAGTGGGTCGTCCACCGACGCCTGCACCGATGCCACGGCGGCCAAGTGGACCACCGCCGTGCAGTTCTTCAGGGTCTGGGCCACCGTCTCGGCATCGGCGACATCGCCGATGATCACGCTCAGGCGTGGGTTGTCGACGGGCAGGTTGCTCAGCTTGCCCGTCGACAGGTCGTCCAGTACCCGCACGCAGTAACCCTTTTCCAACAGGGCTTCGACCAGGTGCGAGCCGATGAAGCCGGCCCCACCGGTAACCAGGATTTTTTCGGAAGGCATTTGATGCTTACTCCACGATTGGATGAGACCTGCCGGGTCAGTCGAAGCCCAAGGTGCGCTTCCAGTTGGTGGGGAAGCGTACATGCAAGGGCAACTGGTCGATGCGCCAGCGCGCCGACAGTGGCTGGTCGAAGCGCGCCGCCACCTGCAGGCCCATCTCGCTGGCGGCGAACGGGCCGCGCAGTACCACTGGCGTGCGGCCGGCGCTGTCCACCGCCTGCACCACATGGGCATCGAGCCAGTTGCCGTCCGGCATACGAACCTGCAGCGGCTGGCCAACCCCGGCGTAGCTGATGTTGTGAGGTTCCAGGTAGATCCACAGCAGCGGATCGCCGACGCGCTCCAGGCGCATCAGCAAAGTGCCCGGGCCGACATTTTCACCCGGCGTAACCAGTACCTCGGCAATACGCCCAGGCTCGGGTGCCACCAGCGACAGCGCCTGCAAACGGGTCTGCAGCCATTGCCGTTCGGCGTTCTGCTCGATCAGCTGGCGATCGAACTCGCGCGGTTGACGGGTCAGCTGTTCGCGGCGCTCGAAGGCCGCCAGTTCGGCCTGGCGCCGGTCCTGTTCCGCCTGCGCGGCCATCAGTTCGCCGCGGGTGGCCGCACCTTGGGCGAGCAGGGCAGACAGTTCTCGTACCCGCTGACTGGCACGCCCGGCGCTGGCACGCAGCGACTGCCTTTCGCGGCTCACCCATTCGGAGTCGCTGGCGGTCGGCATCTCGGTGGGCATGGCGGCCAGTTGTTGCAGGCGTACGCGCCATTCCGGGTTATCCAGGTTGACCAGCAACTGGCCGGGCTGGACCTGTTCTCCGGCCGTCACATGCAACCGCTCGACCCTGCCGGCATCACGGGCGCGCACTTCCTCGATGGGCAGGCGCAATTGCGCCGGGGCATCGATCAGCACCAGGCTGAACAAGAGCTTGCCCAGCAACCACAGCAGCGGGCTGGCGACCAGGAACAGGATCAGGTACCAACGCAGGCGAAACGCCATGCGCTTGCCCGGTGCGTAGAGCACCTTCAAGCCATGGTCATGGGTCGGGTTCAGTTCCTTGGGGCTGTCAAAGCGAATGTTCATGGGCCGTTCACCGTTTGGGATAGTCAGCCCAGGCTTGCCAGTCGATCCCGGCGATGCCCTGGGGGGATAAGTGTTTGCGCCACGTAGCGACCTGTTGTTGCAAGTGCGCCGGCGTCTGCCCGGCCCAGCTCTCGCTCTTGAGCAACTGCGGTTCGACGCTCTGGGCCAGGCGAAAGCGCAGGTCGGGCCAATGCTTGGCGATGGCGTTGGCCCGCTGGATGCCACGCTCGCTGTTGCTGGTGTAGATCATCACGCTCACCTGGCGTACGCCGAGGCCGGGCAAGGCACAGGGCACGCAGGTCTTGGCGGGCGGGTCGGGTTCGAACCAGCGTGGGTGGCTGGCGATTTCCACCGGCCATGGACTGGCCTGTACGGCGGCCTTGAGCGTGTCCAGCCAATCGCGCAGGCGTTGCTCGGGCACCGGCCAGCCGAGCTGTTCGACTTCAAGGTCCAGGTGCAGGCTGTCGAAGGCCAGGCCGTCGAGTTTCTTGACCAGTTCGATCAGTTCATGACGCTGGGCCGGTTCGATCCAACTGGGGTCGCCGAGCAGCAGGCTCACTTGAAGACCTTGGCGCGAGGCTTGCGCGAGCAGTTGCTCCAGGGCCTGGCGGGTGGCAGACAGGTTGCGCACCTGCGCCGCATCCAGGCCCAGGTAGATCTTCTGCATGCCGGCCTGCTGCAAAGCTTGCAGTTCGGCAGGGCGACGGCGTGGCTCGAGCAGCGCAGCACTGTTCCAGACATAGGTGCCCTGGTTCCAGCCGTCAGTGCGAACGGGCGCGTCACGCACGGCGGAGATGGGCAGCAGCGGAGCAGCCGCGGCCAGGGTCAGCGGGGCCGGGGAGCTGTCCAGAGCGGTCCACTGCTGCCGCTCGCGCCCCAGCAGTTGCTCGGCCTGGGGCGCATCTTCGAGCAGCAGGTCGAGGTTGGCCTGGCGCAACCAGGCGGCGTGCCAGGCCGCGATCAGGTCCAGGCCGCTCTGGTAGTAGAGCCGCTGGGCCATCAGTTGCCCATCGAAACCATCGTCGCCACCGCCGATGTTGCGCCGTTTTTCCTCTTCCAGGGCCTGGGCGACGACGCTGCGCTGCTGGCGCCGCTGCTCGAGGGTGAGCTGCCCGGCGCGCTGTGCACGCAGTGCCTTGTTGAGCTCAAGGCCCAGTGCCTGGCGTTCTGCCTCGAGGCGTTCGCTGGCCGCATCATAGCGGGCCTGGGCCAGTTGCTTGCGCGCACGGCTGTTGCCGACCACGTCGAAGGGCATGGAGAAGTTCAACGCCACCAACAGGCCGCTGCCGGACTTGTCCGAGCCGCTGCGGTACTCCTTGCTGCCAGCAAGGATCACATCCGAGTCGATGGCGTTGTACCAAGGGCTGTCACGCTGGGCGTCGGCCTGGGCGAGCAGGTTCTGCTTCTCGCTGATACGGGGATGGCGGCCCAGCACGGCTTGCCAGCGATCGAGCGGCTCCGGCGCCAGGGCCAGGGGTTCGGCCGCCGCCTGGGCGCCCTCGGGTACCGGTTGGCCGCTGAGCAGGGCAAGGTCGGCGCGTATGTCCGCCTCCAGCTGGGGTAGCCCATCGCAACGCTGGGTCATGGCCTGCCATTCACTCAGGCGCAGTTGTGCCTGGGAGTCACGCAGCCAGCCTTTTTCACGGCGCATACGGATCTTGCCCGCGGCATCCGAGGCACCGGCATTGAGCGATCGGCACAGCGCAAGCTCCTGTTGCGCCCGCCACCAGTCGGCATAGGCGCTGCGCAATGCCAGACGCCGGCTGGAACGCTCCAGGGCCTGGCGCATCTGCTGGCGTTGTTGCTCGTACTGGTTGTTCTCCAGCAGCTCGAGCTGACGGTTGAGGCTGCCAAGCAGGGGGTGGCGTACCCCCAGGTTGAGGTTACGCCCATAGTAGTCATCGCGGATATCTTCGGTGACCAGCTCTTCGAAGCGGCCGACGCTGGCGCCGGCGAATACCTGCCAGCCGGCGCGGTCTTCGTGCAGCTTGGCTTCGGCCTGCAAGGCGCGTAGGTCGGCCGCGCCGGCCCGGGTCAGGGGGTTGTCCTGCTGCCTGTCGAGCAGTTCCTGCAGGGTCAAGAGCTGCCCTTGGGCCAGACCGCTGGTCATGGACAAGGTCAATACCAGGAGAAATGAACGCATCTAGAACCTCGTGGCTTTCTTGAGGACCCACCAAGGCGCCATGCTGCTTTCCTCATGGCCGCGACGGAAAATTTCATTGAGCATGGCCACCGCGCTCCAGCAGCGCATGACCAGCATGAACAACGGGAATACCGGCACCAGCACGGCCAGGCGTGCATCCTGGCGTGGCCGGTCGGACACCATCAGCAGCATCACCAGGAACAGCACCAAGGTGATCGACAGGTACAGCAGGTAGATCAACGCCGCGAGCACGAACAGCGTGGTGCCCGGCAGCACGAACACGGCCAGCAGCAGGTAGCCGAGAATGATGAACGGCAGTACCAGCTGGAAGAAGAAGCCGCTGAGCAGGATCATGATGAAGGTCGGCCAGCCCAGCAGCGACGGGGTGATGTTGTGGTTGTGCTTGCGCACATAGAGGAAGAACAGGTCGCCGTCCCAGCGCAGGCGCTGCATGAGGAATTGGCGGAAGGTCACGGGCGCGTCGGTGTGCCCGATGGCCTGGGGCTCGAAGGGAATGCGCAGGTCGTGGCGGGCGAAGTAGCTCTTGATTCGCAGGGTCAGGTCCAGGTCTTCTGCGGTGTGGGTGTTCCAGCCGCCGATCTTGACCAGGAAGCTGCGCCTGAACGCGCCGAAGGCACCGGACACGTTGTTGACCAGGTTCCATTCTGCCAGGCCGATCTTGGACATGTGGATCGACAGCAAGTATTCCAGCGCCTGCATCGCCGTCGACACCGACGCCCAGGTGTTGCGTACTCGCAGGCTGCCGGCCACCGCCGGTACCGAAGGGTCGGCGAAATGACGGACGATCGAGCTGACCATGTTGTTGTCGAACGAGGTGTCGCCATCGAGGGCCATGACGATTTCGCCACTGGCCAGCGACAGCCCCGCGTTGAGCGACGATACGCGCCCGCCGCGCTGCCATTTGGCGATCGGCCGCAGGTGGCGCTTGGGATACAGGTGCGAATCGAGGCGGAAGCTGCGCACGGCCTGCAGCGTCGGCTGGTTGACGGTGGCGCCATCGACCACGGGTATCAACTCGATGTGCCCCGGGTAGGTCTGTTCGCACAAACTGAGCAGGGTCTTCTGTACATCCATCCCTTCGCTGTAGCAGGTGATGATGCACGAGACCCGTGGGCGGTACAGGGACGCCTGGGGCGTGGAGGCGTGGCGGCGCACGAACCAGCGCAGCACGCCCAGCAACACCAGCAGGGTCAGGGGCAGTTCCAGCATCAGGAAGTAGGGAAACAGCATCAGGAACACGCGGCTCAGGCCATCGGGCCCGGTCAGCGGGTACAACGCGTTGTACAGCTGCTCGAAAAACGGCGGCATGGCGCTCTCCTCATGCCAGCCCGCTGGCCACGCGGGCCAGCAGCAGTTCGGCATTCTCGTCGCCATGAAGGTCCTGGGGAGCGGTCAGGCTGGAGATGCGCAGGCTGATGCTGCTCACCTCGGGGTCGCTGAACAGCTCCGCGACTTGACCCAGGCGCCGCTTGACCGTCTCCAGCCCATCTGCACCGGTATGGGGCAGCAAGACCCAGAGAATTTCCTCCGTGCCACGCGAGCAGCGGTCGGTTTCGCGCAGCGCTTCCTGCAGGCGTGCCACCAGGCTGTCGATGAAGGCGTGCCCGCGGTGTTCGCCCAGGCGCAGGAGCGTCTGGCCGAGGTTGATGAAGCGCAAGCCCAGTACCGAGAAGGTCGAAGTGTCATAGCGCCGCACGATCTGCAATTGCCAGCTCAGCAGGTCGTGGAAGGCGTGTCCGCCCAGCAGGTTCAGCCGGTTGAAGTGGCTGATGTCGCCGCTCGCGCTGTCCAGCCCTTGGCGGCAGCGCAGGCGACCGGCCTCGGTCAGCCTGTAGTGGCGTATCTCACGGACGCGCAAGCGCTCCGGTGCATGGGCCTGGCCACAATCCATGCAGCGTGCTTGCACGGTGGCGTCGACGAAGAACGCCTTGCAGCTGCGGCAGCAGTAGTTTTCCAGGGGGCGATCGTAATCGCTGCCAATGTGGCGCAGCTGCTTGAGGCAGTTGGGGCACAGCAGCATCGCGTTCTTCAGAAACGCATCCTGGGGCGCCACGTGGCCGCAGGTGAAGCAGTGCAGCGCCGGTTGCCGGGAAATGTCCAGGTCCTGGCATTCGGGGCAGACGTCGACGAAATTCAAACGCCCGCTGCCGCATTCGCCACACAGGCGGATGCGGTCGAGCATGTCGCCTTCCTCGAGCCAGTCTTGCTGCGCCATCAGGCTCAGCCAGGCAAAGCTGTTGACATGCTCTTCACCGGCCAGGGCCTCGAGCAGCGGGTAGCGGTAGTGCTGGGCCACGTGCGGGTCGCGCACGGCGAGGATCTGCGCACTGGCGCGCATCCACAGCCAGGCCAGTATACGGCCCTCGAAGCGATCGGCAGCCAGCGATGACTCGAAGCGGGCAAAGCGCGACTGCCACAATTGCCAGCGCATGGACAATTCGTTCTGGTCCGCAGGCACCGGCCCATCGCTCAGCGCGTGGCAGCCATCGTCCAGGTCGCGGCAACAGTAGATCAGGTGGAAACGGTAGGGGCTGTCGTTGCGTAAAACATGCAGGGAGCGGTTGGCAACCGCGGCGGGCTGGTCGATCAACAGCACATCGAATAAAGGCGCGGCCAGCAGGCTGTGCAGGTCGGCGAAGCAGTCCAGTGTCGCGCCCCCATGGCTCGACACCAGCCCGCCCAGTACCGCGATACGAGGAGTCGGGTTCGGCATGTCGTATTTCCTTGTAGGTCCAAAGAACAACGTGCAGCCAGAAACCCGGCGACTATAGAGTGAGTGTCAAAAATCTGCTAATAATTTTTAGTGCTTAGCAAATATGACGTTAATTTGACTTTCCTGGCGAGCGGTAGGCTCACGGCTGAGACACGGTGGTTCAGCGATTTAGCGTGAATACTTAGGAAACGTGGTGAGAAAAGCCCTTTTTCGCTAGAAAAATGACGGCATCAAAACACACCCTTGTGCGCACACCTGGGCAGGTTTCTTTCTTGCTGCGACGGCACAGGGCATCGCGATGCAGAGGCCTTGCGTTGCCTGGGTACGTCACGCCAGTGCCTCGGGACGACGTGTTGGGGTTGCAACCGGCAAACGGATTGAAATGGCCCTGATCAGACCGTTATAAGGACGCTTCCATCCCTTTTGGAACCCTACCCATGACCGTTGAATTTCGTCCGGCGCGCCGCTCGGATGCCCGTGATATCGCTCGGCTGTTCCAGATCACTTCCGAAGGGGTGGCCGATTACATCTGGAGCCAGCTGGCCGAGCCAGGGCAGGCGTTACTGGATGTCGGTGCCATCCGTTATGCCCGGGACGATGTGGATTTTTCGTACCAGAACTGCCTGATCGCCGAAGCACAAGGGCGGGTGATCGGCATGATGCACAGCTATGCGATGTATCACGACCCGGAAGCCGAGCCTGTGACCGACCCAGTGCTGGCACCCTACGCCGACATGGAAGTACCGGACACGCTTTACATTTCCAGCTTGGCGCTGCATGACGGTTGGCGTAACCAGGGCCTGGGCGCGCGCTTTCTCGAACTCGCCCAGGCACGTGCCGACCAACTGGGGCTCAAAGGCCTGAGCCTGATCGACTATGCCGAGAACACCGGGGCACGGCGCTTCTATGAACGCAAGGGCTTCGGCATCGTCAAGACCTGCCGGATCGCGCCACATCCGATGGTTCGGGTGTCGGGGGACGCCTACCTGATGTATCGGCCCAGCGCCGGTGCCGTGCGGGCCTGACATCGACCCTGGTATTCGATGCCGGCCACCGGGTTCGCAACGGGCCCGGCGGCCGGAACGGTATCACCAGTTGTGCGTATAGCTGGCCGTCAGCACGGTCCCGGGTGCCGGCAGGTGGCTGGTGTTGTTGTTATTGCGCAGCAATTGGCTGTAGAGCGGGTAGTAGTCGCGATTGAACAGGTTCTGGATGCCGATGCTCACCTGGTCATCGGGGGTTAGCCGATACTGGCTTACCAGGTCCACTGTCGTGTAGGTGCTGACCTGGTGGCGGCCGAAGCTGTCGACACCATCGAGGCGATAGTCCTTGGAATCGAAGAACGTGGCCTGGAGCCGGTTGTTCCATTCGAAGGTCGGCTTGTACTGAATATACGCGGTCAGCTTCAACGGCGGCACGCGATAACCGGTCATGTCCTGCCAGCCCTTGCCGTCCGGCTTCTCGCGCCCTTGCATCCAGGTCGCGCTACCGCCTGCGCCCCACACTTCGTCATCGGCGAGCCAGTCTGCACTGGCTTCGACGCCGTACACACGCTCTTTGGTCCGGGTGAGAATCAGGCCGTTGTTGAAGCTTTGTACATCGCCCAGCTTGGAGGTGGTGTAGAACAGCGCCAGGGTACCCAGGGTGTTGCTGCCCAGCTCGCCGCGCCAGCCAAGCTCGTAGTTGTTGGTCTTGACCGGCTCCAGGTTCGAAGCGCCGAGGTCGAAACCACGGCGCGCATTGCGCAGCTGGATACCGATGTCAGGCAACTGGAAGCCCTGGCTGAAGGAGGCGTAGAGCTCCTGGCCGGCGACCGGCGAATAGACGATGCCGATGTTCGATAGCAGCGCATCGTAGTCGATGTCGCCGCCCTTGACCGTGGCCGGCGAAGCCGCCTTGGATTCGGACAATGGCACGAAGTCATCGAACTTGGCCGTGGAATACTCGTAGCGCAGGCCGCCGTCGATCGACCAATGTTCGTTGAAACGGTGTTGCAGCTGGGCGAACGCGCCAGCGCTTCGGGTTTTGAGCGGCGGCATGTAGGTAAGCTTGCCGGTCTTGTCGAACACCAGGCCGCCACTGGCGTCGTAGGCGTCCGGGTCGAACACGTCCAGCGGCATGTCGCTGCGTTCCTGGTTGTAATCGCCGCCCCACACCAGTTCGGTGTTGCCGCTCTCGCCAAGCGGGGTGCGCAGGGTCAGGCGGCTGCCGAACACTTCGCTGTTCTGCATCACCTGGTCGACATTGCCGCCACGGGTTGCGACGGCGCGGGCGTCGAAGGGGGTGAAGCGGGTGAAATAGTCCCGGTAGTACAGCTGGGCGGAGAGCCGGCTGCCGAGAATGTCCAGGTTCTCGTACTCAAGGTTCACCAAGGTGTTGCGAATGCGGTTCTGCTCGTCCAGGTCCAGGCCTTTGATCGCATTGGCCGGGACCGAACCTGGCGGGAGCTTGGCAACGCTCGGGTCGGTGGCGTAGTCGGTGTCCTGGCGTGCGTCGTAGTGGCTGACTGCGAGCTGGACCCGTTGGTCCTCGTCGATGTGCAGCCCGAGCTTGCCCCCTATGTTGTAAATGTTCGAGTCGAACAGGTCGCCCTGGCTGGGTTCGGGCGCGATGCGGTCGCCGTTCGCATCGTACGAGGCGCCGACGTGGCGGGTACCGAAATCGAACGCGTAGTCCACTGCCCCCTGGGAGCCTGCAACGTACTGCTGGAACTGGCCGCCCAGCCCATCGCTGCCCAGGCGGGTCAGGGGCGAGGTGGCGCTCAAGCTGGTTTCGGCCCGGAACTCGCCGCCAGCGGGGCGGGTGGTGATGGAAATGATGCCGCCGGTGGCGCCACTGCCGTAGATGGCGCTGCTGCCGCGAATGACTTCGACCCGCTCGATCAGGGCAGGGTCGATATTGGCCAGGTTGCGCGAGGAGTCGCGGTTGGTATTGAGTGGCACGCCATCGACCATGATCAGCATGCTGCGCCCGCGCAGGGTCTGGCCGTATTCGGTGATGGTGCGGCTGGAGTCGGACATGCCTGGGACCACCTTGGCCAGCACCGTGGCCAGGCTGTCGGAACCCTGGCGCAGCTCCTGCAACTGGGCGTGGTCGATGACAGTGGACTGGCGGGTGGCCGAGACCAGGTCGCTGCTGGTGCGTGAGGCGGTGATTTCCATTTGCGCCATTTCCAGAGGTTGGCTTGGCGCGGCTGCGGCGGCCTCCTGGGCTGCGCTGGACGGAACGATGATGAAGGTGTGTTCGTCCTTGGCTTGCGCTTGCAGGCCGCTGTCCTGAAGCAACTTCTGCAGGGCTTCCTCCGGCGTGAACCGGCCTTTGATCGCAGGGGCCTGGCGGCCTGCACCCAGGTCGCCTGCAAAGATGATCTGCACCGAGGACTGGTGGGCGAGGGTGTTGATGGCCTGGCCGAGCGGGGCGGCGGGTAGGTCCACATCTACCTTTTCCCGACCCTGGGCCGACATCGCGATGAGCAGGCTGCTGGCCAGCAACGACAGGCGTAGGGAGCGATTCTTGAAAGAAGAATGCACGTCTGGAATTCCTTTGTAGGTTGGCTTTTTCCAAATAGCCGCCCCGGGAATCGCGAAACCCTACCTGCTTCTGAGAATTATTTTCTTGTCGTTTTGCGTTGGACCTGGACGGTGCCATCTGTTTGGCGCAGGACGGCAACGGGGAGGATGCTCGGCAGTAGGTCGAGCAGTCGATCGACCTTGTGTGCGTCGAAGACGCCTGTCACCTTGAGCGCGGCCAGGCTTGGGTCACCCATCTCGATGGGCGCCTTGCGATAGTGGCGCAACACCGCGATTGCCTCGTCCAGGGGCGTCTGCTCGAACACAATGCGGTCATCCTTCCAGGCCATGGCGGTGGCGGCATCGACCTTGGCGACCGGCGTCAATTGCCCAGCGATCGAATCGACCTGTTGCCCCGGCATCAAGATAGCCGGAGCTTGCGCTGCGTTTGCCGGCACGACTTCGACGCGTCCACGGGCCAAGGTCACGCGCACATTGTCGTTATCCAGGCGCCGGACATTGAACAAGGTGCCGAGCACTTCGACCCGCGTGGCACCGGCTGATACCACGAAAGGGCGGTACACGGCTGCAGCTACGTCGAACAGCGCCTGGCCAGCCTGCAGGTCCACCTGGCGGCTGAGCATGCGCCAACGCACCTCGACATCGCTGGCGCTGTCGAGCAGCAGCGTGCTGCCATCGTCCAGGACCACGGTGCGTCGCTCGCCGATGGCGGTAGCGAAGCGCTCGGTCTTGTACGCTGGGTCCAGCCAGGCCAGGGCCCCGCCGGCGATCACGATCGACAGGGCGATGCCGGCAACCTTGGCCGACCTTCGCCGCCTGGGTTCGCAAGCCGGCAGTGGAAACAGGGTTTTCAACGTTTCCCGATGACGGCCAAGGGCCTCGTCTACAGGCGCTTGCCCGGTCTTGTGCGAAGGGGGGTGGGTCATGGTCGAACCTCGCCACGGCCAAGCCGCGCCCTGCAGGCCGCCATCCCCAGGCGCAGGTGCTTTTCGACGGTCTTGATGGAGATCCCAAGACGGGTGGCGACTTCCGCCTGGGGGATTTCGTGGATCTTGTGCATGACGAATACGGCCTGGCAACGCGGGGGAAGGGCGGCGATGGCGTCGACGAGCTGTTGAAACTCGTGCTCAGCCTCATGGCGGCCCACGGGTGTCGCGGCCGTGCAGGCGACCTCGGGAAGTTCCGCAACAGCCTCCACCCACACGGCCCGGCGACGTTCGCTTCGATAGCGATTGATCGCTGTATCGTGGGAAATTTTTCGCAGCAGGGCAAGGGGCGTGCGTACGTCCTCCTTGTCATTGCGCTCGAGCAATTGCACGCACACATCATGCACGACGTCGCGCGCCGTGGTTCGGTCGCCGAAGCGACGGCGAACGTGGTCCACGAGCTCGTCGTAGTGGCGTATCAGGGTGGACAACAGCGTTGGTTTGGCGGGATCGAGCGACACGAATGCACCCAGGAAAGGAGCTTGGCTTCGGGGGAGGAGGCTGAGTGTAAATGAGAAATAATCGCGAATAAACACCCGCTATCTGCGGATGCATGTCAGGCCGAGACCGCCGGCAGGAGGTGCTAGGGACACAAGAAGTGTCAATACAATGACTTTTTCATTGGTTGTATATTATTTGTTCGTTTTTGTGGCGGAAAATTGACCTTGCAGGTATAGTCACCCGGCTTCTGCCGACAGGATCGTTTATTTGACTGACAGGGATTTATCAGTATGCCGAACTCCACTCCTCGCATTGCGGTGTCCACTGGACTGATATCAAGCCATGGTGGCACGACATCGAGCGGCCTTGCCGCCGTCGCTGCTATCGCAACTCCCTCCTTGTATGCCTCGCGCAGCGCAAGACGCTGCTGCCACCAACGTTCGCCTGGTGTCTTGACCGGTGCGGGCGCTGCGTTGCGCCCGTCGACGGGCCGATGCCGGCCAGCATGGGCAAGCTGAAGACCAAGCCCTGAAACAAAGGCAGCGTTCACGCCGACACGCCCGCGCGTGATCGACGGCGGCGCTTGCCTGCGATTCACGCCTTGATATCCGACCCGGCCGGCCTTGCCGCAGGGGTCTTCATCTTTACGTTGACCCGAACATTTCTTATGCGAAGCCTTGATGATGTTCCAACTGTGCCGGCTTTCTGGCAGGCACGTTCCCGGGCCCTTTCAGGTGGTGCGTGCGCTACCTGGGTCGCCGGGTTGCTGTTGTGCACCCCCTGGGCCCAGGCACAGGACGGCTATGACGCCCTGGTGATCAAAGCACGGGCCGGCGATCATGCGCCGGCCCTGGATTACCTGGCGCGCCAGCCGGTGACGCCGCGCTATCTCAATGACCATGTCGCCATCGCCAGCTGGGCCGGGCGCGATCAGGAAGTGGTGCAGGTCTACGAGGCCAACCGGGGCAAGGGCATGTTGAGCGTCGACTCGCAGGCCCTTGTGGCCCGCGCCTACCGTAACCTGAAACGCTGGAACGAGGCCTTGGCGGTGTACCGCCAAGGATTGGCCCAGGCGCCACGACACAGTGCCTTGCGGGTGGGGCAGGTGATGACCCTGGCCGATGCCGGGCAGCATGATCAGGCCCTGCGCCGCGCGCAGGCGCTGGTGCGCGCGCTGCCTGGGGAGGCCGACGCGCACATTGCCCTGGCTTACGCCCATACCCGTGCGGGCCAGCCCTATGCGGCGCTGTCCGAGCTGGACAAGGCGAACAGCCTGGCCCCGGACAAGGGGTATGTACGCAGTGAGTACATGCGTGGCCTGGAGGGGGCCAACCTGCCCGAGGCGGCGCTGCGCGAGGCCATGGCGCAGCCTGGGCTGGTCGACGACGCCCAAAGCCGACGCCTGCAAGCCGATGCCTTGGCGCGCCAGGTGCGCTTTGCCCAGCTCCCGGTACGTCGCGAGGCCGATCGGTTCGTGATCGCCGATCGCGCCATCGCGCGCTCGGACGCATTGCTGGAAGCATGGAAGGCGCTGCCGGGCGCCGAGCAGGAGCGCAACCGCGTGCGCATCGACCGCCTGGGCGCGTTGTACGCACGCATGCGGATGCAACAGGTGGTGCAGGAACACCAGCAACTGCGCCAGGCGCAGGTCGAGCTGCCGGCCTACGCCGAACGCTGGGTCGCCGGCGCCTACCTGTACCTGCGTCAGCCCGCCGCTGCGGCTGAGCTGTACCGCAAGGTACTGACCGGCGAGTCGCCGAAGGACCTGGAATGGACGGAAGACAACCAAGGGTTGTTCTATGCCCTGGTGGAAAGCGAGCAGCTCGAGCCTATCCAGCCGATGACCGAACAGTTGGTCGCGCAGCAGCCGGTGCTGACCTACCCGCAGGGCGCCGCCGTCGGCGTGCCCAACCCGGACCGCCTGGACGCGAAGGTGATGCAGGCCAATGCCTACCTGTACCGTGACCAGCTGGAGCAGGCACAGCAGGCGTTCGAGGCGCTGGCCCATGC
This sequence comes from Pseudomonas sp. NY15356, assembly GCF_048068175.1. Classification (NCBI taxonomy): domain Bacteria; kingdom Pseudomonadati; phylum Pseudomonadota; class Gammaproteobacteria; order Pseudomonadales; family Pseudomonadaceae; genus Pseudomonas; species Pseudomonas sp. NY15356. The sequence goes on along the minus strand of NZ_JBLUPW010000010.1, from coordinate 115,209 downwards.
GGCGCCGGCGAATGGCAGGCTCAATACCGGGCTGGCCAGTGTCTACTTGGCGCGTGGTTGGCCGCGCCGGGCCGAGGATGTGCTCAAGAGCGCCGAATCCCTCGGCCCGCGAGAAGCCGCGCTGGAGGTGCAGCAGGGGCTTACCGCCTTGGCGCTTCAGGAGTGGCGACAGGCCGACCTGCTGGCCGATGACGTCATCCAGCGTTTCCCCGAACAACTGCCAGCGCAGCGCCTGGACAAGCTGCGCAAGGTGCACCACATGTTCGAGCTGCAGGTGAGCGCCTATGCCGGGCGCAGCAACGGTGGCGGCGACGCGGTCGGCAACCGCGACTTCGGCATCGACAGCGTACTCTACAGTCCACCGATGGACGACAACTGGCGCGTCTTCGCTGGTGTCGGCTACGCCACCGGTGACTTTCTCGAGGGCACCGGCCATTACCGCTACCAGCGCGCGGGGCTGGAGTGGCGTGACCGTGGCAACACGGTCGAAGGCGAGCTCTCGCACAACGCCTATGGCGATGGCGACAAGCCTGGCGCGCGCCTTTCCGGCAGCCACGAGATCGACGATCACTGGCAGTACGGCTGGAGTGCCGAATACCTGTCGCGCGAAACCCCTTTGCGCGCGCTCAACAGTGGCATCCGCTCCAACGCCGGCAGTGCCTGGCTGGCCTGGCGTCAGGATGAGACCCGCGAGGCGAGGCTCGCCTTCACCCCACAGCGCTTCAGCGACGGCAACCAGCGCATAGCCCTGGTACTGACCGGCCGGCAGCAGGTCTACAACCAGCCCTATCTGAAAGCCGATATCGGCCTGGAAGTGGGCGCCAGCCACAACAGCAAGTCGGACGACGTTCCGTACTACAACCCCAAGCGCGACCTCAGCGTGCTGCCGACCCTGGATCTGGATCACATCCTCTATCGGCACTACCAGACCGTCTGGAGCCAGCAGGCCCAGTTCGGCGTCGGCACCTACAGCCAGCAGGGGCATGGCACCAAGCCGATTGCCCTGGTCGGCTATGGGCAGCGCCTGAAGTTCGACGACCGCTTCGATGGCGGCGTGAACCTCACGGCCATGAGCCGCCCCTACGACGGCGATCGCGAAATGGACTACCGCCTGATGCTCGACATCAACTACCGCTTCTGAGGATCTTTGGACATGAATGTCTTGTTTCGCATTCTCTGCCTGGCCGCGCTGTTGACCGGCTGCGCCGCCGAAGCGCCGCCCTTCGTTGCACCCAAGGAGCGCCCGGTGGCCATCAGCGAGTCGCCTTGGCCGTCCGGTCGCCTGTTGACCCTGGCCTACCACGATGTGGATGACATCGACAGCAACCAGGCCTACATCACCACCCGTACCGCTCACCTGATCGACCAGTTGGCATGGCTGCGCGAGCAAGGTTTCCAGGCCGTCTCCGTCGATCAGATCATCGCCGCTCGTGAAGGCCGCGCGCCATTGCCGGACAAGCCGCTGTTGCTCAGTTTCGATGACGGCTACAGCAGCTTCCATAGCCGCGTGCTGCCGATACTCAAGGCCTATGGATGGCCGGCGATCATGGCGCCGGTGGGTGTCTGGCTCAAGACTGCGCCGAACCAGGCGGTGGACTTTGGCGGCTTGCCCACCCCGCGCGAGCGTTTCCTGACGGTGGAGCAGGTGCGTGAGCTGGCGCAGTCGAACCTGGTGGAGATCGGCGCACACACCTACGCGTCGCACCTTGGCCTGTTGGCCAACCCCCAGGGCAATACGCTTCCGGCGGTGGCCAACCGCCTGTACCTGGCCAAGGAGCAGCGCTACGAGACCGACGCCGAGCTACACCAGCGCCTGGACACGGACGTCGCTGCCATCAGCGCCACGCTCAAGGCCATCACTGGCAAGGCCCCGCGCGTGTGGGTCTGGCCCTACGGTGCCGCCGGCGGCACTACCCTGCAGATCGTGGGCGAGCATGGCTATGGCCTGGCGCTGACGCTCGACGACGGCCTTGGTAGCGTGGACGACCTGATGAGCGTGCCGCGCTACCTGGTCAATGGCGACCCGGAGATGCGCACCTTCGCCGCCGACATCAACAGCGTGCAGGAGCAAGGCCCGCTGCGCGTTGCCCATGTCGACCTGGACTATGTCTACGACCCTGACCCTGCGCGCACCGACGCCAATGTCGGCACACTGGTGCAGCGGATCGCTGACCTGGGCGTCAACACCGTGTTCCTGCAGGCCTTCGCCGACCCGAAGGGCGACGGTAACATCCACGCTCTGTACTTCCCCAACCGGCACCTGCCGATGCGTGCGGACCTGTTCAACCGTGTCGCCTGGCAACTGCGCACCCGGGCAGGTGCCAGCGTCTATGCATGGATGCCGGTCCTGGCTTTCGAACTGGACGACGCCTTGCCGCGGGTGCAGGCCTGGGACCCGCAGACCGGCAGCGTGGCGGTAGCCCCGGATCAATACCGGCGTTTGTCGCCGTTCGATCCGCGGGTGCGCCAGCAGATCGGCGAGATCTACGAAGACCTGGCCAAGCACGCCAGCTTCCAGGGCCTCCTGTTCCATGACGATGCAGTGTTGTCGGACTTCGAGGACGCCAGCCCCGGCGCCCTGGCGGCCTACCGCCAGGCCGGCCTGCCGGGCGACCTGCACGCATTGCGCGGCGACGAACAGACCCTGCAGCGCTGGACACGCTACAAGAGCCGCTACCTGATCGACCTGACCCGCGAGCTGACGGCCAAGGTCCGGGCGATCCGTGGGCCACAGGTGCTGACGGCGCGCAACATCTTCGCCCAGCCGATTCTCGACCCGCAGGCCGAAACCTGGTTCGCGCAGAACCTCGACGACTTCCTCGCCACCTACGACTGGACGGCGCCGATGGCCATGCCGCTGATGGAAGGGGAGACGCTGGAAGCATCGAACGCCTGGCTTGACCGGTTGGTGCAGCAGGTGGCCAAGCGCCCGGGAGCGCTGGAGCGCAGTGTATTCGAACTGCAAGCGCGTGACTGGCGCCCGGGCCATGAGGCACCGATCGAGGCACGGCAACTGGCCGAGTGGGCGAAGCGCCTGCGCTGGAACGGCGTGCGCCACTACGGCTACTACCCGGACGACTTCTTCAACGACCAGCCCGGCCTTGAAACCACACGTGCTGCCTTCTCCTCTTCCTGGTATCCGAAACTATGACCGATCGAATCGTAGCCCTGCTGATCCTGGTGGTGATACTGGGCGCCCCCGTTGGAATGGCGCTGGTCGTCACCGGTGAACTGTTACTTAACTTCGTATTTTTCTACCCGCTGTTCATGTCGGCGTTGTGGATGGCCGGCGGCACCTATTTCTGGCTGCACTGGGAGCGCCATTGGCCGTGGCGCCAGGGCGTGCCTGCGCTCAGTGGCAACCCGCTGGTGAGCATTCTCATCCCTTGCTACAACGAAGGCCCGAACGCGCGGGAGACCATCGGCGCGGCCTTGGCGCAGCGCTATGAACATATAGAGGTGATCGCCATCAACGATGGCTCCAGGGACGACACCCGCGAGGTGCTCGACGCCCTGGCCGCGCAGCATCCGCGCCTGCGGGTGCTGCACCTGGCGCAGAATCAGGGCAAGGCGGTGGCGCTGCGTATGGGCGCCTTGGCGGCGCACAGCGAATACCTGGTGTGCATCGACGGCGATGCGCTGCTCGACCCTGACGCCGTCTCCTACCTGGTGGCGCCGCTGATCGACAACCCGCGTGTCGGGGCGGTCACCGGCAACCCCCGCATCCGCACGCGCTCGACGTTGGTCGGGCGCGTCCAGGTCGGCGAGTTTTCCTCGATCATCGGGCTGATCAAGCGCACCCAGCGCGTCTACGGCCGGGTCTTCACCGTTTCCGGCGTGGTCGCGGCGTTCCGCCGTAGCGCGCTCGATCGGGTCGGCTTCTGGAGCCCGGACATGATCACCGAGGACATCGACATCAGCTGGAAGATGCAGCTCGATCATTGGTCGATCTTCTACGAGCCGCGTGCGCTGTGCTGGATCCTCATGCCCGAGACGCTGCGTGGGCTGTGGAAGCAGCGTTTGCGCTGGGCCCAGGGCGGTGCCGAGGTGCTGCTCAAGAACATCCGGACGATCTGGCGCTGGCGCCTGCGCTACATGTGGCCGCTGCTGATCGAGTTCTGCCTGTCGGCGACCTGGGCCTTCACCTTCGCCCTGACGCTCCTGCTGTGGGGCGTCGGCTACCTGGTCGAGCTGCCGTCAGAATTGCGCGTGGCCGGCATCGTACCGCCAGCCTTCACCGGCATGCTGCTGGCGGTGGTCTGCCTGCTGCAGTTCGCCTTGAGCCTGCTGATCGAGCGACGTTACGAAAAACGCCTGGGTAGGAACCTGTTCTGGGTCATCTGGTACCCCTTCGCCTTCTGGCTGGTGACCCTCATGACCACCTTGGTCAGCTTCCCCAAGGTCATGCTCAAGGTGCGCCAGCAGCGCGCACGCTGGACCAGCCCGGACCGTGGAATCAAAAGGAACCCTACTGCATGACGCTGATCAAGACTTCGCAGCATTGGCTGCACCGGGCGGTCGACCTGCTGCTCACCCTGGCGGCCTGGGCGGCATTCACCTACCTGCTGGTGCGTGGCTTGAAGGCCATGGTTGAAGCATCGCGCAGTGGCGCGCAGCAGGACCTGACGGAACAAATGGTACATACCTTCGGCACCCTGATGGTCTATACGCTGTGCGCCGTATTGATCGGGTTGGCGCTGTTCGCCTGGGCCAAATACAACGAAATACGCGCTCGGCGCTTCGACCGGCGCACGCGCGTGTCGAACGTTGGCGAGCGGACCCTGATGAAGAGCTTCCGTGTCACCTCTGAAACCTACCAGCGCCTGAGGACGCAGCAGGTGGTGATCCTGCACAACGATGAGATCGGCGACCTGATCTGGGTAGAGGGCCCGGTTCTGGAGGCGAGCGAGAAGCCGAGCATGGCCTGAGGCCGGCGTGACCGGCGGTTTGCGCTGCAAGGCGCCGGAACGGCCTTGTCCGCAGGTGTCGCGATTCAGTGCTCACCCTGTAGCAGGGGCAGGCGAATGACGAACGTCGTGCCCTGGCCGACCTGGCTCTGGCAGCCGATCTCGCCGCCATGGCGGTCGACCACGGTCTTCACCATCGCCAGGCCCAAGCCGAGGCCGTTGCTGCCCTCGGCTGACGTCAAGCGCTGGTAGGGGGCGAACAGGCGCGGCAGCTCCTGCGCCGCGATACCTTTGCCCTGGTCGGTGATCCGGCAGGCCAGCCAGTCACCTTGCAAATGGATAGCCAGGGTGATGCGTGTGCCTGCCGGGCTGTATTTGACGGCGTTTTCCAGCAGGTTGAACAGTGCCCGGGTGAGCAGGCCGGGGTCGGCCCAGACCATCGGCTCCTGTGTATCGTCCCAGTCGCGCTGCAGGTCGATGTGTTTGTGCTGCGCCAGCGGCCAGAGCTGGTCGGTGGCATCCATCGCCAGCATGGTGAACATGCACGGTTCGAAGTGGTAGGCGTCGGACTCGGCCTTGGACAGTTGCACGAAGGCGTCGGTCAAGCCCAAGGCACGCTGGACCTGCTGCGCGATCTGCCGGTAGACCTGCAGCTCGTTCTGGTCCCTGGCGGGATGGACATCGAGCAGGGCGAGGATCGCCGAGTGGGGTGCGCGCAGGTCATGGGAGAGAAAACGCAGCAGGGCGGCGCGCTGGCGTTCGGCGTCACGTTCAGCGCTCAGGTCGATCAGGCTGACCAACCAACCAATGGCGGTTTCGCTGTGCACCGGCAGCAGGCGTGCCAGGTGGACCTGCAGGTCGCGCTCGCGGTGGTCATGGAATTCGACCGCTTCCAGGGTTTCCAGGGCCGGGCGCGCACCGCCCGCGAGGCTCGGGTGGCCGAGATCGGCCAGGCGTTCGCGCAGTTCATCGCCGCGCAGTGGCTGCCCGAACAGCTCGCGCGCCTTGCGGTTGGCCAGCAGGATCTGGCCTTCTGGGTCGCAGATCAGCGTCGCCACCGGCAGGCCTTCCAGGCCGTCGGCCATGAACCGGCGGGCGTCGCGGGTGCGGCTGATCGCCTGTTCCAAGGCGGCGATGCGGTTTTGCAGCGGGTCGTTGCCCGGCATCGGCGGGGCGGCCCGCTCGGGAAGTACCTTGGGCTCTTGGTCCAGGCGCGCCAGCTCCCAGCCGAAATAGGCGACCACTGCGTTCAGCCGGCGCCAGCTCCAGACCAGGTAGGCCAGCAGCAGGCCGACCAAGGTGGCCAGCGGCGACCACCACCACCCATTGAGCAGCAAGGCCCAAGAGCCCCCCAGGGCGAGCGCCGCGCAGGCCAAGGCCAGGGCCAGCGCATGGCGCGAGCGGAACAGCATCAGGCCCAGGAGCAGGGCGACGCCAGCGGCGCTGAGCAGGGCGCCCAGCCAGGGTGGCAGGTCGATGCTGGTGCGCTGTTGCAGGAGGCCGTTGAGGATGTTCGCCTGGATCTCCACGCCTGGCGTGGTGCCCAGGCTGGCTGAGAGCGGGGTGACGTAGCGGTCGCCGAGCCCCGGCGCGGAGGCACCGATCAGCACCAGGCGGTCGCGCAGCAGTTCGTTGGGCACCTCGCCGCGCAACACACTGACGTACGACACGCTGGGGAAGCCCGCGCCGGCGTCGATGAAGGGAATACGGATGGCGTGGTCGCGCTGCCAGCCGGGCAGGTTGCGCATGGTGTCCAGCCCCGGCATGCCGGCTTCGTGGTTGCCGGCGAAGGCCTGCCAGGCGAGCAGGGGGCGCGGCGCCCCAAGCGGCCCTTCGCGCAGGTAGACGCTGCGCAGGGTGCCATCGCTGTCGGCTTCGACATTGATATGACCGATACCCGCCGCGCACTGCGTCAGTGTCTGGGTGGGCGGTATTTCCCGCGGCGGCTCGCCATGACGCGGGATGCTTTCGCGCAGCAGCGGCAGCAGCACGTTGCCTGCCCGGCACAGCGATTGCGCCAGTTGACGGTCCTCGTCCGGGTTGCTGGAAGGTTCGCTGAAGATCACATCGAACAGCACGCTGCGCGCACCAGCGGTGGTCAGGCGGTCCAGCAGTTCGGCGTGCACGCTGCGTGGCCAGGGCCAGCGGCCGAGGCTCTGCAGGCTGCGGTCGTCGATGTTGACGATGAGGATGCGGGGGTCGACCGCCAACGGTGTGAGGCTGCGCAGGCGATCATAGAGCAGGTTGTTCAGCGACAGGTGGGTGGCGAGCGAGAGCAGTGCGGTGAGCGGCACCAGCAACAGGCTGACCAGCAACCATTCGCGCACCAGGCTGTGGAACAGGCGCTGCGCCTGGCTGGGCTCGTCCTGGCGGGCGAACGGTTTCATCGGCGCAGCTCCGATCCTTTATTGCGCATCGCTGCGCCGGGGGTAGTAGAGAATATCGTAGACGCTGGTTTGGCCTTCCAGGCCCTCGCTGTCGAAGGCCGAAAGGCGCACATGGTAGAACGCAGCCTCGAGGTCGCTGAAGCTGACCTGCGGCGTGCTCGAGAAGCGCTCCTGCTGGATATGCAGGAAGTCCGGGTCGCTGGCCACCTGGGCGCGGTAGCGCTTGGCGCCCTGGACCGGTGCCAGGTACAGCGTCCACTGGCGCGACTGGCCGTGTTCGCCGCCTTGGCCGCGCAACTGCGGGGCGGGCAGCAGGTCGACCGGGGTCAGCTTGCCTTGTGCCTTGATCTTCAAGCCACGGCGGGCGTCGAGCAGCACGTCGTCGGGCTCTGCGCGGGCCTGTGGCAGCTTGCGGGGCGGGCGCTTGCCGGCGACCGGCAGGTCGTCGTTGGTCAAGTCGCGGTTGACCGCGACGCGCCCGTCGAGGACTTCGGCCAAGGCCTGTCGGTCTTCGATGCGTGCGCGGAAATGGGTACCGCGCACGCCCAGCACGCCGACCGGCGTCAGCACTTGGAAGCGGTCGTGGTCGCTGATTCTTTTCAGGACATAGGATTCGACCTGACCCGCGCGCAGGGCGACTTGCGCGATTCCTTTCTGTTCATCGAGGTGCAGGGTGACGTGCGAGCTCGATGGCAGGACGATGCGGCTGCCATCGCCGAGCAGCAGGCTGACGAAGGCGGTAGGGGAGGTTTTCACGCCCTCCTGCTCGTCGATGGCCATGCCTTCTTCGAGCGGGGTCTGGTTACCTTTGGCGTCGACCTTCCAGGCATCGCCTGCAAGGTACAGCACGCTCGCGGGCAGCGGCTGGGGCAGGCACGCCTGGCCCAGTTCGATGTACGGCGGCCGTTCGGTCTTGGCCGGGGTGGCCGGTGCAGGGCCGGCGAGCAGCGCCAGCAGGCCGCCGAACGCCAGGGCGAGGCAGGCAGGGCGCAGCGGCAGGGAAACAAGGTTCGAAGCAAAGAGGAGGGCAGTCATGGGCTTCACTGGGCAGCGGGTCAGGTATCGCTGGCGATCCGGTCAGGTTGCAATCTGCCTGATCGAGCGCCGGTTTCGCAATCCTTGCAGCACCATCGGGCGCACGAAGCGCCCTCAGCCTTCTCTGGCAATTGCGCCTGGCGCAGTGCCAGGCGCATCGGCTCAATCGTTCTTGTCGCCGACCAGGCGGTAGGCCAGGGCACCGAGCACGGCCCCCAGGATCGGCGCGACCCAGAACAGCCACAGCTGGGCGATGGCCCAGTCACCGACGTACAGCGCCACCGCGGTGCTGCGTGCCGGGTTCACCGAGGTGTTGGTGACCGGGATGCTGATCAGGTGGATCAGGGTCAGGGTCAGGCCGATGGCGATCGGTGCAAAGCCCTGGGGCGCACGCTTGGAGGTGGCGCCAAGGATGATCAGCAGGAACAGTGCAGTCAGTACTACCTCGCTGATCAGCGCCGCCTGCAGCGCATAACCACCTGGGGAGTGCTCGCCGTAGCCGTTGGAGGCGAAGCCGGCAGCCAGGTCGAAGCCGGCCTTGCCGCTGGCGATCAGGTACAGCACGCCCCCGGCGGCGAGGCCGCCGAGCACCTGGGCGACGATGTAGGGCAGCAGTTGGCTGGCGGGGAAGCGTCCGCCGACCCACAGGCCAATGGACACGGCCGGGTTCAGGTGCGCGCCGGAGATCGAGCCGATGGCATAGGCCATGGTCAGTACGCTGAGGCCGAAGGCCAGGGCGACGCCGAGGTAGCCGATACCCAGTTCCGGTACACCGGCGGCGAGGACGGCGCTGCCGCAACCGCCCAGTACCAGCCAGAAAGTGCCGAAGAACTCGGCTCCGTATGCTTTCATGATGAGGTCCTTGTCAGATCCAGAGGTGAAACGCGCAACGCGTCATCAGTGGTTGGAATGGCTCGGGAGGGGAAGAGGAGATGACACGTCCTTGTGTCGGAGCCGGCCCAGGGAGGAAGCGGCTCGGTTGCCTGGGGCGATCATCCTTTATCGGCCCTGACCCGGGTTCGAGTTGCCTCGTCCCGTTGGTGAAGTAGGTTTACACATCCGTGTGTCGGGGCCGTCCATTTGCCCCTCGTCCTGCTCAACGGTTGGCAATCTACCAAGCGGGCTTCAACTGCTGCGGGATTTGCCATATTTCTTCAGATTCTTTCGCTGATATTTCAGATTCGGCCGATTCAAAATACCCAGCGCGGGTCATCCTGCACGCTGACAGCGCCGCTGACTTCCCATAGGTCGCCACGCACATGGGGGCGGGTGTCGAGACCCAGCGGGGCGGCGAAGGCGGGGCTGGCAGTGCCTTGGCCGACCACCGACGCCAAGGCGGGCGCCTGCGTATGGCTGCTCGAGCCGATGCCCAGGAGCAAGGCCATGCAGGAAACCGCGGCGAGGGCTCGCAGGTTGATGTCACGCATACGTTGACGAATTGGCCGAGAACCCATGGCTGTTGCTCCTTGAACGGTCAGGCCGGTGCTGTATCTGGCCCGATGGCGATTTGAGATCAGGCTATCAAGGGCTGGTTGCGACCCGCCTGATCCGCCACAATTCTTCAGATTCGTGATCCACCGTTCATGGAGCGAAAACAGGGCGCTGGCCCATTGGAACAGGACAAGTTTTTTCATGCGTATCGCGATACTGGACGATGAGCCGGCCGAACTGGATCGGGTCGAGCACACCCTGCAGCAGATACCCGCGCACGGCGAACAAGCCTGGGTCGTGCATCGCTTCATGCGTGGCGAGGACCTGCTCAGGCAACTGAAGCGGGAAACCTTCGACCTCTTGGTGCTCGACTGGCAGTTGCCAGATGTGAGCGGCCTGCAAGTACTGCGCTGGAGCCGCGAGCACCTCGACGCACCGCCGCCGGTGATCATGCTGACCAGCCGTGACACCGAGCAGGACATCGTGCAGGCGCTGAACTGCGGGGCCGACGACTACGTCAGCAAGCCGTTCCGGCCCAACGAACTGAAAGCACGGGTGGGGGCCGTGCTGCGCCGCCATGCGCCGACACGTCCGGCGCAAAATGAAGTACAGACCTTCAACGATCTGCGTTTCGATGATGCCGAGCTGACCGTGACCCGCGCCGGCGCACCGATCAACCTGACCGAACGGGAGTACCGCCTGGCCCGCTGCCTGTTCGCCAATCTGGGCCGCCCATTGTCGCGTGAGTACCTCTACGAGCGTTTCTGGCCCCACGAAGAAGTGCTCTCCTCACGGCCACTGGATACGCATATCTATCGCCTGCGCAACAAGCTCGGGTTGAGTGCCGAGCGCGGTTGGCAATTGCTGACCATCTACGGATACGGCTATCGGCTGGAGCGCGTGGCGGCGGGCGAGTGAGCGTCAGGCACGAAGCGTCAGGAAGATCGTCGAGGGCTCCTGCCCATCGTCTGGTGGCCGGCCACCGGCATTGGCTTTCTGCGCCCGCTGTAGCGTGATGGCGTTGGCGATTTCCGTGCGAGATTCGATGCCCCGTGCCACGGCGCCTACCGAACGATCTCCGCAGCCCAGCAGCGAGCAGCCGTTGTTGATGAACACGAAGAACGCAATCACCCAGAATGACCCGGCGCTCACGATGCCAGCCCCTGGGTATTGGCGGCCAACGCGACGAGGACGAGCAGGGTGTAGCCTAGGATCGCCAGGTAGGCGCCTTGCTTGAGTGAGTGGAGAAGGGTCGTGCCCATGGTGGTGGCTCCGGGTTTCGCTTGTGGAGCCAAGGGTGATGCAAAGGCAGGTTGAGAAAAAACAATCTGGAGCGATTCAAACTATCGACTTGCTTGATTATTGAGCGGGATTATCGGGGCGATAGATATCGGTGCGCAGGGATGGTCATCGAAGGGCTGGCCAAAGAAGCATTGCTGACCTCGATGAAGAACAAATGGCTGGCCGATTGATCCTCAGGGCCCACTTGGCTTCTTCTCGAATGCAGCCTCCAGAGCCTGTTCGATCTCGGCGAGCATGCATGCGGTGCCGGCCCCCACTACCGCCGTACGCCTGGCGCAGTCGACAACAACCTCCAGCGCAGCAGGACGATGGTCGCCTGGAAACTTGCGAAGCACGAGATGCACGACCGCATCGCTGTGCCAAGTGACGTGGTCCATGGACCAACGAGGGTCGGCGAACGCGAAGATGACAACCTGAGTATGCGCTTCGAGGAGCGTTGGCACATACACCCATTGGGTATTGCGCGCTTCCCAGGCTTCGACCCTGACCGCGAACATGCCGCCCGGAGCGGTGATCGTTTCTATTTCTTCCATGCCGACTCTTTCCATTCAATAGGCACCTTCAACCCGTTGCATCGAGCGGCTTCAATCGATCAGGTCGTAGATCCGCTGGGCCGATGAGTCTCAGAGGCTGTCAGGATCGCCAAAGAACATCTGTATCCGCGACCGCAACCACCGCTCCGCCGGGTCATTGTCCTGGGCGCCGCGCCAGGCCATGTGCAGCTCGAAGCTGCGTACCTCCAGGGGCAATTCCTCGGCGCGCAAGCCGCCGGCGGCGGTCAGGGCGTCGGCGGTGTAGTCGGGGACGGTGGCGACGATGTCGGTGCCGGCCAGCAGGCTGCCCAGGCCGTTGAACTGCGGTACGGCCAGGACCACGTGGCGCTTGCGGCCGATTTCGTCCAGGGCTTCGTCGATGAAGCCGGAAAGGTCGCCCGCGAACGACACCAACGCATGGGGGCGGGCGCAGAAGTCATCCAGGCTGATGGCGCCGGGCATGCTGTCGGCGCGCAGCAGTTTGGGCTTGCTGCGGCGCAGCACCTTGCGCTTGGCGTTGGCTGGCAACTCATTGGTGTAGCTGACGCCGACCGAAATCTCGCCCGAGGCCAGCAGCGTGGGCATCAGCAGGTAATTGACCCGGCGCACCACCAGCACGATGCCCGGCGCCTCGGCGCGGATGCGCTTGAGCAACTGTGGCAGCAGGGCGAATTCGGCATCGTCGGACAAACCGATGCGAAACACCGAGGTACTGGTGGCAGGGTCGAACTCGGCGGCGCGGCTGACGGCGGTGGAGATCGAGTCCAGCGCCGGGGAGAGCAGAGCGAAGATCTCGTGGGCGCGGGCCGAGGGTTCCATGCTGCGCCCGGTGCGCACGAACAGCGGGTCGTCGAACAGGTTGCGCAGGCGCGACAAGGCAGCGCTGATGGCCGGCTGGCCAAGGAACAGCTTCTCGGCTGCACGGGTCACGCTGCGCTCGTGCATGAGCGTCTCGAACACGATCAGCAGGTTCAGGTCTACGCGACGCAGGTCGTTACGGTTCATCGATACGCTTCGCCTTGAAGGGGGCAGGGGTGAATCTTAAGGCCAAAGGCTGTTACCCTGCACCGATTTCCGGGTGCCAATGCAGGGAAATGCCAGGGGCCCAATCGATGACAGGCATGTCGACTATTAACAGCCACTGATGGTCTAACGGCAAAAGCCCGGATAAAGTCCGTGGTAATACGAGATTCACACAGGCGAGGTATGCGATGTCCCGCATGATCCGTTTCCACAAGTTCGGCGCGGCCGATGTGCTCCGTTGCGAGGAGCAGGCCGAGCCGTCCCCAGCGGCGGGCGAGGTGCAGATCCGCGTCGAGGCGATCGGCGTCAGTTGGTACGACGTGCTGTGGCGGCAGAACCTGGCGCCGTCCCAAGCGCGCCTGCCGGCGGGTATCGGCCATGAGATGGCCGGTGTGGTGATGGCGGTCGGCGAAGGTGTCGAAGACATTGCGGTCGGTGACCGTGTGGCCAGTTTCCCGGCTACCAGCCCCAACGACCACCCCGTCTACGGCGATGTCATCGTCCTGCCGCGCACGGCCATCACCCGCTATCCTGACGTGCTCACGCCCATCGAGGCCAGCGTCCATTACACCCCGCTGCTGATCGCCTATTTCGCCTATGTCGACCTGGCCCGGGCCAAGGCCGGGCAGACGGCCTTGGTGACCGATGCCAGCCACTGCGCGGGCCCTGCGTTCGTGCAATTGGGCAAGGCGCTGGGCCTTAGGGTATTCGCCGCCACCAAGGACCCGGAGCAGCGCGAGTACCTGCTGGGCCTGGGCGCCGAAAAGGTGATCGTCACCGAGGAGCAGGACCTGCTCATGCAGGTCGGCAAATACACCGATGGCCGGGGTGTGGATATGGTCCTCGACGGTATGGGCGGGCCGCAGATGTCGCTGCTGGGCGACGTCCTGGCCCCGCGCGGCAGCCTGGTGCTGTATGGCCTGCAAGGCGGCAACCAGACGCCGTTCCCGGCGTGTGCTGCGTTCCAGAAGAACATCCAGTTCTACGTGCATTGCATCAGCAACTTCACCGGCAAGCCGGAGCTGGGAATCTGCCAGGACCAGGTGGCGCTGCAGCGCGCGCTGCGCGATATAAACCAGTTCACGGCCGACCAACTGCTGACGCCACAGATCGTCAAGGTGTATCCGTTCGATCAGGTGGTCGAGGCCCATCGCTACATGGACGATTGCCCTTGTGGTGGGCGGATCGTACTGACGATGGTGTGATCCGTCCGTAGCGCCGTGTCTATCCAAGGCCATTGGCGTCACCTCCCGACTGCCTATGAAGCCGCTCCGCAGTGCGACGACACTGCGGGAGCGGCTTTTTAGCTGATACATGATGTACTTCTCGTGAATATCAGAATATTCCTACGCAACTAAAGCTAATATCTGACAACTTTTTTTAAGTTGAAATTTATGGCGTGAAGTTTTGCCAGGCAGCGAGGGGGTATTTCGATGAGATTCGCGCTGGTCGTTATTAAAGTCCGACGTCGCTGAATGGTTTTTTTACCAGGATCTGTATCTTTTATTCGTACCGCAACTTTCGATAATGAAGCCGTGTCAGTGATTGCAAGGAGCAGAGCATGTGCTTGGGACGGCTTGTGTACAGGGGCGGGAAGGTTCGGGGCTGGTCGGTGTGGCCAACAGGGCCCAATGGAATGGTGTTTTTCGATAGGTCTTGCGTTATTTCCCAAGTGTCTGTGGGAAAAGTCTGCAAAGTAAAAAGTGTACGCGCTTGCAGTCAATACTTGTCGTGGATGCGACGCACTGAAGGACAAGGAGTTATTCAATGAGCAGCCTACATGACCAAGCCATGCACTCAATCTACCAACAGGTGTTGGAGCGCGTTAACGCGCATATGCCACGGGCGCAGCAAGCCTCGTTGCAACTGTTGGTCCACCGGCTGGAAATGGCCGCCGGCGGGCGGGAATACCTCGACCGGTTCCGGTTGTTGATGGTGCTGGGTGGCGACCGGTGTAGTGCCCAACTGCTGGCCTGCGTGCGTGCGGCCCAGTTGAACCTGGCCTTGCGCTACGGCATCACGTTCCGCCTGCGCGTAGTGGTGGCGTGCCTGCCGGGCATGGACGCCAAGACGCTGCAGCGGCACGATCAGCGCTTCAGTGCACTGGTCATGCAGGACGATCCGCGGGTGGAACTGCTCATGGTCGAGGACGACCAGTTGGTGCCGTTCAGTTACCGTCAACCGGAGATCGCGGCGCAGTGGTCGGGAGCGCGTGAAGCCATGCTGCTGTTCGGCCACCTTGCCGAGGCGGCGCCTGCCGCGCTGTTGGGCGCCCGCCTGCACCTGCAGTTGGCCGATGCCCTGCGCCTGGCGCTCGCCTGCACCGATGGCGTCGACACCCTGGTGACGGCGTGGTCGGGCCGCCAGCGTCGCCGATTCCTGGCGTGGGGGCGTCGGATCCTGCGTCTTGCGAAGCAGCCGGGCCTGGACACCGTCGATCGCTGCGCGGCCGCGCTGCTGGAGGGGCTGGGGCGGTTGCAGATGGTGCTCGGGACGCCCACCGGGCGCTTCGTCAGCGCCCCGGCGCTGGCGCGTGAACATAGCGTCAACGTCCTGACCGTCGACGACCTGCTGCCCCGCTCGGCCGGCATGGGTGGCCTGGATGGCATGCTGGGCCTTGCGGACGGTCCGGGCACTGCCAAGGAGAACACGCTCGAACCTTACCTTGTGCGGAACTTGTGCACGCTCAAGGCCCGGCTGCGCGCGGATGAAGGCCAGGATGCACGCTTGTCGCTCAAGGGCACGCGACTGGCCTGGTGGCTGCGGGCGCAGCAGCAGGTACGGGCGCCGTTTCTGCAGGCCCATGGGTTGAACGAGGCTCAACTGGCTTGCCTGCTGTTTGCGCCTTTTGCCGATCATGGCCGGGACCTTGCGTATTTCTTGCAGCGTTGTCATCCCTGCATGCAGGTTGCCTTGCCGTATCTGCACAAAGCACTGCAGGGCAAGGCATGCCCCGAGGCAGTCAAGCGCTGGCTGGTGGATACCAGCGGCCTCAGCCTGACGCAGCTCCAGGCGATCTACGCCGGGCGGCTTGGCGCTCCTGTCCGGCGGGTATTGGCCAACCTGGCGCGGCGCGACATCGACCTGCGACTGGTGCCACGCGCTTCACCCCCCGCTGCGACGGTGCGCCAGGCGGCGCTCTGATGGGGCGCTGCGGGCGAGGCGAGTTCGCCTACCAGGCCGTGTGTCGCTACATTGAAGCGCTCATCAACCAGGCCGACCCCACCGAGGAGGGTCGCTTGCCCTCGTTGCGAGACCTGGCGGCACGTCTGAAGGTATCGCTGGCCACCGTGCAGAATGCCTACAGCCTGCTGGAGCATCAGGGGCGGGTACGGTCGGTTCCCAAGTCTGGCTATTTCGTGGCGTTCGACGCCAGGGAGCGCGAACAATCGGCCTGGCCACGGTCGCGGCCGGCGTTCGCGTTACCGATGGCAACCCCCATGGCGCTCGAGCGAGCCTTGTTCGCCCAGGAACGGCGGCTATCCCGTCAATCAGGGCCCTCGAGCTGGCGTTCAGGCAAGGGCGCATTGCTGCGTCACGTGCTCGCTGCCCGTTACACGCGTTCCTCCGGGCACAGCTGGAATGCCGAGCATGTTCATCTGGCAACGGATGTGCAGGCGTTGCTGGTGACGTTGCTGCGGGCCTTGCGCTTGCAGGGGGCGACCGCCGTGGTGACCACGCCGTGCTGCCGGCGCCTGCTCGAGGCGCTGCGCTGGGCCGGGATGCGGGTCCTTGAAGTGCCGACGGGCGATGACGGCGCGTTGGACCTGGACCGTCTGGCGCAGTTGCTCGCCTGTGAGCTCGTGCGCCTGGTGGTGCTGCCGTCCTGCCTTGCCGTGCCCTTGGGGCGCAGGGTCTCGCTTTCCGAGCAGCAGGCTGTCGCCCAGCTGCTCGCCGACCACCCGGCCTGGTTGCTCGAAAACGACCTGGACAGCGAGCATTGTTTTGGCGAGCCGCCAGCCATGCATCTTCGCGATGGGGTCGACATCGGCCGGCTGTTGGTGCTGGGGTCGTTGGAAGCCACGGTAGGTGCTGAAGGGCCTTACGCCTACCTACTCTGCCGTCAGAGGGATGTGGAGGAGGCCATCGACCGTCGTGGCTTCCTGATTCCGCCATTGCGCCAGCAAGCTATCGCCCAAATCTATGCCAAAGGGGAGGTGGAGGCGTGGTTGCCGCGCATGCGTAGCGAGCTGCAGGCATCCATGGACCATTTGTTTCTACAGGTCGAGTCATGCCTGGGGGGCAGGTTGGTGGTTGCCAGGCCCGAGGGTGGCCGGGTGCTATGGGGCCGCTTGAGGCAACCGGTGAATCATGGCCATGCGCAGGTGGCCGTGGCCGGCACGGGATTGACGATCACACCCGGGGAACGGTTCAGCCTGCAGGGAAACCATATGGGGTATGTAGCCCTGACGTGGCAGGGCGCTCCCTGGGAGGGATTGGAGCAGGCGCTGCACCGGCTGGACCGGGCCTTGGCGCGACCGCCGGCTGATGACGTAGCTGGGTGACCGCCGATCCGGGGCACTTGTCAGCGGGGTGGGTCTGTATGTATAACCAGTGCCTGTCCCGCTATTTGCCCATTCACCGTGATTGCCCATTCTGTCGATGACCCCTTCTATTACCTGTGCAACTTCAGGCAGGTCTTGGCATGGGTCCAGCAGCGCTATGCCGATGTGCTCGATGAGGCCGAGCAGGGTTTCCTGCGCGCTTTCGCCGGGCTGCCCGAGCCTGCCCAGGCCATGCTGGTGCGCATGGTCATGCGCAAAGGGGAGCTGTTTCGCAGTGACCGGCTCGACTATGCCGAAATCGGCCCATGGCAGGTCGCGCTCGAGCCGCTGCTGCAGCTTGGGTGGGTGTGTGACCGTTCGATGCTGGCCTTGGAGCAACTGTTCGGTGTGCTGCGCAAGGAAGAACTCGTTCAATGTTTCGCCGCGCAACTGAGTCGGCCCCGGGCGGCAAAGGCGGAATTGCTGGCGCAATTATTGCCACTGGCGCTTGCGCCCCGGCCATTGGCGCAATGGTTCCCGGCGTGCCCTGTGCGTATTTTTCATTGGCGCCTGCAACCGTTGTGCGATCGCTTGCGTCTGTTGTTCTTTGGCAACTTGTACCAGGACTGGTCGGAGTTCGTGCTTGCCGACCTGGGTGTGCTGCGCTATGAACAGGTACCGTTCAGCGCCGACTCCCGCGCATTGCGCCAACGCGCCGAGGTCGACCTGGCCATGGCTTTGCACCGGTGCGCCGAACGTCTGGAGCAGGGCGAGGCGCCAGGCGTCGTGTTGGCTGCTTTGGAAGGGCTGCACAGCGACAACCCCTGGCTTGCCCGGCGCCATTCCCGGGTCTTGTATGGCATAGGCCAACGGTGCGAGCGGCTAGGCGACTGGGACCAAGCCTTCGAAGTGTACGGCCAGAGCAACCACCCCGAGGCGCGCATCCGTCAGGTACGCACCCTGGAGCGTAGCGAGCGCTGGGCGCAGGCCCATGCACTGGCGTCGGAAATGGCCGCCGCTCCAGCCAATGCCCTTGAGTCCCAGGCAGTGGCCCGCATGCTGCCGCGCCTTGGGCGCAAACTGGGCGGGCCGCCGCGGGCGCGCCGCCGTGCGGCGGACCTCGAGCTGATCGAGCTGCAGCTGCCCGCGGCGCTCGCGCACCTCGGCGTCGAGGAGGCGGTTCGCCTGCACCTGGAGCAGGGCGGGGGTACTTGTCATTACGTGGAGAACACGCTGTTCAACAGCCTGTTCGGCCTGTTGTGCTGGGAGGCGATCTTCGCCCCGGTACCCGGCGCTTTCTTCCACCCGTTCCAGGCCGGCCCCCAGGACCTGCATGACGACGATTTCCGGCAACGCCGTGCCACCCTGTTCGACGCCTGCCTCGGTCGGCTCGACGATGGCAGCTATAGGCAGGCCATCGGCCAGTGCTTTGTGGCCAAGCAAGGCTTGCAATCGCCTTTCGTGTTCTGGTCGATGCTCACGCCCGAGCTGCTCGACCAAGCCTTGGCCTGCGTGCCGGCGATCCATCTGAAGCAGTGTTTCCTGCGCCTGTTGCAGGATATCCGCAACAACCGCGCCGGCATGCCTGACCTGGTCCAGTTCTGGCCCGAGGAAGGCCGATACCGCATGGTCGAGGTCAAGGGGCCCGGAGACCGCCTGCAGGACAACCAGCTGCGCTGGCTGGAGTTCTGCCGTGAGCACGGCTTGCCGGTCGTGGTCTGCCATGTCCGCTGGAGCGACACGGCATGACCTACACCGTGGCGGTGCGCGCGCTGTGCGAGTTCAGCGCCAAGGTCGCAGACCTGGACCTGCGCTTCACGCCTTCGCCCACGGCCCAGGAAGGTATTGCCGGCCACCGCCGGGTGGTGGCAAGGCGCGGGGCTGGGTACGAGTCCGAGGTGGCGCTGCAAGGCCGATACCAAGGGCTCGAAGTGCGAGGCCGGGCCGATGGCTATGACCCGGCGGCCAACCGCCTGGAGGAAATCAAGACGCACCGTGGCGACCTGTCACGTCAGCCGGCCAACCATCGACAGCTGCATTGGGCCCAGGCCAAGGTCTACGGCTGGTTGCTGTGCCAGGCACGCCAATTGGACTCGATCGAGGTCGCGCTGGTGTACCTGGACGTGGACAGCGATCGCCAGACTGTATTCAGCGAGCAGCATGCCGCGACCGACCTGCAACGTTTCTTCGAACGCCAATGCCGCTGCTTCCTGGCCTGGGCCCAGGCCCAGGAGCGGCGCCTGGCCGAGCGCGACCGCGACCTCGAGGCACTGGGCTTTCCCTACCCACAGTTTCGCCAGGGCCAGCGCCAGTTGGCCGAGACTTTGTACAAAGCGGTCAGCACCGGCCGCTGCCTGATGGCCCAGGCCAGTACGGGGATCGGCAAGACCCTCGGCACCTTGTTCCCGTTGCTCAAGGCCATGGTGCCGCAGCGACTGGACAAACTGTTCTTCCTCACCGCCAAGACCCCAGGCCGGGCCCTGGCCCTCGACGCCCTGCGCCAGATCACCGAAGCCACGCCGCAACCGGCCCTGCGTACCCTGGAACTGATCGCCCGGGACAAAGCCTGCGAGCATCCGGGAAGCGCCTGCCATGGCGAGTCCTGCCCGCTGGCACGCGGCTTCTATGATCGCTTGCCTGCTGCGCGTGAGGCTGCGGCGCAACGGCCACTGCTCGACCGTGCCGGCCTGCGCGAAGTGGCCCTGGCGCACCAGGTCTGTCCGTACTACCTGGGGCAGGAGATGGCGCGTTGGGTCGATGTGCTGGTCGCCGACTACAACTACTACTTCGATGCCCACGCCCTGCTGCATGCCCTGACCCAGGCCAATCAGTGGCGGGTCGCGGTATTGGTGGACGAGGCCCACAACCTGGTGGAGCGGGGCCGGGGGATGTACAGCGCAAGCCTCGACCAGGGCCAGCTGCAGGCCTTGCGCCAAGGCAAGCCGGCGGGGCTTGGCAGCGCCCTGGAGCGGCTCAACCGCCAGTGGAACGCGTTGTACAAGACGCAACGAGCGCCCTACGAGGCCAGCGATCAGTTGCCCGGGGCATTTCTTGGCGCCTTGCAGCACTGCACCGGCCAGATCCAGGCGCGTCTTGAACAGGCCCCGGGCGAGGTGGAACCGGCCGTCTTGCAGTTCTACTTCCAGGCCTTGCAGTTCAGCCGGGTCGCGGAGTTGTTCGACGAGCATTTCATCTTCGATGTAAGCGTGCGCAACGGCCCGCGCAAGCGTCGGCTGGCCACCCTGTGCCTGCGCAACGTGGTTCCGGCGCGCCTGTTGGGCCCGCGCATGAGCGCGGCACGTAGCGTCACGTTGTTCTCCGCCACCCTCAATCCCCGGCATTTCTATACCGACCTGCTGGGCATGCCGGCTGACACCGCCTGGCTGGAGGTGGCGGCGCCGTTTCGGGCCGAGCAACTGCAGGTGCGCGTCGTCAGCCAGATTTGCACCCGTTACCGCGAGCGGCACGCCTCCTTGGCCCCGATCGTGGAACTGATCGCCGAGCAGTACCGGCGTGCACCAGGCAACTACCTGGCTTTCTTCAGCAGCTTCGAGTACCTCGGGCAGGTGGCCACGCTGCTGGCCGAGCGTTACCCGGCCATCCCGCGTTGGCAACAGGCCCCAGGCATGGACGAAGGGGCGCGGGAGGCGTTTCTTGCTCGCTTCGTGCCCGATGGCGAGGGTGTCGGGTTCGCGGTTTTGGGCGGCGCCTTCGGCGAAGGCGTCGACCTGCCCGGCAGCCGGCTGATCGGTGCCTTCGTCGCCACCTTGGGGCTGCCCCAGGTCAACCCGGTCAACGAGCAGTTCAAGCAGCGCCTGGGGCGACAGTTCGGTGCGGGCTTCGATTACGCCTACCTGTACCCGGGCGTGCGCAAGGTCATCCAGGCCGCTGGCCGGGTGATCCGTGGCGACCAGGACCAGGGCGTGCTGCTGCTGATCGACGAACGCTTCGCCGAGCCGCGGGTGCGACAGATGTTCCCCGGTTGGTGGCAGGTGGTGGGCGAATAATCGCCACGGGCCCCATCGCACGGCGTTGCAACTCCCAGTACACTGCGCGTTCCAACACCTACATCCGTTGAACTCGAGGTTCTTGCATGACGCTCAGTCCTTTGGCAGGCAAGCCGGCTCCGGCCAGCGTGCTGGTCGATATTCCCCGCCTGCTCACCGCTTACTACACCGGCCGCCCCGACGCCGCCGTGGCGGCCCAGCGCGTGGCCTTCGGCACCTCCGGGCACCGGGGCACCTCGCTCGAGCTGAGCTTCAACGAAGACCATGTGCTGGCGATCACCCAGGCCATCTGCCTGTACCGCCAGGAAAAAGGCATCGATGGCCCGCTGTTCGTCGGTGCCGACACCCATGCGCTGTCCGCGCCGGCTGCCGCCAGCGCGTTGGAGGTGCTGGCCGCCAATGGCGTGCAGGTGATGTTGTCCAAGGACGATGAATACACCCCGACCCCGGCGGTGTCCCATGCCATCCTCTGCCACAACCGTGGCCGTCAGCAGGGCGTTGCCGATGGCGTGGTCATCACGCCGTCGCACAACCCGCCCCAGAGCGGTGGTTTCAAGTACAACCCGCCCAACGGCGGACCGGCCGACAGCGATGTCACCAAGTGGATCGAAGCCAAAGCCAACGAGCTGCTGGCCGCCGGCCTTGCCGGCGTCAAGCGTATGGACCATGCCCAGGCCCTGCAGGCGGCGACCACCCAGCGTTACGACTATGTGGGCCGCTACGTGGCGGACCTGGAGAATGTCATCGACTTCGACGTCATCCGCAACGCCAAGCTGCGCCTGGGCGTCGACCCCCTGGGCGGTGCCGGGGTAAGTTACTGGCAGGCCATTGCCGAGCGCTACCGTCTGGACCTGGAAGTGGTCAATACCGAAGTGGACCCCACGTTCCGCTTCATGACCGTCGATTGGGACGGGCAGATCCGCATGGACCCATCCTCGCCCCATGCCATGCAGGGCCTGATCGGCCTGCGCGAACGCTTCGACGTGGCGTTTGCCTGCGACCCGGACCACGACCGCCACGGCATCGTCACCCCGGACGGCCTGCTGCAGCCGAACAATTACCTGGCCGTGGCCATCGACTACCTGTTCCGCCATCGTCCGCAGTGGCGCAGCGACGCCGCCGTGGGCAAGACGGTGGTCAGCAGCGCACTGATCGACCGCGTCACCGCGCGCCTGGGCCGTGAGCTGTACGAAGTGCCGGTGGGCTTCAAGTTCTTCGCCCAAGGCCTGTTCGACGGCTCGCTGGGCTTCGGTGGCGAGGAGAGTGCCGGGGCGTCGTTCCTGCGCAAGGACGGCAGCGTCTGGGCCACTGACAAGGACGGATTGATCCCTGCGCTGCTGGCCGCGGAAATGACTGCCCGCACCGGGCGCAACCCGAGCCAGGCCTACGCAGACCTGACCGCCGAGCTGGGCAAGCCATTCGCCACCCGTGTCGAGGCCAAGGCCAATGCACGGCAGAAGGCACTGTTGAGCAAGCTGGCTGCCGAGCAGGTGACGTCCACGGAGCTGGCCGGCGAGCCGATCGAGCAAATCCTCAGCCATGCGCCGGGCAACGGCCAGGCCATCGGTGGTTTGAAGGTGATGACCGCCAACGGCTGGTTCGCCGCGCGCCCGTCAGGCACCGAGGACATCTACAAGATCTACGCCGAGAGCTTCGTCAGCGAAGAGCACCTGCAGCGCCTGGTGCGCGAGGCCCAGGTACTGGTGGACGCGGCGATCGCTTGATCGCCGGTGGTGTAGGACCGGTCTGTGGGAGCGGGTTTACCGCGAAGCGTTCGACGCGGTGCTTGGCACCGGTTCTGCCGGTGATCGCGGGACAAGCCCGCTCCTACAGGGGCCGTGCGACGGGGGCGTATCAGCCGCCCCCGGCAACACCGGTGATCACGCTGAAATCACTGACCTGCACTTCACCGCCGCCATACCCCAGCAGGTGGAAGGAAAACGCCTTTCGGGCCGAGGGGTTGTCGAAGCCGAACTCAAGCTCCAGCGGCCGGTCGGCCGTTACGATGATTTCTTCCGGTAGTCCCAACGGTACATCCTGTTCGTACTCCTTGGCCTTGAGCTGGATATAGGCATCATGCTTGGGGTCCAGGGAGCGTACGATCACCCGTACGCGGGTATGGGAACCTTCGGGCATTTCCAGGTATTGCGCACCGATCAGGTTGTCGGCCCACTCGTCACGGATGTGCTTGCGCAGCTGGATCGCCGCCGGCCCGCCAAACTGGTAGCGCAGGTTCAACGGTGTGTGCAGCAATGACTGGTCCAGGGTACTGGCCAGGGCGGTGAGCTGTTGGCCGGTGGTGTCCGTGGCACGGTCCATGTACTCGGCCTGGTCGGCGATGAAACCGTTGCTGGCGTAGCGCCGGCAACGTTGCTGGAAGTCACATTCGGTGAAGGTGCCGTGGCCATCGTGGTAGCGCAGCATGCCGTTGGTGTAGGCAATCATCTCGCGACCGGTGTCGTAGTCACGGAACAGCGAGCGCCCGCTCAAGGCGGCCGGGATCGGCAGTGCATAGTAGTCGAGCAGCGACGCGGCCAGGTCCACATGGCCGTAAGTTCCGCGCTTGAGTCGTGGCAACTGGGCCTGTTCGGGGGCCAGGACCAGGCTGAACCCCCAGGAGGAGGCCAGGCGAACCCCGTCGATACCGTGGGACTCATCCGACGTGATGACCACCAGGGTGTCCTTGAGCACACCCTGGCGTTCCAGGTTCACCAGGAAGGCATCGAGGGCATCGTCCAGGTAGGCCACCGCTGCCTGCTTGGTCGTGTCGTAGCGCTGCAGGTAGCGCTGCGGTGCGGAATACGGTTGGTGGGTGCCGACGGTCAGCAGGGTCAGCATCCAGGGCTGTTTCTGCTTGCGCAACTGCTTCACGTACTTCTGTGCGCCTTCGAAGAAGGCCCGATCGTCCTTGCCCCAACGAAAAGGCAGGTAGTTCTTGTTGCTGAACCACTCCTGGCCGTGCACCGCGTCGAAGCCGATGTGCGGCATGATCCGATCCTTGGCCATGAAGCGCAGGCCCGCACCCTGCAGGTAATGGGTACTGAACCCCGCCTGGCGCAGCTGTGCCGGCAGGCAGGCCTGGTTGCGCACCTCCTGGGTCAGCATCTCCATGCCTTTTGGCGTGCCGTTGGCCAGCTTGTCGTAGTCACCGCACAGCAGCGCGTACAGGCCGCGGATGGTTTGGTGGGTGTGCAGCACGTAGTCGGGCGTGTTCATGCCGCGCTCGGCCCAGCGGCTGAGCTTGGGCATCAGGTCTTCGTCGAAGCTGCTGTTCAAGGCCTGGCGGTTGGCGCGGATATAGGCACCGGGGATGCCTTCCAGGACGATCACCAGGACGTTATGCGCCTGTCCAGGCGCTTTTAGCAGCTTTTGACCGTTGAGGTCGGACTGGGTCAGGCCCGTGGAGGGCAGGGGGGCGAAGGTGGGTTTTTCGCCGAAACGCTCAACGGCTTGGCGTTGGAGGTCACCCACCCCGGCCGAGAGCAACTGGTGCGAGAGGTTGTACTGACGCCATTGGTCGGCATCGGACGGCGCCAGGTGCTGGCTGCCCCAATGCACGCCGAACAATAGCAGGGGGATCGCCCAGGCCTTGCGTGGCAGGGTGCCACTGGGGGTGCCACGGCTGTACCAGACGCTGCCCAGCCAGGCCACCACGCCGACACCGAGCGCCCAGGGCAGCCAGGGGTGGGCGAGGCCGCCGCCGGTGGAGTTTTCCATGAACTGCGCATCGAACAGGTAGTTCAGGTCGGCACTGGTGGGCAGACGGCCCACGGCACTGACCAGTTCGGCGCTGGCGACGATCAGGCTGGCCCAGGCCAGCAGCAAGGGCAACGCCAGCCACCAGGCGCGGCGCTGCAGCAAGAGCACCAATACGCTGCCGATGGCCAGGTCGGAGACATAGCCCAGGGGGTTGGACCAGCCGAGCGCGGCCCGGATGCCCAGTGGGATCGCCAACACCAGCGTGGCCAACGCCACGAGCCGGGTGCTGGAGCGACCGAGCAGTTTTTTCACAAAGACTTCCTTCTTGTCATGAAACAGTCACTCAAGTGTGCTTCATGATAACAGGCGCTTGGCGGGGGGCGAGGGTTGCAGACGGGATGCAGGAGCGATCAGGGGCCGCTGCACGCCCCGCTCGCACAGGCCCTGCACCAGCCGAGGGCCTGTAGGAGCTGCCTTGCGCCGCGAAAGGGCTGCGAAGCAGCCCCTGGAAGTGGCAGTGTGGTCACTCAGAAGTAGTACGGGAATTTCAGGCTGAAGGTGAAGTCCGGCGCATCGTCTGTCAGGCCAATCGACAGGTTGGGCACGATGGTCAGGTTGTCGGTCGCAGCCAGGGTCATGCCGATGTTGAAGTAGCCCGCGTTGGCGTCGCTGCTCTTCACGTCGGCCCACTCGTCGCCGGTCTCGGCGGACTTGATCCGCGAACGGCGGGCGATCAGTTCGGACACCGAGAACGACATCGACATCTTCTCGTTCAAGGCAAAGGCCACCCCTGCACCGATCTGGAAGCTGTCGCCGATCTTCACCTTGCCCGGGATCTTCTGGTTGACCGTGGAACTGACGTCGCTGAACTTCTCCTCGAAGGTATGGGTGTAAGACAGGCTGCCGAACAGCACCGCCGGGTCGTAGGTCTTGACCAGCGAGATACCCGGGGTGATCGACCAGACGCCGTTGCCGGTAGGCAGGTCTTCGGGGTAAGTGAGGTTGTCGTTGAGCGGGTCGCGGATCAGCTTGATGCCGAAGGGGTCCTTGCCGGTGGGGGCCTTGACCCTCACGCTGAACACCGCATCGGGGGTGTTCTCCGACTCGTCGAGGAACTTGTAGGCCACACCGAAGTTGACGTCGCCCAGCGCAGGGTCGCGGGTGACGGTATGTTCGGAGACATCGTTGGAGGCACCACCGACGCCGCCGGACTGGTAAGTAGACTCGCGGTAGACGATTGGCACGTTGACGTCAAACTGCCAGCGCTGGTCGTAGTTGTAGCGGGCGGTCAGGTCCAGGGTCCAGTTGTCGGCCTTGATCCGGTCGAGGTTGATATTGCCCAGGAAGATCGAGTCCAGCGCCAGGAAACCGTTGAGGATCAACTGGCGGGTGTCGTAGCGGGCGTAGGTGATGCCGGTCTCGAGGCTGAACTTGCCACCGCCGAAGAAGCCGCTGGCCTCGTCATACAGGTTGGACACGCTCTGGGCCGGCTCCGAGTCGTCCTTGAGCGATTCACCGTAGGAGGAACCCGTTGCCCCTGCAGCCCCGCCGGAGGCGGCGATGGCCTGGTTGTTGCGTGGCTGAGAGGCAGGGGAGCGGGTCAGGCGCTTGGGTGGGGGGGCGACAGGTTGTTCTTCGACCTGGCGGACCCGTTGCTCCAGCACCATCAGGGCTTGCTGCTGGGCTTCGTAACGCTCCTTCAATGCTGCCAGTTCGGCCTTCAGGGCCTCGACCTGCGGATCGGCGGCGGCGTAGAGCAGGGTGGAAGGCACCAAGGTGCCCAGACAGACAACTGCTTTCAACGACATGAATCGATGCATAAGTTAGCCGTCCCTACGAATACTACGATGGTGAGACGAAGCGTAGATCAATAGCCGGTGATTCGAAGGCCCTTGAGTTGATCGAGATTGCAGTTCAGTGCGCCGGCTGACGGTAGGTTGTCGCGCAGCACCACATTGAGCTGGGTCATGTTGCTGACCGCGTTGTTGCCGCCAAGCAGCGTCGTGGCTTGCAGCAGGCCGCCATCGGACAGGCGCTGCAGGCTCGAGCCTTGGTTGTTGTTGGCCTGGATGGCCATCTGGATGCCTTTGCCGGTGTTCGACACGCTCATGGTGCCGGCATTGTTGCTGCTGGTCAGGGTCTTGCCCGATGCCAGTATCTGGCCTTGTGGTGTGGTAGCTGGCCCCTTGCCGCCTTCACTGACATTGATCGCAACATCGTTGTAGGCGCTGTTGTTGTCGCCGGCCGCGCGGACCGATTGGGTCACGCCCTGGGTATTGCCCAGGCCGCTGCCACCTGTGACCACGCCATGGCCTTGGCCTGGGGCGACGCCGCCACCGTTCTTGCCGGTCATGGAGACGTAGAACTGCGGCTTGAAGCTGTTGTGCTGCACCTGCATCGTCGTGGTTGCGCCAATGCGGTCGCCGGCAGCGTTCTGCCAGGTGCTGCTCATGACCACGCCGAAGCTGATGATCCGCCCCGGCATCACATAGCGCCCACGCAACTGGGCCAGCTCCTGGTCCTTGACTTCGATGGGCTTGAACGTCTGCGCCTGGGTCGGGAGGCTGGCAGCCAGGCATGCCGCTACCAGCCAGTTGATTGTCTTCATCGCTGCTCCCCGGAGCTCCGTGCCCCTTTGTAATCACTAGAAGAAGTCGCTCTGGATGAACCCGAATTCCATCAATTGGGCATCGTCCACCGGGTAGAACCCATTGATGCGGTTCCTGGCGGTGACCGGAGCCGGTGGGTCGAGCAGGGCGTTGGCCTTGTCGTAGCCGGGGCCGATGACGGCGAAGATGATGCCGTTCCAGCCTTTGACGAAATCGTCGAATTTGTAGCGTTTGTGGCCCAGCACCGGGTCGCCGATGTACACCCAGCCCCGGTTGATGCGTTGGAGCACGACGAAGTGCTTGTAGCCACGAATGTCCATCAGCACCACCACCGGAATGCTCACCCGGTGCAGGCTGTCGGCCTCGACCCGGTAGCCCCGGGCGCGCATGCCGATGCTTTCCACGTAGCGCTTCATATCCAGCATGGAAAAGCCCTGGACCTTGACCAGGTCCGGGTCGGCGTGGGCGAGCATGCCTTCGATGACCTGGCTTTCATCGACATCGAGCCAATAGGCTTGCTTGAGGATGGTGGCCAGGGCGGCGGCACCGCAGCTGAAATCGGTCTTCTGTTGCACCAGGTCGGCGAAGCGACGCTCGCGGATGCTCTGTACCGGCTTGTACACCAAGGTCCCGCCTGGCATCGCCGCGATCGGCATCTGCGTGGCCTCGACCAGGCCGGCCAGGAACATGAGTGCGGCAAGCAGAACTGCGCGCATGGCCTTCTCCCCCGACGCGAAACAGGAAAGGGGCCCCGAAGGGCCCCGATTGGCTGTGTTACAGGCCGGTGCAGGCTTTGCAACCTGCGGCGATGGACAGCGAGTTGCTCTGCTGGTTGCCCGAACCTGCCGAGACGTTGGCGCCCACGTTGCCCGACACGCCGTTGAGCGAGTTGCTCATGGTGGCGGTGTTGGTCACAGGGTTTTTCCAGCCGTTGGGGGTCAGCACCTGGTAGGTGGCGACACCGGCCAGGCCGAAGGTGCCTTCTTCGTGGAACTTCAGAGGGTCCTTGTCGGTTTTGCCCTTGTCATGGCCATGGCCGTGGCCCCAGCCTTTTTCGTCTTCAACATAGCCCCAGCCGTCACCCTTGTACTGGCCATAGGCTTTGAAGCTGGCCTGCAGGGTTTCCTTGTCCATCTTGCGGTCAGCGTTGTTTTCGACGTTCAAGCCCGTAGTGGCCTGGGTGGCGGTGGAGGCGGCCATCGCTACACGGCCACCGGACACGGCGATCGCCAGGTTGTTTTTCTGCTGGTTGAAGTCGCCGGCGGTGACGTTCACGCCGATATTGCCCGAGCTGCCATTGGCCGAGTCGACCAGGTTGGCGGTGTTGCTGGTGGAGAAGTTCTTGACGTTGTTGCCGGCGTTGACCTGGGTGGCGGTGGAGATAGCCATGGCGCTGCCGAAGATGAAACGCTCATCGGCAGTGGCGATGGCGGCCACGTTGTCCTGCTGGTTGCCGTCACCGGCAGCCACGTTGGCGCCCAGGTTGCCGTTGGAGCGGTTGGCGGAGTCTTCCATCGCCGCGTCGTTCTCGGTCGCCTCGTTACGCACGGTGTTGCCGGTGTTGACCTGGGTATCGGTCACCGTGGCGGCCGCTCCCGCGCTGACCAACAGCTGCAGAAGGACATTGTCATGGTTGTTGTGATGGCCATGGTGGCCGTTGTTATGCCGGTTATCAGCTTGTGCAGCAACTGCCATGACCGCTGCGAGGGCGAATACCAGAGGCTTGAGTGCCATTTTAGGTTTCATGGTGTTTCTCCACTTGTTTCTCGTTGTTAAGTGTTGTGTTGAAGCCACTTTGGGTCAGTCAGCGACCCGTACGCTCAGGGTGTTGCCCATTCGGTTGCCCACCCCGGCGCTCTGATTCAACTGGATCACGCCACGGCTGCCGGTGAAGGCCTGGTCACTGGTAGTGACCTGGCGACTGCCGGGAGTGCGATCCGTTGCCTCGGAGCCATTGGCCAGCGAGACGTTCTGCTGGCTGAGAATGCTGTCGTCGATGCTTTGCGGGACGGCACTGATGCCGATCCGTACTGCGTTGGCCTGCTGCGTGGCGGCGCCGGCGGACTGGTTGATACCGAGCAGGCCGTTGCCGTTGCTGAAGGCGTTGCCGTGGATGCTGGCGCGGCTGTCCCGGGCCGGGTCGGCAAGAAAGTCAGTGCGCTGGCGAACCTCGGTGGTGGCCTTGGCATGGGTGCCGATAGCCATGGCCCGGACGTTGGCCTGCTGCTGGGCATCGCCCGCCGCCTGGTTGATGCCGAGGTTGCCCTGGTAGGTGCGGCCGCTGGCACCAAGGGTGGCGTTGTCCACCACTGGCGAGCCGGCCAGCGCCAGGCTGGGGCCCAGCGCCAGGCACAGCAGGGAGAGCTTGAGTGCGCGCATGTCATTGGCCCCGGGTGAGGATCTGCAGCGGCGCCAGGCCGCGCTGGACGTTCTGGTTGACCGTGTTGGAGATGGTGTTGCCACCGCCGGCCCCGGCACCCGATCCGCCGGCCATGCCAGGTAGCCGGGACTGGACGGTGTCCAGGCCGCGCAAGCTGCCCGAGTGGTCGGTGGCGAGCAGGCGATTGACTGTCGAGCCGCTGGCGATGCGCGCGAAGTCACCGTCGGTCAATTCGTTGGTCTGGGCTTTCACCCGGGCCGATTCGTTGGTGTTGACGGTAGTGGGGTAGGGGTCGGGGGTACCGGTCTTCCGAGCGGCTTGGCGAGCCTGGACATCACGGGTCAGAACGATGATCCCGTTGCCCTCGGCGCTGGCGGGAAGGGGGAAGGCCGCGGCGGTCAGGCAACCCAGGACGAGCAGTGCAGGCAGTGTCTTGTTCTTGGTCCCCACGGCGATGCTCCCTTCTCTGTGCGCTGGCCCTTGAGCGTTGACAGAGGTAGAGCGAAAGTCGTGCCGCTTTTATTTTTTATAGTTAAATCAAGTTGTTGGGTGTTTCATGGGGCCGTTCGGTGTTTTTCTGTTTCACGGCTGATACAGAAAAACCGTCCATCGCCCTACAGGCCTTGAAAACCCACGCGGCCCGGGATGACGGCAGTAGCTGTATCACGTTTGAAACAGTTTCCCCAGGTCTGTGGCGAAGCCCCCAACAATGGGGGGCCTAGCTGACTGTACAGTTACAAAAAATTAACACTCGGTGGCGCAGGCTGGCGCCTGACCGTCAAGCAGACGCGCCACCGCTGCCAGGGCCTGGGCCTGGCGGGTGGGCCAGTCGCCTTCGAGTACTTGAAAGGGTTTCTGGTGAGTGTGCAGCCAGTGCAGGCTATCCTCGAAGAACCTTTGCCGCTCTTCCAGGCGGGGTTGGCAGCGCTGGCCGTCGCCGACCCAATCGACACCTTGCGGGCTGAGCAGCAGGTGCAGGTCATAGTGGCGTTCGAGCAGGGCCTGCTCGAGCCAGGCGGGGCAGTCTGCGAACAGTACCCGGCTCCAAAGGATGTTGCTGAGCAGGTGGGTGTCGAGGATCAACAGGTCGGGCGCCTGCCGGCGGCTCTGGTCCTCCCAGGCAAGCTGGCCGCGGGCGATGGCGGGAATATCGGCATAGCAGGTGTCGCGCTGTTCCCGCTCGATGAAATGGCGGACGTATTCACCGACCACCACACCGCCGAAATGCGCCTGGATTTCGCCACTCAGCCAGCTCTTGCCGCTGGACTCCGGCCCGCATAGCACCAGGACCTTCATGCGGGGGCCAATGCCGGGTCGCGGCGCCATTGCACCCAGCCGTGCACGGCGATCAAGGTGAACAGTGCGTAGAGCGCTGCGGTGAGGTAGAGGCCCTTGTAGAGGAACAGCCCCACGAAGACCACATCCAGTACCATCCACAGCGCCCAGCATTGCACACGCTTCTGCGCCATCCACACCTGCGCCACCAGGCTGAAGCCGGTCAGGGCCGCATCGAGCCAGGGCTGTGCCGCGTCGGTCCAGTGCGCCATGGCAGCGCCCAGACCCAGGCTCGCCAGCAAGCCTACGCCCAGGCCGGTGAACACCTGCCCTGCCCCCAGGCTGGAAACCTGGCGTGCGTCTTCCACACGGTCAGGCCGGGTCCATTGCCACCAGCCGTACAGTTGCAGCACGGCGTAGACCAGTTGCAGGAGCATGTCGGAATACAGCTTCACTTCATAGAAGATCCAGCTATAGAGCAGCACCATCACCAGGCCGATCGGCCAGCACCACGGGTTTTGCTTGACTGTGAGCCACACGGCGATGACGCCGAGCACGGCGGCGAAGAGTTCGAGGCCGGACATCGGCGATCCTTGGGCAGGGGTAGAGGGCGCGATTGTAGCCTGTAGGGCGGGGAAGCTGTAGGGGCGCGCCGCGATGGCGTCAGGCTGGGCAGCGGCAGTGCCTGGGCTGATGCCATCGCGGGGCAAGCCCGCTCCTACAGGGGGCGCGTGGGTTTGACGAAGGGCAGTATCAAACTCGGAACTGGCGCAGCAACTGTTCAAGCTCCTCGCTCAACCGCGCCAAGGCTGCGCCGGCATCACTGGATTGGCGCGCCGCGTCGGCGGTTTGTTGGGACAGCCCGGCGGTATCCAGCACATTGCGGTTGATTTCTTCCACCACGTGGGCCTGCTGCAGCGTAGCGCTGGCGATCGAGGCGTTGAGGGCGGTGAGGTTGTGCAGCGCCTGGCTGATGGCATCCAGGCTGGTGCCCGCCTCACGGGCCTGCTCGACGGTCTGGCGCGAGGCTTCGCTGCTGGTGCCGATCGCCCTGACAGCCGCTTCCGACTGGCCTTGCAGGTGCTCGATCATGGTCTGGATCTCGGCGGTCGACTGGGCGGTGCGCTGGGCCAGCAGCCGGACCTCGTCGGCAACCACGGCAAACCCCCGGCCCTGCTCGCCGGCGCGGGCCGCCTCGATGGCGGCGTTGAGCGCGAGCAAATTGGTCTGCTCGGCAATCGAGCGGATCACTTCCAGTACACCGCCGATCCGCGTGCTGTGCCCGGCCAGCTCGCCGATCACCTGCACGGCCTGGTCAATGGTGCTGGAGAGTCGGTCGATCTGCTGCAGGCTGCCATGGATCGCCTGTTGGCCATGGTCCACCTGGCGCTGCGCCGCCTGCATCTCGCTGGCGGCCTGCTCGGCGGTCTTGGCCACGTCCTGCACGGCATAGGTGACTTCATTGACCGCCGTGGCCACCTGGTCCATCTGCAGCGATTGCTGGGCACTGTGCGCCTGGGCCTGGCCTGCGTTGTCGCCCACGTGTTCGGCCGATTGGGCCAGGGCATGGGCGGCGCCCTGCAGTTGGCCGACCACATTTTGCAGCTTGCCGTTGAAGCGGTTGAAATGCTCACCGAGGCGGGTGACCTCGTCGCGCCCATGGGTATCCAGGCGACGGGTGAGATCGCTTTCGCCGCTGGCAATATTCCCCATGGCCTGCACCGCCTCCTGCAACGGGCGGGCGATGCTGCGGGCGATCAGCATGACCAACAGCGCCATCAACACGGCGATGCCCAGGCCCGCCAGGGAGGCGTCCCGTACTTGGCGGGCGAACTCGGCCTGCACGTCATCGACATACACGCCCGACCCGATGATCCAGCCCCAGGGTTTGAACAGCTGGATATATGACGTCTTGGCCACCGGCTCACTGGCACCGGGCTTGGGCCAGCGGTAGTCCACCGGGCCTGCGCCCTGGCTGCGTGCCAGGCTGGCCATCTCGTTGAACACGGCGAAACCGTCGGGGTCACGGATGCCGGAAAGGTCCTGGCCGTCGAGCTTGGGGTTGGTCGGGTGCATGACCATCCTGGGCGCCAGGTCATTGATCCAGAAATAGTCGTCCTTGTCGTAGCGCAGGCTGCGCACGGCCTGCAGGGCCTGCTGCTGGGCCGCTTCGCGGGTGAGCGTGCCGGCAGCCTCCAGCCCCTGGTAGTAGGCCAGCACGCCGGCGGCAGTCTGCACCACGTGCCGGGTCTTCTCGGCCTTGGCCTGGTACAGGTCGCCATGCAGCTGGCGCAGCATCAGCAGGGCGAAGGCCACCAGCATGCCCACCGCGACCAGCAGGATCAGCGACAGGCGCCGGCTGATCGACATCGACCTTAAGGTCTTCATCAAAGGTACTCCCGTTGTTCTTGTTATCAGGTGTATCCAAGCATGCCGGGGCCGGTGCGGCACACTCGACCAAGGGCTAGGCCAGGTGTTTGCTGTCGCATGCCGCGCGAGCCATCGACAGGCTGCTCTGATAGGATCTCGGCCGCGCAAGATGAAACCTTTAGGTATCTAGGCCTTTTCCGCTGGCATCGGCTCCGTAGGGGCTGTAAAACGGCCGGGCCTTCGCGGCAACCAAATGCAAATCAAGAACAAGGGGCCTGCACGCAGCAGCGCCTCATCGGGGGAACAATGGATTTTTGGAGTGCCTTTCAGGCAATCATCTTAGGGATCGTCGAAGGTTTGACGGAGTTTCTGCCCATCTCCAGCACCGGGCACCAGATCATCGTCGCCGACCTGATCGACTTCGGTGGCGAGCGGGCCATGGCCTTCAACATCATCATTCAGCTCGGCGCGATCCTCGCCGTGGTCTGGGAGTTCCGGCGCAAGATCTTCGACGTGGTGCTGGGGCTGTCCAGCCAGCCGACGGCGCGTCGCTTCACGGCCAACCTGCTGATCGCGTTCTTTCCGGCGGTGATCCTGGGCGTGCTGTTCGCCGATCTGATCCACGAATACCTGTTCAACCCGGTCACCGTGGCGGCGGCGCTGGTGGTGGGCGGGGTGATCATGCTGTGGGCCGAGCGTCGCGACCACCGCATCGAGGTCGATCACGTCGATGACATGCGCTGGAGCCATGCCCTGAAGATCGGCTTCGTGCAGTGCCTGGCAATGATCCCCGGCACCTCGCGCTCCGGCTCGACCATCATCGGTGGCCTGCTGTTCGGCCTGTCGCGCAAGGCAGCGACCGAATTTTCGTTCTTCCTGGCCATGCCGACCATGGTGGGGGCGGCGGTGTACTCGGGCTACAAGTACCGCGACCTGTTCCAGCCGGGCGACCTGCCAGTGTTCGCCATCGGGTTCGTGGTCTCGTTCATCTTCGCCATGATCGCCGTGCGCGGCCTGCTCAAGTTCATCGCCAACCACAGCTATGCAGCCTTTGCCTGGTACCGCATCGTCTTCGGCCTGCTGATCCTGGCGACCTGGCAGTTCGGCTGGGTCAACTGGGCCACGGCGCACGGTTGATATGGCACGCACCCAGAGCGCGCCACGCCGTGGCGTCGAACGCACCCAGGATGCCGTTCACAACCTGCGCCTGAAACTGCTGGTGCTCATGGGGCTGTGCCTGCTGCCGCTGGTGGGCGCTGCGCAGATGGCCTGGAGCGAGCAGTCCTGGCTGCCCCTGGCGTTGTACCCGGCGGTGAGCCTGGTCAGCCTGATGCTGTACTGGCAAGACAAGCATCAAGCGCGTACCGGGGCCTGGCGCACACCCGAAAAGGTCCTGCATGCCAGTGAGCTGTGTGGCGGCTGGCCAGGGGCATTGCTCGCCCAGCAGCTGTTCCGGCACAAGACGCGCAAGGTGTCCTACCAAGTGACGTTCTGGGGCATCGTGGCGGTGCACCAGGTGTTCTGGGTCGACCACTTGCTGTTGGGCGGGCGCTGGTTGGGTGGGGTACTAGGCGCCGTCTGAGTGGTAGCAGGGCGGGCCCGATCGTGGGGCTGGTCGGACCCGTACCCTGTGGGAGCGGGCTTGTCCCGCGATCGGCTTCGCTCGGTCTGCCAGTCATTACACGTGCAAGCGCCTGGGTCACTCAGATGCTCACACATAGCGCTCCCCACAGGCCTCGAACGAAGCCGCCAGATGGTCGATCCACACACGCACGGCCGGCAGCAGGCCACGTCGGTGCGGGTATACCGCCTGCAGCCAACCGCCAGGCAGGGACCAGTCCGGCAGCAGGCGCACCAGTTCGCCGCGCGCCAATTCCTCTTCGCAGTACATGCTCGGCAGGGCAGTGAAGCCGAGCCCCGCACCTACGGCAGCCTTTCGCACCACGAAGTCGTCAATGGCCAGGCGCGGTTCCAGGGCGACTTCCTGCTGTTCGCCCCCCGGCCCGATCAGGCGAAAATGCACCAGGCGATCCGCCTCAGTAGCACCCAGCACCGGCAGGCCGGCGAGCTGTGATGGGTGATGCAGGTGGTCGGCAAAGCCCGGTGCCGCCACCAGTTGCATCTGCGCCTGGCGCAGACGGCGGGTGACCAGGGCCGGGTCCTCGTCGCCCAAGTCGCGCACGCGCAAAGCCACGTCGATGCCCTCGGAAATCAGGTCGACCCGCCGGTTGAGCAGCACCATATCCAGTTGTACCAGCGGATACTGCTCCAGAAAGCGGCTGACCACTTGTGGCAGGAAGGCGTGGGCCAAGGCGACGGGGCAGGACACTCGCAAACGCCCCCGCGGCTCGCTGCTCATGCTGGCCACCGCTTCGTCGGCCGCCTCTGCCTCCAGTAGCATGGCCTGGCAATGGTGCAGGTAGCGTTCCCCCACGGCGGTGAGCTTCAGTTGCCGGGTGGTGCGCTGCAGCAGGCGTGTGCCCAGGCGCTCCTCCAGCTCGGCGATGCGCCGGGAAAGCCGTGACTTGGGAATGCCCAACTGGCGGCCAGCGGCGGCGAAACCACCGGCCTCGACCACGCGGGCGAAGTAGAAGAGGTCGTTGAGGTCTTGCATCGGGTTGTTCCATTGTCCTACTGGTAGGACAAACTAACGCATTTTTACGGGCTTATCAGCTATTCGTTGGCCCTATAGGATTCTCTCCATCGTGATCGCCCACCGTCGCGGTCTTCATTAACAGGAGAATCCCATGAAACTGTTGCATATCGATTCGAGCATCCTGGGCGACAATTCCGCCTCCCGCCAGCTGAGCCGCGAAGTCGTCGAAGCCTGGAAAGCCGCCGACCCGAGCATCGAAGTGGTCTACCGTGACCTGGCGGCCGACGCCATCAGCCACTTCTCCGCCGCCACCCTGGTTGCCGCAGGTACCCCGGAAGAGGTGCGCGATGCCGCCCAGGCCCACGAAGCCAAGCTCAGTGCCGAGACCCTGGAAGAATTCCTCGCCGCCGACGCCGTGGTGATCGGTGCGCCGATGTACAACTTCAGCGTGCCGACCCAGCTCAAGGCCTGGATCGACCGCGTCGCCGTCGCCGGCAAGACCTTCCGCTACACCGAGGCTGGCCCGGAAGGCCTGTGCGGTGACAAGAAAGTGATCCTGGTGTCCACCGCCGGTGGCCTGCACCATGGCCAGCCGACCGGAGTGGGCCACGAGGACTTCCTCAAGGTCTTCCTTGGCTTCATCGGTGTCACCGACCTTGAGATCGTCCGCGCCCACGGCTTGGCCTATGGCCCGGAACACCGCAGCCAGGCCATCGACGCCGCCCAGGCACAGATTGCCAACGAGCTGTTCGCTGCCGCCTGATCGCGTTGAATGAAAAACCGGCTGTGGCCCTGGGCTGCAGCCGGTTTTTTCGTTTTCAACGGCCTTGGCCGCGACGGGCCAGCAGCAACACCAGGCCCACGCCGGCCAAGGCAAGCAGGGCCGCCACGGAAAAGATCGAGGTATACCCCAGGCGTACCGCTACCGCGCCCATCACCGGGCCGGCGATGGCCAAGGCCAGGTCGAAGAACACCGCGTAGGCGCCCAGCCCGGCCCCCCGGCTGCTGCTGGGGACCTGCTTGATGGCCTCGACGCCGAGGGCCGGATATACCAGTGACAACCCGAACCCCGTCAGACCTGCGCCCACCAGGGCCACGGCCGGAGAGGGCGCCAGCCACAGCAGGGTCAGCCCCACGACTTCGGTAGCCATGCAGGCCATGGCGACGCTGTAGCCGCCGAAGCGGTTGACGGCATTGACGAACAGCAGCCGCGAGACGATGAAGCACAGGCCGAATGCGCTCAGGCACCAGGCCGCACCGACCCAGCCGCGCTCCAGGTAATAGAGGGTGACGAAGGTGGTCAGGGTGCCGTAGCCGATCGATGCCAGGGTGAGCCCCAGGCCAAAGGGCGCCACCCGGCTGAAGGCCGACCAGAACGGCAACCGTTCGCCGCGCAGCACCACCGCGTCCGGACGCGTGCGCAGCACCAGCAGGGTCATCACGGCCAATACCACCAGGGCGACGCCGAGCACGCTGAAGCCCAACTCGTCCACCAGCAGCACGCCGGCCGGTGCGCCGATGGCGATGGCGCCGTAGGAGGCGATACCGTTCCAGGAAATCACCCGTGCCGTGTGTTCGCTGCCCACCTGGCCGATACCCCAGCTCAAGGTGGCGACACCGATCAAGCCCTGGGCGATGCCAAGGCACAGGCGCCCGGCCAGCAACAGCAGCAGGCTCAGCCAGGGCAGGGCGACCGTCCAGGCCGACAGCAGGGTCAGCCCGCCACAGCCTGCGATGCCGTATAGCCCGTAGCGAATCGCCCGCTTGCCACCCAGGCCATCGGCTACCCGCCCGGCAAAGGGGCGGCTGAGCAACGTGGCGAGGTACTGCAGGCCGATTGTCAACCCCGCGACCACCGCGCCGAAGCCAAGCTGGTCGTGAACATAGCTGGGCAGCACCGCGATCGGCAGGCCGATGCACAGGAAGGCGATGAAGGTATAGAAAACGATCGAGAGGATCTGCGGGGTGATGCCGGAGGCAGGTGGTTGCGCGGTCATGGGGGCGTTCGCGGGTAGGCGGTAGGGCGGGGTCCAATGCCAGTCGGTCAAGCTTTATCGGCTGCACTTGGGGCTGCGTAGCAGCCCCGCGTAGGAGCGGCGAAAGGCAGGGGTTAGACCACTACGCCCTGGCTGCGCAGGTAATCGTCGTAGGTGCCGCTGAAGTCCACCACACCGTCGGGCGTCAGCTCGATGATGCGGGTGGCCAGCGACGACACGAACTCGCGGTCATGGCTGACGAAAACCAGGGTCCCGGGGTAGTTCTCCAGCGCCAGGTTCAGCGCCTCGATCGATTCCATGTCCAGGTGGTTGGTCGGCTCGTCCATGACCAGCACGTTGGGCTTTTGCAGGATCAGCTTGCCGAACAGCATGCGGCCCTGCTCGCCACCGGAGATCACCTTCACCGACTTGAGAATTTCGTCGTTGGAGAACAGCATGCGGCCCAGGGTGCCACGAATCAGCTGCTCGCCCTGGGTCCACTGGCCCATCCAGTCGAACAGGCTCACGTCCTCTTCGAAGTCGTGGGCGTGGTCCTGGGCGTAGTAGCCCACTTCTGCGCTGTCGGTCCACTTCACCGCGCCGGCATCGGGTTTCATCTCACCGACCAGGGTACGCAGCAGGGTGGTCTTGCCGATACCGTTGGGGCCGATGATCGCCACACGCTCGCCGGCTTCGACGGTGAAGCTGAAGTCCTTGAACAGGACCTTGCCCTCGAAGCCCTTGGAAACCTTCTCCACGGTGACCGCCTGGCGATGCAGCTTCTTGGTCTGCTCGAACCGGATGAACGGGCTGACCCGGCTCGACGGCTTGACCTCGGCCAGCTGGATCTTGTCGATCTGCTTGGCGCGCGAGGTAGCCTGCTTGGCCTTGGAGGCGTTGGCCGAGAAGCGGCTGACGAAGGTCTGCAGCTCGGCGATCTGGGCTTTCTTCTTGGCGTTGTCGGCCAGCAGCTGCTCGCGCGCCTGGGTGGCGGCGGTCATGTACTCGTCGTAGTTGCCCGGGAACAGGCGCAGCTCGCCGTAGTCCAGGTCCGCCATGTGGGTGCAGACACTGTTGAGGAAGTGCCGGTCGTGGGAAATGATCACCATGGTGCTGTTACGCGCCGTGAGGATGCTTTCCAGCCAGCGGATGGTGTTGATGTCCAGGTGGTTGGTCGGTTCGTCCAGTAGCAGCACGTCCGGGTCCGAGAACAACGCCTGGGCCAGCAGCACACGCAGCTTCCAGCCTGGCGCCACTTCGCTCATCGGGCCGAAGTGCTGCTCCAGCGGAATGCCCAGGCCCAGCAGCAGTTCACCGGCACGGGACTCGGCGGTATAGCCGTCCATTTCGGCGAACTCAGTCTCGAGCTCGGCGACGGCCATACCATCTTCCTCGGTCATTTCCGGCAGGGAATAGATACGGTCACGCTCGGCCTTGACCTTCCACAGTTGCTCGTGGCCCATGATCACCGTGTCGATGACGGTGAATTCCTCATAGGCGAACTGGTCCTGGCGCAGTTTACCCAGGCGGGTGTTCTGCTCGAGCATCACCTGGCCGGCGGACGGCTCTAGGTCACCGCCGAGGATCTTCATGAAGGTCGACTTGCCGCAGCCGTTGGCGCCGATCAGGCCGTAGCGGTTGCCGTTGTTGAATTTGACCGAGACGTTTTCGAAGAGCGGCTTGGCGCCGAATTGCATGGTGATGTTAGCGGTGGAGATCAAAGCGCTTACCTATCAGTAACTTACGCGGCTGGAGGGTCAGCGATCCTGAGCGTTTCCAGCGCGCTCCAGTCGGAGCTTGAGTTGAGCCAACAGGCGTGCGTCGACAGCAGCATGTGCATGCTGTGACCCAGCTGTTGGGCGATGAATGCGGGGGTTGAGGCCGGACATTGCGCGTATTGTCGCATAGGTGCGACGGCAGTTGTACGGGGGCGCTAAATCCGATGCCAAGGTCCCTGATGAGCGGGGGCGGCATCCAGCACCGCGAGTCGCCACGGTGCTGGGTTCGGGCTGGCGGGCGGTTCTAGCCGCGAAGGTGCTCCAGCCGAGCACGTCCAGCCTCTGTGATCGAATGTTCTCCCTGGTCGCTGATCCGATAACGCCCGGATGCCATTTGCGTTATCGAGAACCTTACCAGGCCACTTTGAGCCAGGGCCTGGCCCACTTCGAAGCTCATTGCGCGCTCCAGGTCGAACACTTTTATCTCGCCGATCTTGAAGCGGTAGAACGCAATCAAAGCCAGATCCAGAGCTTCCTGACTTGTTGCTTGAACACGTTGCATTTGACCTCCCAGGTCGTGAATGGCCGGGTCCGTGGGCTTGCAGGCAAGGCACCAGGCAGTACGTTCGAGGCGCACCGTACTATGGCCTGCCGCGGATCGGTACTGGCTTTGCATCCAAGCTGGATAGACGGACAGGAATCATGGCCAAGGTGCACACACAAACACGTTGACAGGGCATTAGCCAGCGCTACGTCCTGTGGTAGATTCCGCCCATCAACGAGGAGGACAGGCATGAAGCGTTTTGCAGTGTTGGCCCTGGCGATGGCGATGATCTACGGCTGCTCCGACGAAGGCCCGTGGGAAGGCCCCGCAGGCACGAAGATGGGCCTCAAGCGCGAGCAGATCGAGCGGCATGCCATCTTGCAGAAGGTCGGTACCAACAATGTAGGGGCCTTGATCTATACGTCCAAACAGGCGCCGAAGCTCGACGCCCAGGCCGATGGCTACAACTACGTGTTCAGCAAGGATGACGAGCTGTGCCTGGTACAGATGCGCTTCGACCGGTCGAAGCGTGCCAGTGGGGCGCTGCTGGACGAATTGAAGACCAGGTATGGCATGCCGGACCAGGATGACCGGGTCGCCCGAGGTGTGGTCTGGTCGTCCAGTGCGTTCAAGTTGAGCGACGACATTGCCGAGATCAGCAGCGAATTCACCGGACGAGAGCCGCGTGCCGCCTTGGTCAGTTTCTCGTTCGCCAACTTCGACACCTGCAAGGCCACCGAGTGACGCCTCGCCCATGCCGATGATGCCAGGGTAGTCAGTACCCTGGCGGGCCATGGATAATCGTGGCCTTCATCGACAAGGTATTGCAATTGTGGAAACGAAAAGCGTGATGGCTGAGGTGTTCTTCAGCCTACCCCTGCACATCTGGGTATTACCGTTGGCGGCGGTGATCGCCTTCTTTGGCTTGAAGATGGCGGACGCGTCGCTCGAACGGCAAAACATGCTGCGAATGGCCACCTATGGCGCACTGCTGGTGTTGGCGCTGGTGCCCAACGGCGTCTATGCGATCTTCCCGCCAAGCCCTGATCCGGTCGCGCCCGGACAGGCACTGCCCAACTACCAAGGCCTGTTCTACCTCGATGCCTTTTTCGTATTCGCAGGTTGGGCGATCAGTGCAGTGATCCGTAGTCGGTAATGGGCGCTTTCTGAGAACTCGCTCCAACTTTTACAACGGATCTTTTCAAGCTGCAGATAACCAGGCCAAGCCAGGGAACTTTTCCCATGGCCATCGTCTACAGTGCAGGGGATCCACCCTCACGGAAGGAAGCAGTTATGGCCAAGTCTCGCGCTATCGTGATTGCAGTGACTTCGTTTGCTTTGGCTGTCAGCCCATGCCTGAGCTTTGCCGATCCGGGCAACGGGAAGGGGCAAGGCCAAGGGCATGGCAAGAACCAGGCCCAGCACGCCCCGGGCAACAGCCACTCCGGCGGTGGCAACAAGGGGGGCGGCAACCCGGGCGGCGGTCACAAAGGAGGGGGCGGCTACGACAATGATTACCGCGGCGATCATTACCGTGGCCCCTCCATCGACCGTGGCGATGTGTTGGGCATATTGAGCGGCTACCGGAACTACTGGAGTCCTGGACCAGCCCTGCCGCCGGGCATCCAGAAGAACCTGGCACGTGGCAAGCCGCTCCCTCCGGGCATCGCCAAGAAGCTCGACGGCAGGTTGCTCGGCCATCTCCCTCACTACGACGGCTACGAATGGATGCAGGCCGGCGCGGACCTGCTCCTGGTCGCGGTAGCGACCGGCATCATCTACGAGGTGCTCGACGGCGCGTTCCACTAAGCCAAGACGCAGTCTCCAGAGGCGATGGACCTTTTGCAGCTATCGCAGGTCCAGAAGCAGGAAGCCCAGAACAGTGAACCCAAAAGGCTTCCTGCTGCCCTTGTTGTGCAACATTGGAAGACAAGCCAATGCCTGAAAGAGAAAAGCGTTACCGTGCCTACCACCTGTTGAGGGAGCTCGACGCGTTGACCTCCTCGACCATGAACCAGATCGCCTACGGCCGCGTTGGCGGCCCCGAATGGAAAGGGATGTGCCAGGCCCATCGCAAGGCATTCGAAGAGTGGATGACCTTCGCCGAATCGCTACTTGAGCCAGGCTGCGAGAAAAACCCCGATACCTGATTCCCCATAGCTGGGTCACGCCGGCTGTCCGATTATGCCCGCCATTGCGCGCAATGCGGTTGCGTGCCCGTGTGCTTCCGCTATGGTGCCTCTACCAACACATATAAGACTAAAGTCGTAGGAGGCGGCATGAAAATCCGTGGAGACGTGTTCTGGTCATGGGCAGACCCCACCCTTCATCATCGCGGGCACGACGAGACCCTCGATTGTGGTACCTGCATCGACGTGCAGGTGAGGTTGTCCCGTACCGGTGCCACGCAGATGTTCATTGGTGTCTACGCACCCTCGGGCATGGCGTTGCATGAAGAAGCATTCGACTCCCGCCCTGGCGAGTCGATGACCCGGGCACTGGCCTGGGGCGTCGGGCGCGCCAGGAAGGTGGCTGGCGAGCCGGCCCTGCAATCGTGCCGCCGTACTGCCAGGCCCAGCGTCGTGGCGGCTTGCGCGGGTCGTTGAGCGTCGACGGCTGCACGGGCAAGAAAGCGGATGCGCAGAAGGGCTACCGGGCGTAGAGTGCCGGCATCCGTTTTCTCGTTCGAGGCCCATCGATGTCCAGTGCCTTCACCCTCATGCAATCACCTGTAGGCACCTTGACGCTGGTCGCGCGCGGCGACTGCCTGGCGGCGGTGCTGTGGGAGCAGGAGCGGGAGAACCGCGTGCGCCTGGGTGAGCTGCACCGCAGCGACACCCACCCGACCTTGACGGAAACGGCTCGCCAACTGAGTGAGTACTTCGCCGGCCAACGCCAGCGTTTCGAATTGCCATTGGATTTTCTCGGCACCGATTTCCAGCGCCAAGTCTGGGCGGCGCTGCTGACCATTCCCTTCGGTGAAACCCGCACCTACAGCGAAATCGCCCGGCAGATCGGCAAGCCCAGCGCCGTACGGGCAGTAGGGGCCGCCAATGGACGCAACCCGATATCGATCATCGCCCCTTGTCACAGGGTGATCGGTGCTTCGGGCAGCTTGACCGGCTTTGCCGGTGGTCTGCAGGCCAAGCAATACCTGCTCGCCCTCGAGGGCCGCCAGAGCTTGGCGCTCGGTTTTTGACGCCAGGCTTCTCAGCCCAGCCAATACAGCAACAGGCAACCCACCGCCGCCAGCACCGAGCCCACCGCAAGGCTGTATTGGCGGCGTGAGCGCCGGGCGTATCGCTCTACCTTGCGCAGGTATTCCGCCGGCCTCGGGGCATCGGGCCGGTGCCGCAGGCCTTCGGCGATATCCGCCAGGCGGCCCTGGATCAACAGGCCGGTGAGGTAATAGGTGCAGGCGTAGCTGACCAGGGCCGCGAGCAAGTACTTCATTGCCTCAGGCCTCGCAGTTGCGGGGGGAAGGGGTCATGTCGTCCATCCATGGGAATAGAAAGCCCGAGCATACCCCGCGGGAGCGGCGTTGTGTCGCGAATGTTCGAAGCGTACCGCGACCTGCATGGTCAGGGCGGCGTGTGCCATGCTGTCGAGTACCCGCATCATCGTGACGGCACAGGCGAGGGCGGTACGCATGACGCACTTCCATTCCAAGCCTGCCGTCGGCGCTGCAGCAGAGGATCGATGCAATGAGCCGTTTTCGGCGGGTAGCCGCCAATACCCGGGGACGCGACCTGGCCGTGGGCGATATCCATGGGCATTTCGCGCGTCTACAGCAATGCCTGGACACCGTGGGTTTCGATCCGTCGGTCGACCGGCTGTTCAGTGTCGGCGATCTGGTCGACCGAGGCCCGGACAGCACCCAGGCGCTGGAATGGCTGGCACAGCCTTGGTTTCACGCTGTGCAGGGCAACCATGAGGCGCTGGCCATCGCCCACCTGCGCGGTGGGCGGGTCGAGCTGGACATGTACCGTGCCGCGGGCGGGGCCTGGTTTCTCGACCTGCCCGAGGCCGACCAGCAGCGCTACGTGGAAGGATTCGCCCGGATGCCGCTGGGCATGGAAGTACAGACCCCCGCTGGTTTGGTGGGGTTGCTGCATGCCGACAGCCCGTTTCCTGACTGGCCGACCTTGCGGGAGAGACTGGAGGCAGCGGACGACCCGGATGTACGGGAGGTTTGCCAATGGTCGCGGCGTCGCCTGCGCGAAGGCGATACGGCGCCGGTCGCCGGCCTGCGTGCCTTGCTGGTGGGGCATACACCGGTGGTGCAGGCCAAGTGCTTGGGCAACGTCTGGCACTTGGATACCGGCGGCTGGGCCAGGGGCTTCTTCAGCGTCATGGACCTGCATACCCTGGCATTGGTCAGCCCCATGCCAGGTGCATGAGCACAACGCTGGCCAGGAGTATCAGCATGGCGCCCGAGGCACGCTCCAGCCAGGGCAACACGCGGGCGAACCGGCGCAGCACACGGCGGTTGCCGATGGCCATGGCCACCAGCAAGTCCCAGACTGCCACGACGGTGAACATCCACGCGGCA
This sequence comes from Pseudomonas sp. NY15356, assembly GCF_048068175.1. Classification (NCBI taxonomy): domain Bacteria; kingdom Pseudomonadati; phylum Pseudomonadota; class Gammaproteobacteria; order Pseudomonadales; family Pseudomonadaceae; genus Pseudomonas; species Pseudomonas sp. NY15356. The sequence continues at coordinate 70,381 of NZ_JBLUPW010000010.1, read as the reverse complement.
TAGGCGATCTTCCAGACAACGCTGGTCGTGGCGACCATGCTCGCCAGGCTGGCATAGAACAGGGCGTTCTTCGGGTTGAGCATGCCTGAGAGGAAACCTTGAGCAAGGCTGTGCAGCCAGCCGCGCGAGGGTTGGACGAGGCCGTTGTCGCTGGCCGCCAGGCTGCTGTGCCCGGCGTGACGCAGGAACAGAGCGCCGATGTACAACAGATAGGCACAGCCGGCCAGTTGCAGGGCGACGAACAGCGTGCTGCCCTCGCGCAGGATCGAGACGCCAGCGAACGCGGTAACGATGAACAGTCCGTTGGCCAGGGCGATACCCAGGCAGGCGCCGCTGGCCACCCGCCAACCGGCGTTGACCGAGGTGCGGGCTACCAGGAAGAAATCGGGGCCTGGGGAGAGCAGGGCGAGGAAGTGGGCGGCGGCGACCATCAAGAATTGCTCCATGGGGCTGGGCTTCTGCAGTGGGGGAAGCCGCAGTCTGTTCGTCGGGTGCTCCTATGTATTGAAAAAAATTGCAGGCTGCACGGCCCAATCGCGGGACGAGCCCTACAGAGCACCCCATAACCACTTGATTTTGCGGCCCATTGTGGGAGCGGGCTTGTCCCGCGATTGGGCCCGACGTGATATCGCCTTCGCCCGGGCCAGTGCACCACCCGTTAGGCGGCCCCGCTGCGATAACGCCCTGGCGTCACGCCTGCATGGGCCTTGAACACCCGCTGGAAATGGGCCTGGTCGGCGAACCCCAGCTCATAGGCGACCTCCGCCAGCGCCTTGCCTTGGCTGAGCAGGTGACGAGCGCGATTGACGCGGGCGTTGAGCAGGTAGGCATGAGGCGTGAGCCCGGTGGCGGCGCGCAATGTCCGGATCAGCTGGTAACGGCCGAGGCCCGCCTGGGCGGCCAGCTGGCTCAGGCTCATCTCGGCCGAACCCTGCGCCTCGATCATCTCAAGCAGCTCACGCAACGCCGGTACCCCCAGGGTCGGTACCGGCGCCGCATCGAGGGTGTCATGGGCGGCGAGATCAAGGTCGCCGATGAATGCCACCAGTGCCGCTTCCTTCTCCGCCGCCCCTGCTTCGGAAAACAACAGTTCATTGAGGTGGCAGAACCGGCGGTACACCGAAGCTGACCGGCTGATTCGCGCCGGTGCCCCGGGTTCACTGGCCGCTACCCCAGCCTCCAACCGCAGCTGCTGCAGCCATTGAGCATCCAGGTGCAGCATCTGGTAGCTCCAGGCCTGCCCCGGCAATGGGTTACAGGCATGTACACGCTGCGCCGGAACCAGCACCAGGGTGCCAGGCGTCAGCCGTTCATGGCCTTCGCCGGCGCCGGTGAAATCGCTCAGGCCGGTATCTACCGCCCCGATGGAAAACGTTGGGTGACTGTGGGCTTTGTAGCAGGCCCGGCTATGGCAGGCGCGGCGGCTTTCCGCGAACGGCAGCGCCGGGTCACGCCAGATTTCGCTGTATGGACGGGTCATGCAAAGCCTGCCTTGCCGGATACCAAGGTCCGCATTCTAAACGCTGGGCACTGTTACGGCCATTTCCCTTGTGACTGTGCTTGACGCCACCCGCTCGGCGGCGCGAGGCTTTCGCGTCCTGATGGAGAAGAATAATGGACCTGTCGAGCCTGCTGCTGTTCATCCCCGCCTGCTTCGCCCTGAACATGGCGCCGGGCCCCAACAACCTGTTGTCGCTGCACAACGCCAGCCGCTATGGCCTGCGCACTGCCTGCGTGGCCGGTGGCGGGCGCATCCTGGCCTTCAGCGGCATGATCGCCTTGGCCGCCATGGGCCTGGCGGTGGTGCTGCACACCAGCGAATACCTGTTCCTGGCGATCAAGGTGGTGGGCGCCGCGTACTTGTTCTACATCGCCTGGCAGTTGTGGCGTGCGCCGGTGGGCGAAGCCGTGGTGAGCGCCGATCACCCGCGGGGTACCTGGCGGTTGGCGCGACAAGAGTTCTGGGTGGCCGCGGGCAACCCTAAAGCGATTCTCATCTTCACAGCCTTCCTGCCGCAGTTCGTCTCGGTGGGCAGCCCTACGCCCGTGGCCGAGCAGTTCCTCTGGCTGGGCGTGCTGTTCCTGCTCCTGGAGTGGGCGGCGATCGCCATCTATGCGGGCCTTGGCGCCTATCTGCAGCGCTGGTTCAGCCGCCCTGGGCCGCGCCGGTTGTTCAACCGCGTCAGTGCCTCGCTGCTCGGTTGCGCCGGGCTGGGTCTGCTGGCGGCTCGGCGCTGAGGGTCAGTCGCGGTAGAACGTCTGGACCAGGTGGTAACCGAACTTGGTCTTGATCGGCCCATGCACCACGCGCAAGGCCTTCTTGAAGATCACCTGATCGATGGCGCCCACCAGTTGGCCGGGGCGCACTTCGCCCAGGTCTCCGCCGCGCTTGCCCGAGGGGCAGGTTGAGAATTTCTTTGCCAGTACATCGAAGGCTTCGCCCTTGGCGAGGCGTTGCTTGAGCTGTTCGGCTTCGGCAGCGGTCTTGACCAGGATGTGACGGGCTTGGGCTTTCATGGGACCACCTGTGCTTCGGGCAAAAAAGGGCGCCATTATGCCTGATCGCGCAGCTCCGCGCGGTCCCGGAATTGCGCCAGGGCCTCCGGGTTGGCCAGGGCATCGGTGTTCTTCACCGGCAGGCCGTGCACCACGTTGCGGATGGCCAGTTCAACCAGCTTGCCGCTGATGGTGCGCGGAATGTCCGTGACCTGGGCGATGACGGCGGGTACGTGGCGCGGTGTGGTGTACTGGCGGATCACCTGGCGGATACGCTGGCGCAAGGCATCGTCCAGCTGCAGGCCATCGCGCAGGCGCACGAACAGCACCACCCGCACGTCGTTGTGCCAGTCCTGGCCGATGGCGACGCTTTCCACGACCTCCTCGACCTTTTCCACCTGTCGGTAAATCTCCGCCGTACCGATGCGTACCCCTCCGGGGTTGAGCACCGCATCGGAACGGCCGTGGATGACCAGGCCGCCTTCGGCGTGCTCCTCGGCGTAGTCGCCTTGGGCCCAGACGCCGGGGTACTGGCTGAAATAGGCGTCGTGGTAGCGGCTGCCGTCATCGTCGCCCCAGAAGCCCACCGGCATGCAGGGAAAGTTGCGAGTACATACCAGCTCGCCTTTTTCGCCGATCACCGGCCGGCCGGCCTCGTTCCAGACCTCCACAGCCATGCCCAGGCCCTTGCACTGGATCTGGCCGCGGCGCACCGGCAATACCGGGTTGCCGAGCACGAAGCAGGAGACGATATCGGTGCCGCCGGACATCGAGGCCAGGCACAGGTCCGGTTTGATCTTGCGATAGACGTAGTCATAGCTGTGGGGCGAGAGCGGCGAGCCGGTGGACATGATCAGGCGCAGGTGGTCGAGGCGATGGCTGTCGGCGGGCACGATGCCTTCCTGCTCAAGGGCTGCCAGGTACTTGGCGCTGGTCCCGAAGGCGTGGATACCTTCGGCGTCGATCAGATCGAGCAGGCGCTCGGGCCCGGGGTAGAACGGTGAGCCATCGTACAACACCAAGGTGGCGCCGACGGCCAGGCCGCTGGCGAGCCAGTTCCACATCATCCAGCCGCAGGTGGTGTAGTAGAACAGGACGTCGTTGGCCTTCAGGTCGTTGTGCAGGCCATGTTCCTTCATATGCTGCAGCAGGACACCACCGGCGCGATGAACGATGCACTTGGGCACCCCCGTGGTGCCGCTGGAGTAGAGGATGTACAGCGGGTGGTCGAAGGGCAGCCCTGCGAAGTGCGGCTCACCCCCCGGCTGATAGAAGTCGTCCCACAGGCTGACCCGTTGCGCGGCGAATTCGTCGGCGCGTGTATGCGGGCGGGTGTAGGGTACGATCAACAGGTGCTCCAAGTTGGGTAGCTGGGCCGTGACCTGGTTGATCTTCTCCACTTGGTCGATGGCCTTGCCGGCGTACTGGTAGCCTGCGCAGGCGATCAGCAGCTTGGGCGTGATCTGGCCGAAACGGTCGATGATGCCGTGCAGGCCGAATTCGGGCGACGAGCTGGACCAGATCGCGCCGAGGCTGGCGCAAGCCAGCATGGTCACCAGGGTTTCCCAGGTGTTGGGCATGACCGAGGCGACCCGGTCACCTGCCTGGATACCGAGACCTTGCAGAGCCTTCTGCATGCCAGCGACATGGGCCGCCAGTTGCGCATGGGTCAAGGCCTGGCGCTGGCCATCCTCGCGCACGGCGATCACGGCCGGACGGTCGTCGCGGCGCTGCAGCAGGTGTTCGGCGTAGTTCAGGGTGGCCCCGGGGAACCAGTGCGCATCGGGCATGCGCGGACCCTCCTCGAGTACCTGGGAGGGCGGGGTGTGCCATTGGACTTGGAAATATTCGGCAAGGGCCTGCCAGAAGGCCGGGCGTTGTTCGACGCTCCAGCGGTGCAGGGCAGCGTAGTCGTCGAGCTGGAGGTTGAACCGCAGGTTGACCCGGCGGCGGAAGGCGTCCATGCGGCTGGCCTGGACCTGCGCCGTGGAGGGGCGCCAGAGCACATCGTTCATGCCGAAACCTCCCATTCCCGTTCAAGGGTACCGTGTGGGAGCGGGCTTGCCCCGCGATTGTGCCTGCCAGGCAGCAATGGCACTGACAGGTCCGGCTCGATCGCGGCTCAAGCCCGCTCCCACAGGGGTGTCGCTAAATCACTGTTTACTCCACTTTAGCCTTTTGTACGTCGTCGGATGCCGACCAGACGCGATAGCGCACCTCGATGCCTTCCGGCACGTACACCACCACTGGCAGCTTGCTGTTGTAGCGCAGCATGAAGCCTTCGCCGACCACCGGCACGAAGGCCTCGGTTTTCTTGCCATCCGGGCAGGCCATCAGGGTGCTCATGGGCCCGGCGACCTTCTCCAGGCGGTAGTAACTGTAGCCCCAGCCTTCGAGGTTGTGTTCTTCGAGCTTGCCGCCCAGGCGCTGCTTGTTGCAGTCGACCGTGAGGGTCTTGCCGGCGAGGATCTCCAGTTGGTGGGCCGACTCGTCGGTTTGTGCCGGCAGGTGGATGACCTGCCGGGTGAAGCCTTTTTCCGCCTCGGGGTAGGGCGCGACATCCTTGAGCCCGGCGGCCATCGCAGGTGCTGCGCAGGCCATGGTCAGGGAAAGGATCGCGGTCAATGGGAATGGGCGCATGAGGCCTCCTTGCTGATTAAAGACAAACGCAAAGCCGCGCCAGATCCCGGCGGGCCCTCACTGGGCCAGCCAACCGCCATCGACGTTCCAGGCGGCACCACGGACCTGGCTACCGGCTTCGCTGCACAGGAACAATACCAGCTCTCCGAGGTGCTGAGGTGTTACAAATGCCACGGAAGGCTGCTTTTCAGCCAACAGATCGTGTTGCGCCTGCTGTGGGTCAATGCCTGAGGCGGCGCGGTCGTCGATCTGTTTCTGCACCAGCGGCGTGAGCACCCACCCTGGGCAGATGGCGTTGCAGGTGATGTTGCTGGTGGCGGTTTCCAGGCCCACAACCTTGGTCAACCCCACCACGCCATGCTTGGCTGCCACATAGGCGGCCTTGCCGGTGGAGCCCACCAGGCCATGTACCGATGCGATGTTGACGATTCGCCCCCAACTGCGCGCGCGCATGCCGGGCAGCGCCAGGCGGGTGCCGTGGAACACGGCGCTGAGGTTAAGGGCGATGATCTTGTCCCAGGTCTCGATGGGGAACTGCTCCACCGGCGCCACGTGCTGGATGCCCGCGTTATTGACCAGGATGTCGACACCACCGAATTCGCGCTCGGCCAAGGCGAACAGCGCCTCGATCTGGGCCACATCGGAGAGGTCGGCCGGGTGATGAATGACCGGCACGCCCAGCCGGGCGATCTCGGCCAGTGCCGGTGCCGGGTCGCCGAAGCCGTTCAACACGATATTCGCGCCTGCGCCGGCCAGCACCCGGGCTATCCCCAGGCCGATGCCGCTGGTGGAACCTGTGACCAGTGCGGTCTTGCCGTTGAGTGTCATGCCAGTCTCCTTAGACGATGCCGGTGGCGTAGAACGTGGCGATGACCACGAAAACCGCCAGGGTCTTGATCAGGGTAATACCGAAAATGTCCTTGTAGGCTTCGCGATGGGTCAGCCCGGTGACGGCCAACAAGGTGATCACCGCACCGTTGTGCGGCAGGGTATCCATGCCGCCGCTGGCCATGGCGGCGACCCGGTGCAGCACATCGAGGGGAATGTCGGCGGCGTGGGCGGCGGCGATGAAGCTCTCGCTCATGGCTGCAAGCGCAATGCTCATGCCGCCGGACGCCGAGCCGGTGATGCCTGCCAGCAGCGTGACGGTGATCGCTTCGTTGACCAGCGGGTTGGGGATGGCGCGCAGGGCGTCAGCCAGTACCAGAAAGCCTGGCAGCGAGGCGATCACCGCGCCGAAGCCATACTCCGAGGCGGTGTTCATGGCCGCCAGCAGGGCGCCGCCGACCGCGCTCTTGGTGCCCTCGGCCAGGCGCTGGCGGATGGCGCCGAAGGCGCACACCAGCACCATCAGGATGCCCACCAACAAGGCGGCCTGCACTGCCCAGATGGCGGTCAGCTTGGCTACGTCGCTTTGCACCGGCGCGCTCATGCCCGGCAGTTGCAGGGTATGGGTCGCGCCGTACCACTGGGGGATCCAGTGGGTGAACAGCAGGTTCATCACGCCCACCAGCACCAGCGGCGAAAGGGCCAGCCATGGGTTGGGCAAAGCCAGGTCGTCTGCGGTTTCCGGCTCGTTGCGCAGGTCATTGCCGTAGCCTTCGCCCGCGCGCTGGGCCTTGTTGCGCTGGCGACGCAGGTAGAGCATGCCGGCGCTGAACACGAACAGGGTGCCGATCAGCCCGAGCCAGGGCGCGGCCCAGGCGGTGGTGTTGAAGAAGGTGCTGGGGATGATGTTCTGGATCTGCGGGGTACCGGGCAGGGCGTCCATGGTGAAGGAGAACGCGCCCAGGGCGATGGTCGCCGGAATCAGCCGCTTGGGGATGTCGCTCTGGCGGAACATTTCGGCTGCGAAGGGGTACACCGCGAACACCACGACGAACAACGACACGCCGCCGTAGGTGAGCAACGCGCACACCAGAACGATCACCAACATGGCCTGGCGCGTGCCCAGCAAGCGAATGGCGGCTGCGACGATCGAGCGCGAGAAGCCGGAGAGCTCGATCAGCTTGCCGAACACGGCGCCGAGCAAGAACACCGGGAAGTACAGCTTGATGAAGCCGACCATCTTCTCCATGAACACGCCCGTGAAGGTCGGGGCCACGGCCCCAGGGTCGGTGAGCAGGACGGCGCCGAGGGCGGCGATGGGGGCGAAGAGGATGACGCTGTAGCCGCGATAGGCGGCCAACATCAATAGGGCCAAGGCAGCGAGGGCGATGAGCACAGTCATCGAGGGAGTCTCCAGATCGTTGTTTTTATGGTTGAACGAGGAGATAGCGGGATCCGTGCCAGATTTGTAACCTATTGATTTATATGGGGTTTAAATAACATTTGCGTGCATGCGTCTCGCTTTTGAGACTGCTGGGGCTGCTGCGCAGCCCATCGCAGGCTTCGCCAGCTCCCACTCAAAAGGCCGTCTCCAGTTCGAGAGCAAAGTCTCATTATTGAGACTGAATCCCTAAAGCGATCATCTTCTTGTACAGCGTCGACCGCCCCAACCCCAGCGCCTTCGCGGCTTGCGGCACATTCCCAGCGCAACTGGCCAGGGCATCGGCGATCAATCTGCGCTCGAATGCCTCGCACGCCTGACGGTACCCCTGAGGTACTGCACCCACCGGCGCGAGAGGGGTCAACGGCCCAAGCGCCGAGCGTACATCGTCCACCCCCAGGCGCGGCTGATCCGCCAGCAGCGTCGCACGCTCCAGCACATTGCGCAGTTCACGGATATTGCCAGGCCAGGCGTGGCGTGCCAGCAACGCCTGGGCGTCGGGTTCGAGCTCGTACTGGCTGCCCAGCTCGGCCAGGATTGCCTCGCACAGCGCCGGCAGATCGCCCAGGCGTTCGCGCAGGGGCGGTACTTCGATGGGCAGCACGTTGAGCCGGTAATACAGGTCGGCGCGAAACGCGCCGCTGGCCATGGCCGCCTGCAGGTCGATCGACGTGGCCGCAATGACGCGTACATCGCTGCGCAGCATCTGGTTGGAGCCGACCGGCTCGTACTCCTTCTCCTGCAGTACCCGCAGCAACTTGCTTTGCAGGGCCAGCGGCATATCGCCGATTTCATCGAGGAACAGGGTGCCGCCTTCGGCCAGTTGCAGCTTGCCGCTGCGCCCCTTGCGATCGGCTCCGGTGAATGCGCCTGGCGCCGTGCCGAAGAACTCGGCTTCCAGCAAGGTCTCCGGAATGGCTGCGCTGTTGATGCTAACGAATGCCTTGTGCGCCCGTGGCGAGGCGGCATGGATCGCGTGGGCCAGCAGTTCCTTGCCGGTGCCGGTCTCGCCCAGCAGCAAGACCGGGGAGTCGCTGCCCGCGCCTCGGCGTGCCCGGCGCTTGGCCTCCAGGCTTGCGGCACTGGTGCCGACGAACTGGGCGAAGCTGTACTTGGCCTGGCGTGCCTTCAGTTGCGAACGTGTCGAAGCCAGTTCCTGCTGCATGCTTGAATAGCGTTTGAGCAACGGCGAGAGACTGCGCAGTTCGTCGAACAGGGCGAAGCCGATGGCGCCGATCAGCTCGCCGCGCTCATCGTGGATCGGCAGGCGCATCACCACCAACGGCTCGTTGGGCGTGTCGAGCATGTCCAGCAGGATCGGTCGCCCGTTGCTGACCACCTCGCGCATCAGGCTACCGGGAATCACCGCCTCACAGGGCTGGCCGATGGCGCTGGCCGCATCCACCAGACCAAAGCGCCGGGCGTAGCGCTCGTTCATCCAGACGATGCGTGCCTGGCGATCGACGATCACCGTGCCCTCGCTGGATTGCTCGATGATCTCGAACAACGAGCGGATCGCCAGTTGGCGAACCTTGGGATAGTCCTTGAGGCTGTCGCTTTGTTGCATGGGGCCGGGCCTTTGGAATGCGGTGGCAAGGATTATGGCTATAAGTGCCACTCTTGTGAGCGGCTATGCCCGTGGGTCGAATGCCTCGCGCAGGGCATCGCCGATGAACACCAGCAGCGAGAGAATCAGCGCCAAGGCAAAGAACGCCGTGAAGCCCAGCCAGGGAGCCTCCAGGTGCTGCTTGCCCTGGGTCACCAGCTCGCCCAGCGAGGCACTGCCCGCCGGCATGCCGAAGCCGAGGAAGTCCAGGGCTGTCAGGGTGGTGATGGCCCCGGTGAGCATGAACGGTACGTAGGTCAGGGTGGCGTTCATGGCGTTGGGCAGGATGTGCCGCAGCATCACCTGCCCATCCGGCAAGCCCAGGGCCCGTGCAGCTTTCACGTACTCCAGGTTGCGCCCACGGAGGAACTCGGCGCGCACCACGTCCACCAGGGTCAGCCAGGAGAACAACGCCATGATTCCCAGCAACCACCAGAAATCCGGTTCGACGAAACCGCTGAGGATGATCAGTAGATAGAGCACCGGCAACCCTGACCAGACCTCCAGCAAACGCTGGCCGAGCAGGTCCACCCAGCCGCCGTGGTAGCCCTGCAGCGCCCCCGCGGTGACGCCGATCAGCACGCTGACCAGCGTCAAGGCGAAGGCGAACAGCAGCGACACACGCGTGCCGTACAACACCCGCGCCAGCACATCACGGCCCTGGTCATCGGTGCCCAGCCAATTGCTGGCACTCGGCGGGCTGGGCGTGGGCACTTGCAGGTCGTAGTTGGGGGTATCGGCGCTGAACGGAATCGGTGCGAACAGCATCCAGCCACCCTGGCCTTCGATCAGCTGGCGCACATAGGTGCTACGGTAGTCCGGCTGGAAGGGCAGTTGGCCACCAAACTGCTGCTCGGTGTAGCGCTTGAGTGCCGGGGTGTAGAGCTCGCCCTTGTAGGAGAGCAGCAGCGGCTTGTCGTTGGCCACCAGCTCCGCACCCAGGCTCAGCAGCAGGATGCCGGTGAACAGCCACAACGAGACCCAACCCAGACGGTTGCGCCGGAAACACCGCAAGCGCCGACGGGCGACCGGGGAGAGCATCAGTGCGCCCTCGTGTCGAAATCGATGCGTGGGTCGAGCAGGGTATAGCCGAGGTCGCCCGCCAGGCGGATCAACAGCCCGGCCAAGGTGAAGATGAACAGGGTGCCGAACACCACCGGGTAGTCTCGCGACACGGCGGCTTCATAGCTCATGCGGCCCAGGCCGTCGAGGGAGAAGATCACCTCGATCAGCAGCGAGCCTGCGAAGAACACCGTGATCAGCGCCTGGGGCAGCCCGGCCAGGACCAGCAGCATGGCGTTGCGCAGCACATGGCCATAGAGTACCCGCCTCTCGCTCAGGCCCTTGGCCCGGGCGGTGACCACATACTGGCGGGAGATCTCGTCGAGGAAGGCGTTCTTGGTCAGCAGCGTCAGGGTGGCGAAGCCGCCGATCACCAGGGCCCCGACCGGCAGCACCAAGTGCCAGAAATAGTCGGCGACCTTGCCCAGCACACTGAGCTGGTCGAAGTCCTCCGAGACCAGCCCGCGTACCGGGAACCAGTTCAGTGACGTGCCCCCGGCGAACAGCACGATCAACAGCAGGGCGAACAGGAACGAGGGCAGGGCATAGCCGACGATGATCAAGGCGCTGCTCCAGGCATCGAAGCGGCTGCCATGGCGTACGGCCTTGCGGATGCCCAGGGGGATCGACACCAGGTAAGTGATCAGCGTGGCCCAGAAGCCCAGCGACAGGGTTACCGGGAGCTTTTCCAAAATCAGGTCGGTGACTTTCGCCCCTCGGAAGAAACTCTGGCCGAAGTCCAGGCGGGCATATTGGCCAAGCATCAACCACAGGCGCTCGGGGGCGGACTTGTCGAAGCCATACTGACGTTTGATCGCCTCGATCAGCTTGGGGTCCAACCCACGGCTCGCGCGGGACTCGCCCTGCACCGTCTCGGCCCGCGCACCCGGTGCGCCACCGCCGATACCCTGCAGGCGCGCCACCGCCTGCTCCACCGGCCCGCCGGGGGCCGCCTGGACGATGGCGAAGTTGACCAGCAGGATCGCCAGCAACGTGGGGATGATCAGCAGCAGGCGGCGCAGGATGTAGGCCGTCATGGGGTGGCCTTCAAGCGTTCGGCCATCTGGGCGTCGGTCAGCGGTGTCGGGCTGATTTCCCACCAGGTATCCAGGCCCTCGTCATAGGCGGCCTGCACCTTGGGCAGGCCGAAGCGGTTCCACCAGACCGTGGAGCTGCCCGGCGGGTAGTAATTGGGGATCCAGTAGTAGTTCCACTGCAGCACCCGGTCCAGGGCGCGGGCATGGTGCAGCATGTCGGCCTGGGTGTCGGCGCGCACCAGGCCATCGAGCAGCGTGTCCACGGCCGGGTCGCGCAGCACCATGAGGTTGTTCGAGCCAGGGTCCTTGGCAGCGGCCGAGCCGAAATAGTTGTACAGCTCGGCACCGGGTGAGAGGGTGACCGGGTAGCCGGTGACGATCATGTCGTAGTCGCGCGCCATCAGGCGGTTGACGTACTGGGCCGAGTCGACGTTGCGAATATTCAGGGCGATGCCGATCTGCGCCAGGTTACGCTTCCACGGCAACAACAGACGCTCCAGGCCTGACTGGCCATTGAGGAAGGTAAAGCTCAGGGGCTCGCCCATGGCATTCACCAGGCGGTCCTCGTGTGGCCGCCAGCCGGCCGCTTGCAGCAAGGCCAGGGCCTGCAACTGCTGGGGGCGGATGATGCCCGAGCCATCGGTCACCGGCGCCTGGAAGACCTGGGTGAAGACTTCGTCCGGCACCCGGTCGCGCAGCGGCTCGAGCAGCTTCAGCTCGGCGGCATCAGGCAATTGGCGTGCGGCCAGCGGGGTATTGGAGAACACGCTCTGCTGGCGGATGTACAGGTTGCGCATCATCTGCCGGTTGCTCCATTCGAAGTCCCAGAGCATGGCCAGGGCCTGGCGCACGCGGCGGTCCTGGAACACCGGTCGTTCCAGGTTGAACACGAAACCCTGGGCAGTCTGCGGCTTGGCCGGGCCCAGATGCGCCCGCTGCAGGCGCCCGTCATCCAGGGCGTCGCCGTTGTAGCCGAGGGTGAACGCGGTGGCGGAGAATTCACGGTTGTAGTCGTAGCCACCGCCACGCAGGACCTGGCGGGCGACCTCGGTATCGCCGAAGTACTCGATGCGGATGCGTTCGAAATTGTAGCGCCCGCGGCTGGTGGGCAGGTCCCGGGCCCACCAGGTCGGGTCGCGCTCGAAGGTGATGCTGCGGCCGTTGTCGATCCGCCCGATGCGATAGGGGCCACTGCCCACCGGTTTGTCGAAGCCTGCGCCATTGGCGAAGTCGCGCTGCTGCCAGTCATGTTCGGGCAGCACTGGCAGACTGGCCAAGTCCAGGGGCAGGGTGCGGCCGTGGGGTTGCCTGAAGTCGAAACGCACCGTGCGTGGGCCTTCGACCACCACGGCGGCGACATCGGCGAACTGGGTGCGGTAGCGCAGGCTGCCCTTGCTCATCAACAGCTCGAAGGTAAAGCGCACGTCTTCGGCGCGTACCGGCTTGCCATCGGCGAAGCGCGCGCGCGGGTCGATCTCCAGACGCAGCCAGGCATCGTCGGGGCCGCGCTCCATGCGTTGGGCGATCAAGCCATAGACGGTATAGGGCTCGTCGAACGAGCGCACCGCCAGCGGAGCATAGAGCCAACCATCGACTTCGCTGACGCCGATGCCCTTGTCGATGTACGGCAGGATATGGTCGAACTGGCCAATTTCCAGCGCCGAGCGACGTAGGATGCCGCCCTTGGGGGCGTCGGGGTTGACGTAATCGAAGTGGCCGAAGGAGGCGGAATAGCGCGGGGTTTGGCCGTAGACGGTGAGGGCGTGGCTGGGTGTGGCGTGGCCCGTCGAGGGCAGGCCGAGGAGCCAGACGATGCACCACGCTATCGAGCGACGCATGCCCCTGCGGGAGCGGACTTGCCCCGCGGTTGCGCCAGCGGCGGCAACGGTGTCGCCCCTGCTGGCGCAATCGCCGGGCAAGCCCGCTCCCACAGAGGGGAGGCGGGCAGGCAGGGCCAAGTCTGGCTCAGTCCTGGCGGCTGGTCACTTCCAACAGGTGGTAGCCGAACTGGGTCTTGACCGGGCCTTGCACGGTGTTGACTGGGGCGCTGAACACCACGGTGTCGAATTCCTTGACCATCTGGCCCGGGCCGAACGAGCCCAGGTCGCCGCCCTGGCGGCTGGATGGGCAAGTGGAGTTGGCCTTGGCGACTTCGGCGAAGTCGGCGCCGGCTTCGATCTGCGCCTTGAGTTCGTTGCACTTCTCTTCGGTGCTGACCAGGATGTGGCGGGCAGTGGCACGTGCCATGGGAAGGTACTCCTTGGGTGAAAAAGGCAAGCCTAGCGCACTTGTCCGGGGTATGTCTCGCCAGGCTTGCCCTTGCTTCACAAACGCTCGGCCGCGCGTCGCAGCAATGCCTCGGTGGCGTCCCAGCCCAGGCAGCCGTCGGTGATCGACACGCCGTATTGCAACGGGCCCTTGCCCAGCGTCTGGCAGCCGTCGAACAAATGGCCCTCGAGCATCATGCCGATGATCGAGCGGTCACCTTGCACACGCTGCTCCAGCACATCCTCGAACACCGCTGGCTGGCGGGCCGGGTCCTTGCCGCTGTTGGCGTGGCTGCAATCGACCATGATGCGGGCGGTCAAGCCGGCCTTGGCCAGCCCCTGGCGGGCCTGGGCGATGCTGGCGGCATCGTAGTTGGGGCCCTGGTGCCCGCCCCGCAGGACCAGGTGGGTATCGGCGTTGCCCAGGGTCTCGATGATCGCCGGGTGGCCTTGGGCATCCATGCCGAAATGGCGGTGCGGGTGGGCGGCGCTGCGCATGGCGTCGCAGGCGATGCCGACGCCACCGTCGGTGCCGTTCTTGAAACCCACCGGGAGCTCCAGGCCACTGACCATCTCGCGGTGGATCTGCGACTCGGTGGTACGTGCGCCAATGGCGGCCCAGCCCAGCAGGTCGTCGAAGTAGCCGGCGGCCATCGGTTGCAGCAACTCGGTGGCGACCGGCAGGCCGCGCTCGATCATGCCCAGCATCAGCCCGCGGGACAGGGCGATACCGCCGTGCATGTCATCGCTGCCGTCCAGGTGCGGGTCGTAGGCCAGGCCTTTCCAGCCCACCGTGGTGCGCGGCTTCTCGACGTAGGCACGCATCACCAGCAGCAGCTTGTCGTCCACTTCGCGGCTGAGGGCCGCCAGGCGGTCGGCGTATTCGAGTGCCGAGCGTGGATCGTGCAGCGAGCATGGGCCGACCACCACCAGCAGGCGTGGGTCGAGGCCTTCGAGAATGGCGCGTATGGCCTGGCGATGTTGTTGGACTTGCTGGGCGAGGGCGCTGCCCAGTGGCATCTGCTGCTTGAGCAGGTGCGGGCTTGGCAGGCGTTGGCTGACGGCGGTGTTGGCAGCCTGGGGCTGGGTCAGGGGCAGTGCGAGGTTCGACGAGTGCATGGCGTGTTTCCCTGGGCGGATGGCGGGTTCAGGCCCGCGCGGTCGGCCCTATCGAGGTGTTCGACAGATATTCGGTGTGGTACTGCGTACGGCGTTGCCACCCAGGAGCGACCGAACGGAGGCGGCAGGCTGGCCCGAACGGGATTGGCTAAATCGCCAGGCGTAGGTGTCTGCGTAGTAATAAGCGATGTCGTTCATGAATCTGTCCTCAATGTGGATCGGTGTTTTTCAAAAGCCTGGAAAAGCAAAACCCCCGGGGCGGGGAGCCGACCGGGGGTTTGAGTATTCTCGTGTTCGGCGGCCCCTCGAAGGTGGGCGCCGTGTGGGTATCAGCGGCGCCTAGTGGCTAAACCAATACCCAAAATAGAAGCTGGCAACGGCCTGGCAGCGAGCAACGGCCAGCACTGGGCGCGCGGTGCGACCGGTGTGGTTGGCGTGGTTGCGGATGCTGTGGGTCATGTTGCTCTCCAAGTGAATGAGCCCGAGCTTACTGCACCTTCGGCGGTGTGTTCAATGGATAAATGCTATGGCGCCGATCATCGTTGTACCGTGCACGCCGCATTTCCCCAGGAGGGGCGTGCATCGCCTGTCGCTCAGAGGGCGTATTGCTTGAGCTCCCGCGCGATCAACATGCGCTGGATTTCGCTGGAACCCTCGTAGATCTGCGTGATGCGCGCATCGCGGTAGTAGCGCTCCACCGGGTAGTCCTCCAGGTAGCCGTAGCCACCATGCACCTGGATCGCCATCGAGCACACCCGCTCGGCCATCTCCGAGGCGAACAGCTTGGCCTGTGACGCTTCGGACAGGCAGGGCTTGCCGGCGCTGCGCAGGCGCGCGGCGTGGAGGATCAACAGGCGTGCGGCATTGACCTGCACCTGCATGTCGGCCAGCAGGTTGGCGATGCTCTGGTGTTCATTGATCGGCTTGCCGAACTGCACGCGATCGCGGGAATAGGCCAATGCCGCCTCGAACGCGGCGCGGGCGATACCCAGGGCCTGCGCGGCGATGCCGATACGCCCGCCCTCGAGATTGGACAGGGCGATGGCCAGGCCCTTGCCACGCTCGCCCAGCAGGTTGGCGGCCGGGATGCGGCAGTTGTCCAGGGTCACCGCGCAGGTGTCGGAGGCACGGATACCCATCTTGTGCTCGCTGCGGTCGACCTTGAAACCGGGGTTATCGGTGGGCACCAGAAACGCCGAGAGGCCTTTCTTGCCAAGCTCAGGGTCGGTCACCGCGAAGACGATGGCCAGCCCTGCGCGGCGGGCGTTGCTGACGAACTGCTTGGCGCCGTTGATCACCCAGTGGCCGTCCACCAGCTCGGCGCGGGTGCGCAGGTTGTGGGCTTCGGAGCCGGCCTGGGGTTCGGTCAGGCAGAAGCAGCCGATCACCTCGCCGCTGGCCAGGCGCGGCAGCCAGGCCTGTTGCTGCTCAGGCGTGCCATAGGCCAGCAGCGGGCCGCAGCCAACCGAGTTGTGGATGCTCATCAAGGCACCGGTGGCGCCGTCGCCGGCGGCGATTTCCTCGACCGCCAGGGCATAGGCCACGTAGTCGGTGTAGCTGCCGCCGAAGTCTTCCGGCACCACCATGCCGAGCAGGCCCAGCTCGCCCATCTTGCGGACCACGCCGTCGTCGATCCAGGCGGCTTTTTCCCACGCCTGGGCGTTGGGTGCGATCTCGCCACGGGCGAAGTCCCGGGCCATGTCGCGGATCATGATCTGTTCTTCGCTCAGTTCCAGGTCTTGCATCTGTGTACTCCCCGGCTCACAGGCCTTCGAAGAATTGGTCCACGCGCTGGCGGTCGAGGCCGGCGAGGGTCGGCGGGTTCCAGCGTGGCTGCTTGTCCTTGTCGATGATCAGCGCGCGCACGCCCTCGATGATGTCGCCGTATTCGAACCACTGGCGGTCCAGGTGCAGCTCCATGGCGAAGCATGCCTCCAGGTCCAGATGGCGCCCGCGACGCAGCATCTCCAATGTAACCGCCATGGCCAGGGGCGAGCGGCTTTCCAGCTGGTCGGCGGTAGCCAGGGCCCATTGGTGACTGTCGCCGATGCTCACGGCGCGCAATTGTTCGATGATGCTGGGCAGGTCGGGCAGGGCGAAGAAGTGGTCGATCACCGGGCGCAGCTTGGCCAAGGGGGCATCGTCCAGCACCTGGGTGCCGAGCTTGGCCAACAGGCCTTGCAGGTCCTTGAGCGGGTGGTCGCCGAAGCCCAGGCGGTCAAGGCCGGCATCCAGGGCGGCGAGTTTGTCGCTCGCCAGGTACCAGTCGGCCAGGCCGCAATACAGTGCATCTGCGGCCTGGATCTGTGTGCCGCTGACGCCCAGGTAGGTGCCCAGCTCACCGGGAACACGCGACAGGAAGTAGCTGCCGCCGACATCCGGGAAATAACCGATGGCCACTTCCGGCATGCCCAGGCGACTGCGCTCGGTGACCACGCGCAGGTCGGCGCCCTGGGCCAGGCCCATGCCACCCCCGAGGGTGAAGCCGTCCATCAGGACCATCACCGGTTTGCGGTAGTGATGGATGCACAGGTCCAGGGCATATTCTTCGACGAAGAAATCCCGGTGCAGGCTCGTGCCGGCCTTGAAGCTGTCGTGCAGCGACCGGATGTCACCGCCGGCGCAGAAGCCCTTGGGGCCTTCGCCACGCAAGACCACCGCGTATACCTGCGGGTCGTTGGCCCACTGGTCGAGATGACAGTGCAGGCTGCGCACCATGTCGAGGGTCAGGGCATTGAGGCCGGCGGGGCGATTGAGGGTCAGGTGGCCGATATGGTTGCGGATTTCGGCCAGCACATGGGCCTCGGAATGAGCGTGCGCGTTCATCGCGGTCTCCCTGCTTTGTTATTGATTTTCCAAATGAAGTTTGGCGTGCGCTGGAGGATCGCAGGATCCTGGCATGCGAATATGCCATGCACAATCGACAAATCTGCAGTGCCTGTCTGCATTTTCGCTTGGTACGGTTCTCCAGGCCCGTTCTGTCACTTTAGCCCGTGGGGCGCAGGTGCCCGGTTCAGTCGCCCGCAGCGGGGCTTCGGGCCTGGGTGGCGTCCAACGTATGGCCGCGGCTGACCCACCAGCCGAATGCCGCAGCGGTGAAGAACATGATCAGGCTGTAGAGCGCTGCGGGCACCGCCATGGTCGCGTTGTTCAGCAGTGAAGGGCTCAGGGCCAGGGCAATGGCCAGGGTGCCGTTGTGAATGCCGATCTCCATGCCGATGGCGATTGCCTGCCGGCGCGGAATGTCGAGCATTCTTGGCACCCAGTAGCCCACGCCCAGGCTGAGCAGGTTGAACAGCAGCGCCGCGCCACCCACCACTGGTGCATACTCGACCACGGTCTGCCAGTCCTTGGTCAGCGCCAGGATGATGGTGAAGGCCAGGAACAACGCCGCCAGCAGCTTCATGGGTTTCTCCATGCGGTTGGCGAAGGCGGGCGCCCAGCGGCGAACCAGCATGCCCAGGGCCACCGGCAGCAGGACGATGGCGAACACCTGCATGACCTTGGCAAATTGCAGGGGGATGGCCTGGTCCGAGGCCATGAACCACATCAGCGACAGGTTCACCAGCAGCGGCATGGTCAGGATGGCGATCAGCGAATTGACCGCGGTGAGGGTGATGTTCAGCGCCACGTCGCCATGGGCCAGGTGGCTGAACAGGTTGGCCGTGGTGCCGCCAGGGGAGGCGGCCAGCAGCATCAGGCCAACCGCGAGGGCCGACTCCAGGCCCAGGCCGTTGGCGATCAGGAAGCACACCAGCGGCAGCAGCAGGATCTGGCATGCCAGGCCCACCACCACCGGCTTGGGGTATTTCACCACCCGGGCGAAGTCGGCCAGGGTGAGCGAAAGCCCCAGCCCAAGCATGATGATGCCCAGGGCGATGGGCAGGACAGTGGTGAGCAACGGTGACGCGGTCATGGTGGCATCCCTTTGGCAAGTTGAAAGCAGTCTAGCCACTCCCTGACACGCGGCACGTTGCAGTTGTGCATGCGCTGAAGCGGGTCGCTGCGCCGGCCCCGAGTCGATTTGCCGCTTGAAGGCTGCGCCGCACGGCTCTAGCATTCCCGCTTTTGCATTACGCGCCTACCCGAGGATTAGCCACACATGCCGTTCCAGCAAGGTCTGCTTGCCACACCCGTTCCCGCCCATGCCCGTCACCTGTTCTTCGCCGTGCAGTCGGCCGAGGCGCTGCCTGCGGCACTCGATGCCTTGTTGCCCCAGGTCGATGGGCAGAGCCTGATCCTCTGTGTCGGCGCGCCCCTGGTCAAGGCCTTGGGCCGCGAGGTTCCGGGCCTGCGCGCCTTCCCTCAGCTGAATGCAGCGGTCGAGAACCCCAGCACCCAGCACGCCCTGTGGCTGTGGCTGCGTGGCCAGCAACGGGGCGATCTGTTCCTGCGCGCCCAGGCCCTGGAGCAGGCGCTGGCTCCGGCGTTGCGCCTGGTGGACAGCGTCGACGGCTTCCTGCACCGCGGCGGCCATGACCTGAGCGGCTACGAGGACGGCACCGAAAACCCACGGGACGAAGCGGCCGTGCAGGCGGCCATCGTCGCCGGCGACCAGGCCGGCCTGGCCGGCTCCAGCTTCGCCGCCTTCCAGCTGTGGAAGCACGACCTGAACTACTTCAAGTCGCTGCCCCAGGCAGAGCAGGACAACATCATCGGCCGCCGCCTGAGCGACAACGAAGAGCTCGACGACGCCCCTGCGTCGGCCCACGTCAAGCGGACCGCCCAGGAGAGCTTCGCCCCGGAGGCGTTCGTCGTGCGTCGCTCCGTGGCCTGGGCCGATGAGCGTGGCGCGGGCCTGGCGTTCGTGGCCCTGGGCCATTCGCTGGACGCCTTCGAGGTGCAGCTGCGGCGCATGAGCGGCCTGGAAGATGGCATCATCGATGGCTTGTACCGCTTCAGCCGCCCGCTGACCGGTGGCTACTACTGGTGCCCGCCCATGGACCAGGCCGGTGTCGACTTGAGTCTGCTGTTGCAGGCTTGACCTTCGTGCGCCGCCGGCCACGCGCCGGCGGCTGCCTGCCTCACCATCCATCGGCTAACCCACGCCACCCTTCAAACCCGCGCTCGACCCTGTCCTCTACCGTTGTGCAACCGACGGAACTTTTCCCAGAACAGAGGAGGACACCCCATGAAAGTTTCCGAAATCATGAGCCGTGACGTCCAAGTCGTGAGCCCCGGCACCAGCCTGCGCGAGGCCGCCCAGCTGATGCGCGAGCAGGATATCGGCTCGCTGGTGGTCGGCGACAACGACCGAATGATCGGCGTCATCACCGACCGCGACATCGTCATCCGCGGTGTGGCTGACGGCCGCTCGCTGGACAGCGCCGTGCAATCGCTGATGAGCGACAAGGTCTGCTACTGCTTCGACAGCGATGACGTGGAAACCGTGGCGGCGAACATGGCCGACATCGAGAAGCGCCGCCTGCCGGTGGTCGACAGCGAAAAACGCCTGGTCGGCATCGTTTCGCTGGGCAACTTGGCCAGTGCGCGGCAGAACCACGTCTGCGGCGAAGTGCTCCAGGGTGTGGCCAAGGCCCATTGAGCACAAAGCTTGCGCGCCAAATAAACCGTGGCCGCTTATTTAATGCCACCGGTCCGGCGGGTACCGGAATAAAGCGAATCCCGTTTTATCGCCGTACTCCCAAGCTATGTACGGCAGCTGCCGTGCATCCCGAAGCCACACGAGGTAACAGACCATGGCCAACAAAGAAAACAGCAGGACCGGCAGCCAGGGTGGATCGAAGAACCCAGGCAATTTCGCCAACGACCGCGAGAAGGCCTCTGAAGCCGGCCGTAAAGGCGGGCAGCACTCCGGTGGCGGCCGTTCCAGCGAGTCGAGCCGCAAGGGCGGCCGCTCGTAAGTGAGGCAACGCAGTGCCAGGCTCCCTGGCACTGCGATCACTTCCTGCCAGGAGGATTTCCCATGCGCATGGCCCCATTGATCTGCCTGCTCGGCAGCCTGTCGCTGCTGGGCGGCTGTTTCGACCGTGACGACGACCACCCGGCGAAGGACGCCGACCCCAGCAAACCCTCGCTGCAGATGCAAAAGCCCGACGCGCCGGCCACAGCGCCTGCCCCTGATTCGCAACCGGTGCCGTCCGAAGACAACTGATCGCGCAAGGAGTGAGGCATGACGGTCATGACCCGCAAGGCCGCCCCCGTGGCGCCGGCCTTGGCTGCGAACGACAGCCTGGACCGACGCTACCAGGCCCTGCTGCAAGGCCGCTGCGAAGACAGCGCCCGATGGCTCGCCGAACAACTGGACCGGGCTGACACGCTGCCCGATGACCTGCCCACTTCACCCGCGCAACTGGACGATTGGTCCGCGCGGCATGCCGCCAAGGTCGCCCGTGACCATGCGGCCTATCTGCAGGCGCGGCGCAAAGGGGCGCCGCGCCGCTATTTCGCCAACCGCGCCCAGGCCCTGTGGTTCCTGCAGCAGGTGGCACCGACCAAGGCGGTGGATGGCGCTTGGCTGCAGGGCTTGTTGTCCCAATGGCCCGACCCGCGCTACCACGGGCTGATCCGCACCTACCTGGAAGAACTGGGCGATGGCGACCCGCGCTGCAACCATGTGCTGATCTACCAGCGCCTGCTCAGCCGCCTGGGCTGCCTGGAACCCTTGCCCCTGGCGCCGGAGCGCTACCTGCAAGGGGCCGTGCAGCTGGCCCTCGGGCAGAACACCGACGCGTTCCTGCCCGAGGTGATCGGTTACAACCTAGGCTACGAGCAACCGCCGTTGCACCTGTTGATCACCACCTATGAACTGGCCGAGCTGGGCATCGATGGCCACTACTTCCAGCTGCATGTGACCATCGACAACGCCGCCAGTGGCCATGCCCACAAGGCTATCCAAGCGCTGCGCCAGCTTTGGCCGGCAGACGATGGCGAAGGGTTCTACCAGCGGGTACGGCGCGGCTACCGGCTAAACGACCTGGGCACCGACACCCCACGCCTGATCGCCAGCTTCGACCTCGAGGGCGAACTGCTCGCGGCCTTGGAGCGCAAGCGTGCCTTCGGCCAGATGATGCATTCGGACCACTGCCGCCTGCAGGGGCGCACCGTCAACGACTGGTTGTCCGAGACGGACGCCATGCCGGGCTTTCTCAAGGCCCTGCAGAGCCAGGGCTGGGTGCGCCGGGGCGAAGATCCGGCGCGCAGTCGTCTGTGGAAGCTGATCGAGGGCCCGGCCGCCGCCATGTTCGGCGTATTCAGCGCCTACGAGAAGCAGCTCTGGCACGACTGGATCGCCAATGGCTGGGAGGCACCCAAGCAACCGCGGGTGGCGCCTGGTAGCTGGCAATTGGATGTCGAGCCGGACCACACAGACGGCGAGCGCGCACCGGTGCCCGTGCTGATCGAACGCATGGCCGGCAACGGCCACGCCCTGCCGGAAGGCCTGCGCGCAACCCGCGCCTATATCCAGGCCACCGGGCTTGCCCAGGAGGAACCCCGCTGATGCTGCTCGACGAAGAACAGATCCAGGCCGACGAGGCCCTGCTGCAACTGGGCCGCCGCCTGCACGCCGATGGTTATCGTTTCACCTGCGTGACGCCGGCGACCCATGCCCGCAACAACGCCCGCGAGGGCACCGACCGGGCGCGTACGCTGCGTGATGTGTTCGGCTGGAGCCGGCCGTTCGTACCTTCGCTGATCTCGGCCGACGAGCTTGCGCAGCTGGCCGCAGCGCAGGTGTTGGTCGAGGAGGGCGACTTGCTGCGCAGCACGGTGCGCTGGTCGAGCCTGGACGACCTGTTGCTGGTGCATTCGGCGTTTCCCACCGATGCCAGCGACGCCGTGTTCTTCGGCCCGGACAGCTACCGTTTCGCCCAGGTGATCCATGACCACCTGCAGCGCAGCCCTAACCGCGTCCAGCATGCCGTGGACATCGGGTGCGGCAGCGGTGTCGGCGCACTGCTGATCGCCCGTGCCGCCCAGCATGCCCAGGTCAGTGCGGTGGACATCAACCCGCTGGCCTTGCGCTACACCGCCATCAACGCCGCCCTGGCCGGGGTGGGCAATCTGTCGGTGGAGCCGAGCGATCTGCTCGATGGCATCACCGGCACCTTCGACCTGATCGTCGCCAACCCGCCATACATGCTCGATGCCAGCGAGCGGGTCTACCGTCATGGAGGTGGAGCGCTGGGTGCCGAACTGTCCTTGCGCATCATCGAGCAGGCGCGCGAACGCCTGAGCCCAGGCGGCTCGCTGCTGTTGTACACGGGCGTCGCGATCGTCGAGGGCCGGGACGCGCTGCTCGAGGCCATTCGCCTGCGCCTGGCCGGGCCGCAGTGGAGCTGGGTGTACCGCGAAGTGGACCCGGACGTGTTCGGCGAACAGCTGCTCGAGCCGGGCTATGAGCGGGTCGAGCGCATCGCTGCGGTGGCGTTGACCGTCACCCGTAACGCGTGACGGCCATGTACCGGCCCTGCACCTTCGGCATCGAGGAAGAATACTTGCTGGTGGACCTTGTCAGTGGCCGGGTGTTGGCCACGCCTTCCCTGGGGGTAGCCCGACGTTGCCGGGAGATCATGGGCCCGTATTTCGCCGAGGAGATGTTTCGCAGCCAGATCGAAGTCGCCTCGCCGGTGTTCGGCAACCTGCACGAGGCGCGCCAGTTCCTGGCGGGCAGTCGCCAGCGCCTGGGCGAAGCGCTGGCCCAGGAAGGCGTCGGCCTGTATTGCGCCGCCAGCCACCCCAGTGCCCAATGGCTGCGCCAACGGGCCAGGACCACGCCGCACTACCGCCAGGTGTTCGACGACTACCAGCACGTGGCCCGGCGCAGCCTGTTGTCCGGCTTGCATGTCCATGTCGGTGTACCGCCGGGGTGCGATCGCATCCAATTGATCAACCAGGTGCTGTACTGGCTGCCGTTGTTCCTGCTGTTGAGCACGTCGTCGCCGTTCTGGGGCGGACACTGCACCGGCTACATGAGCTACCGGCGGGTGATCTGTGCCGAGTGGCCGCACATGGAACTGCCTGAGCCATTGGCCGACTGGGGGGCCTACGAGCGTTACCGAGCGTTGCTGGAGCGTACAGGGGCGTTGGCCAAGGAGGGCGACTTCTGGTGGGCGATCCGCCCGTCCCGACGCTTCCCTACCGTGGAATTGCGCATCTGCGATGCCTGCCCGCGCCTGGAGGACGTGCTGTGCATCGCCGGGCTGTTCCGCCACCTGGTGGAAAGCTGCCTGGCCCAGCGCCATGCCCCGGACCCGATCACCCGGGAGATGCGCTGGATCACCCAGGAGAACTACTGGCGCGCCAAGCGCCATGGCCGGCATGGGCAATACATCGGTGTTCACGAACAGGCGCCGGTCACCGCCGAAGGCTGGCTGGCGCAGCTGCAGGGCCGGTACCCGGCCACCACGGTGGATGCCGAACGCGCCTTCATCCAGGCTCAGCGCATCCTGCGCGAGGGCACCAGCGCCGACCACCAGCTCGACTGCCTGGCGCAGGCCCGCGGCGCCGGACTCGACGCACGCCAGGCGTTGCGCGCGGTAATCGAGCAGGTGCTGGCCCAAGGGCGCGGCAGCGAGCCGTTGCCTGTTTTGGCCCAAGGGCAAGCCTGAACCCATTCGTATTCGAGGAGGTACCCGCCATGGGCGACTTGATGATCTACTTCTGGATAGCGGTCGCGGCAATCATCCTGTTGCTGGACCTATGGGCCATCGTCAGTGTGTTCCGCAGTGACAAACGTGACAGCACCAAGATCCTCTGGGCCTTGCTGCTGGTGATCTTCCCGGTGATCGGGCTGGTCATCTGGGGCCTGTTCGGCCCCCGGGGCATCAAGCCTGGCACCGGGCCTACATCATCGGAGCACAGCAAGGGTTGAGTCGCCCCCATCGCGGGGTCACGCTTCCTTGATGATCGAGATCTTGCCGTTGCGTTCCACGATCGCATAGCGGATCTGCTCCACCGACTCGACCCCCTGGCTGTCGCGCGCCGACTCGAGGATATCGTCCTCGGTCAGGCGCGCCTTGCGCATGCGCCCATGCAGGAATCGCCCGTGCTCCACCACCAGCGTTGCATGGCCGTCCAGCACCCGGGCCAGCCGCCGGGATTTCAACTTGGCCAGCGACAACCCCACGTCCAGCACGATCAGCGTGGCGATCACCAGCATGGCGTTGACGAACGAGAAGTCCTCGCCCAGCAAGGCTTGCTGGGTCGCTTCGCCGATGATCATCAGCAACACGAAGTCGAAGGTGGTCAGATCGCCCAGCGAACGCCGGCCAGCGATGCGGAACAACAGCATCAGGGCGACGTACATGGCTGCGGCGCGAAGGATTGAATCCATGTCGGCTCCTAGGGGTAGACGAAGCTGGAAAAACGCACTGCGCTGTTCGGGCCTGCACGTACCACGCCTTCGAGCGGGCCGGGCGCATCGGCTCGCAGTGTCAGGTAGAGCGTGGCCTGGCCATCGCCGCCGGTGCCCAGCTGCAGCTGCAAGGCCCGGCCCTGGGACAGCGATGCCAGCGGCTGGGGCTGCATCGTCTCGATGCTGGCCTCGCTGAACAGCGAGCCGCCGAGTATCACCGTCACCGGCCCATCGCCGCTGCCACGCACGCTGATGCGCATGCTGTCCATGGCGCCGGCGCGGTTGAAGCGCTGGTACTCGACCTTGACCCGGCCGTCGGTGCTGGTCACCTCGCTACGGCTGAGCGGGCCATTGCCGAACAGCCCTGCCAAGGCCAGCAATACCAGCAGCACGAGCATGTACCAGCCCACCCGCTCGAAACGCCAGACCCGACGTTGCATGGGCATGTCTTCCTGCACCGGCTGGTTTCGCGACAGCTGTTCATCGTCGGTCATGGGTAGCGCTCCTTCAGGCCCGCTCACCACGCAGCCAGCGCTCGTGGTAGTGACGCAGGCGGGTCAGTCCGTACAGCGCGGCCTGGCGCAATACCTCGGCGCGATCGCCGAAGAAGCGCTGGCTGCGGGTGAAGACCGCGATCGGTTCGCCATCGAAGGCCCAGGCGAAGCACAAGGTGCCCGGGGCGACGCCGTCGGTGCCGTCCGGGCCGGCCACGCCGGTGGTGGCGATGGCCACATTGGCGGTGCTGTCCTTGAGCGCGCCGAGGGCCATTTCCCAGGCGACTGCTTCGCTGGTCAGCCCATAGCGCTCGATGGTCGCCGAGCTGACCCCCAGCAGGCGCTGCTTGGCCTTGGGCGAGTACACCACGTAGCCGCTCTCCAACGTCTCGCCAAGCCCTGGGTGCTCAGCCAGCAGGGCGACCATGCGCCCGGCGGTGCAGGACTCGGCCGTGGTCAGGACCAGGTCATGGGCTTTGAGGTAGTCCAGGACATCCTGGATGGGATCGTCTTGCATCGGGTGCGCCTCGTTCGGGCCTTTTGCGATGGACGCCCGGCCAAGGCCAATGGTTCAGCCGGCCTTCACCGACCACCCGTCGGCAAGCCCGGCGGGCCGGGCAAACCTTCGTTTGCCAGGCGATCTCGAACGCTTAGGTGCCCCTCGTGGGCCGAGCCGTTCGTAGAAATGCCAAGTCAAGGAGGCACGCCATGCCCAATAAACCCCGTGACCAGTTCAGCATGCAGAACCCGCTGACCCAGTATCCACACCCGCCGTTTCCCGACCAGACCCAGGCGCCACCGGGCCTCGATGCGAACATGCAGCCCAAGCCCGACCATGGCGAAGACAGCTACAAGGGCTTTGGCCGCCTGGCCGGGCGCAAGGCGCTGATCACCGGCGCCGACTCGGGAATAGGCCGTGCCGTGGCCATCGCCTTCGCCCGCGAGGGGGCCGACATCGCGCTCAACTATATGCCCATGGAGCAGGCCGATGCCCGTGAGGTGATCAAGCTGATCGAGGCCGAAGGGCGCCAGGCGATTGCCATTCCCGGCGACCTGAAGGACGAAGTGTTCTGCAAGGAGCTGGTCGACCAGGCCCATGAGCAACTCGGCGGCCTGGACATCCTGGTCAACGTGGCCGGCAAGCAAGAGGCGCGCAAGGACATCGGCCAGATCAGCCACGAGCAGTTCGACCATACCCTCAAGACCAACGTCTATGCGCTGTTCTGGCTGTGCCAGGCGGCCGTACCGCTGATGCCGGCCGGTGCGACCATCATCAACACCGCGTCCATCCAGTCCTACCAGCCTTCGGCGACGCTGCTCGACTATGCCACCACCAAGGCCGCCATCGTCGCCTTCACCAAGGCGCTGGCCAAGCAGGTGGTCGAGCGCGGCATCCGCGTCAACGCCGTAGCCCCGGGGCCGATCTGGACGGTGCTGCAGCCCAGCGGCGGCCAGCCGCCGGAGAAGATTCCCGAGTTCGGCTCGCAGTCGCCGATGAAGCGCCCGGGACAGCCGGCCGAGTGTGCACCGCTGTACGTGCTGCTGGCGTCCCAGGAGTCCAGCTATATCACCGGCGAGGTGTTCGGTGTCACCGGTGGCAATCCGCTGCCTTAGGGCAGGGGGGCCTTCAATGTACGAATGGTAGGAGCAAGCCATGGCCCGGGCAATCTGGAAAGGCGCGATCAGTTTCGGTCTGGTGCACATCCCCGTGAGCCTCAACACGGCCGTGCGCACCGAGCGTGTAGATTTCGACTGGCTCGACAAGCGCAGCATGGAGCCGGTGGGCTACAAGCGGGTGAACAAGGTCACCGGCAAGGAAATCGACAAGGAAAACATCGTCAAGGGCGTGGAATACGAGAAAGGGCACTACGTGATCATCAGCGAGGAGGAGATCCGCAACGCCCGCCCGGAGGCGACCCAGACCATCGATATCTTCTCCTTCGTCGAGGCCACCGACATCCCTTTGCAGCATTTCGACACCCCGTACTACCTGAGCCCGGATCGGCGCGGCGGCAAGGTCTATGCGTTGCTGCGCGAGACGCTGCAGAGCACTGGCAAGGTGGCCCTGGCGACGGTGGTATTGCATACCCGCCAGCACCTGGCGCTGCTGCGCCCGTTGGACGACGCCCTGGTGATGATCACCCTGCGCTGGCCCGAGGAAGTGCGTGGGCTCGAAACCCTGGAGCTGGACAAGAGCGTGACCGACGCCAAGGTGGACAAGCGCGAGCTGGACATGGCCAAGCGCCTGGTCGAGGACATGAGCGGGCCCTGGACGCCAGAGGACTACCACGACGCCTTCCGCCAGACGATTCTCGACCTGGTCGAGGAAAAGGCCAGCAAGGGCAAGATCAGTGTGGTCGAGAAAGGCGAAGGTGCCACGGAGAAAGGCGCCGATATCATCGACCTCACCGAACTGCTCAAGCGCAGCCTAGGCGGCAAGAAAGCGGCACCGCAGAAGAAGCCGACCAAACGTCCGCGCAAGGCATCGGGCGGTTAGCGCGGGCTCGGTAGGAGCGGCCTCGCGCCGCGAAAGGGCCGCAAAGCGGCCCCAGGGGCTGAGTGGAGGAGCAAGATCACTGGGGCTGCTCTGCATCCGGTTCGCGGCACAAGGCCGCTCCTACACGGATCTTGCAACCAAGCCATCGCTCATGGGCTCGGTTGCGCCGGGGTGTTCTTCTTGAAACCACGCAGGTTCATCGCACACAGGCAGAACTGCAGGATGATCAAGGCCCAGGCCTGCACCTGCCAGCCCCAGATCACCCACAGCACATTGCTGCTGATGAAGCAGCAGAAGCCGGCGCGGCGTCTTCGTGGCTGGCGTGAGCCGATGCACCAGGCCGCCAGCACCGTCAGCAGCATGGCCGGCCATTGCAACAGGTCGATCACGCTCCCCATCAGCCCATCCCCATCTGCTTGCGCATGCGTGCGGTGATCGACTGGCGGGTCTTGGCAAGGTCGGCCCATGGGTCTTCCACCTCGGCCAGCCGCTCGGCCAGGTTGCCGATATGCCATTGGTTGGCACCCTTGAGCTGGGTCAGTTCCTCGCGCCAGATCGGTACCGAGACCGGCAGCCCTTCGCGGGCGCGCAACGAATAGGCGCTGACCGTTGTAGCCCCCTTGCCGTTGCGCAGGTAGTCGATGAAGATCCGCCCGACCCGGTTCTTCGGGCCGGACACTGCGCTCAGGCGGTCGGGGAACAACCCGGCCAGGTAGTTGACGATGGCATGGCTGAAGTCCTTGACCTCGTCCCACCCGGCCCGCCGGGTCAGCGGCACCACCAGGTGGATGCCCTTGCCGCCGCTGGTCTTGAGAAACACCTTCAGGCCTAGCTCGTCGAGCAGGGTGAGGGTCAACTGGGTGGCCTCGAGCATGGCCTTCCACGGCAGCGCCGGGTCTGGGTCCAGGTCCAGGACGAAGCGGTCGGGCTTGTCGAAGTCCTTGTCGGTGCCGTTCCAGGTGTGCAGCTCGAGCATGTTCATCTGCACCGCGCCCAGCAGGCTTTCGGCGTTGTTGAGCACCATCGCCGCCTGGCCGGCCTCGGCCTTGCTGTAGCTGACCACCTTGGGGATGTGCAGTTGCCCGGCGTTCTTCTGGAAGAACAGCTCGCCGCCCAGGCCGTCCGGCGCGCGCACCAGGGCGACCGGGCGGTCCTTGAGTTGCGGCAGGATCCAGCGGGCGACCTGGGCGTAGTACTCGGCCACCTGGCGCTTGGTCACGCCGCTGGTGGCGTCGATCACCCGATCGGGGTGGGTCAGGCGCAGCTCGCCGAGCTCGGCGGCCTGGGCCTTGGTGCCGGGCGTGGACAAGCGGGTCTTGGGCATGGCGCGCTCCAGGTCGATGGCGGTGGCCGGTTTGTCGTCACGCAGGCCATGGAACACCGAATGGCGTACCACGCCGTCGCGGGTCATCTGGGCATAGGCGACCTCGGCCAGCAGTTGCGGCTTGAGCCAATGCACGCCACGGGCTTCGGCCCCGGTCGGCGGCTTGGCCAGGGCCGGCTCGGGCACTTCCAGGGGTTTCAGCCGCGCATGGATGCTGTCCAGGGTGGTGGCGCTGAAACCCGTGCCGACCTTGCCGGCATAGTGCAACTGGCCGCTGTCGTTGTCGTGTAGCGCCAGCAGCAGGGCGCCGAAGCCATTGCGGCTGCCCTTGGGGTCGGTGTAGCCGACGATCACGAACTCCTGGCGCTGCTTGCACTTGAGCTTGACCCAGTCGCTGCTGCGCCGGCCTACGTAGGGGCTGTCGGCGCGCTTGCCGATCAGGCCTTCGAGTTGCAGCTGGCAGGCGCTGTCGAGCAGCGAATCGACGGGTTGGTCGAAGTCGGCGGAGAACCGCACCTGTTCCGACTCGCGCCCCTCGAGCAGCTGGCGCAATGTCTCGCGGCGGTCTTGCAGCGGAACCTGGCGCAGGTCCTGCCCGCCGAGGAAGGGCAGGTCGAACAGGTAGTAGACGATGTGCTCGTCATGGGCGGTGTCGAAGGCGTTCTGCAGGGCCTGGAAGTCGGCCATGCCGTTTTCGCCGGCGACCACCACTTCGCCATCGAGCCAGGCGGACCCGAGCTTGAGCGCGCGCAGGGCCTGGACCTGGTGAGGCATCTTCTCGCTCCAGTCATGGCCGTTGCGGGTGAACAGGCGTACGTCTTCGCCGTCGATACGGGCGAGGATGCGGTAGCCGTCGAACTTGACCTCATAGCGCCAGTCCCCGGCCGGGGGCGAGTCGACCAGCGTGGCCAGCTGCGGCTGCAGGTGTTCGGGCAGTTCGGCTTTCTTCCCGGCGCTGGCACGTGGACGGGCGGCGGGGCGCTTGGCCGGCTTGGCGCTGGCCTTGGCCCGGCGCGGCACCAGGGTCCGCTCGCTGAGCACGCTGTCGGGTTGGGCCTGGACGATGCTGTACTCGGCCTCGCTACGCGCCTCACTGTCCTGGGACTTGACCAGCATCCACTGCTCCTTCTTGCCGGCCAGGTGGGTGCGGAACAGGTTCCAGGTTCCGGAGAGCTTTTCGCCCTGCAGGCGAAAGCGCAGCTTCCCCTTGGCGTAGCCGGCATGGGGGTCGCCTTCGGGCTCCCAGATACCACGGTCCCAGACGATCACATCGCCTGCACCGTAATGCCCTTCGGGGATGTGGCCTTCGAAGTCGGCGTAGTCCAGCGGGTGGTCCTCGACGTGCACGGCCAGGCGCCGGACCTTCGGGTCCAGGGAAGGGCCCTTGGGAATCGCCCAGCTCTTGAGGGTGCCATCGAGCTCCAGGCGGAAATCGTAATGCAGGTGGCTGGCGTCGTGTTTCTGGATGCAGTACTGCAGCGCATGGGCGGCCTGGCCTCGCCGGCGCGTGCCGGACGGTTCGGGCGTGGCGTTGAAGTCGCGTTTGCGCTGGTACTCCTGCAGGGGCTTGGCCATGACGGGCTCCGGGACGGTACGCGGGTCTCTAGAGGTGGGAGGGAGCCGCACCGGGCAGAGTTCAAAATTTCCGCCTGCGGGCGCCATCGGGCAGAAACTCTGAATCATTGCCCAGCCGTGGGAGTCGACCGCATGAACCCACCTGACGGAGAGCCGTGATGCCCCAGCCAGACGACCCGAAAACCAGGCCCCAGGTCGACATCGACGATACCGAGGACCGTATGGGCAGCGTGCATGAATTGGACTTCAGCGAGCGTCAAGACGAGCGCGAGGGCCGCGCCGGTGATGAACGCCCAGCCCAGGAAGTGGCCCAGGAGTACCCCCCTCGGCGGGTGGCAGAAAGTGGCATGAGTGGCGGCGAAGCCTTGAGCGACAGCCTGCACGAAGACAACGTCACCCTCGATGACCTGAGCCCGGACACCCTCTATGACCAGACCGGTGCCCGCGACCCCCATGAACCCGGTGGCGCGGGCGGCCCGGCGGACAAGACCCTGCGCCGTGTCGAGGAGCGCGAGATCGGCGGTGGCATCGGCCTCGATGAAGCCGAGCTGGCTCGCTCCGCGCCGCTCGATGGCGAGCCGTGGACCGACGAGGTGTCGCCGGTCGACCCCGATGACGATGAACGAAGGAGCTGACCATGACCGAGCAACGTTGTGCCTGTAACCACTGTGCCTGCACTGTCGACGCCAATGCCGTGCTGCAGGATGACAAGGCCTACTGCTGCGAAGCCTGCGCCACTGGCCACCGCAACGGCGAGCCGTGCCGCATGGCCGGCTGCAATTGCGCCGAGATGGTGCAGCCCAAGGAGAGTAATGTGGACAATGCGCTGGACGAAACCTTCCCGGCGAGCGATCCGATTTCGCCTTGAGGCGCTGTCGCACAGAGAGCAAGAGGCCAGTGCTGCCTGTAGGATCGAGCGCCGCCCGCGCGGCGCATCGCGAGCTGCGCTCGCTCCTACGTTTGTTTACGGCCAGTAACGCCTGTGACAGGCGCGCGCGACCGCCTGGTGCGTACGTCACAATATCGCGTCATGCTCCAAGGCGTCCGCGCGAAAATCCCACAGGCATAATTGGCCCGAAACAAACGTAGGAGCGAGCGCAGCTCGCGATGCGCCGCGCGGGCGGCGCTCGATCTGACAGGCACCGAAGCGCTTTAAGTGAACGCATTACGCTCCACAGGGGTTTACACCGATATCAAGCCGCCTTGCGCAGCGCCTCGATCAGCTCGCCTTTGCGCATGGTCGAGCGCCCGGAGATATTGCGCTTGCGCGCGCGGTCCAGCAGTTCGGTCTTGGTCATGTCCTCCAGCCGTTGCCCTGGCCGGGGCACGCCGCGGCGGGTGGCGGCGGCGCGCTTGGCCGAGGATTCGCGAGCCTTTTCCTTGGCCTGGGGGCTCTTCTTCTGCCCCGAGCCACCTTTGCGCTCGCCACCGCCGGACTGTTTGTTGACCGTGGCCCAGGCGCGGGACTCGGCTTCGTCCTTGGACACGCCCTTGGCCTCGTAGCTCTCCTCGATGTGCTCGGCCTTGCGTTTCTGCTTGTCGGTGTACTTGTCTTTGTCTCCACGTGGCATGACGGTTCTCTCCTTTGCAGTGAAAAACAACGCGTCTACTACGGGGGAGCCCAGCCGGATGCCGACGTTCCTAAGCTGCGACCGGCGGTCAGTGCGTCTGCCAGATGCCATCCTTGCGTTCGCAGTCGGCACGTGCCTGGGCCAGGCTTGGGGTGTCGTAGTAGTACGTGATCACCCGCGCATCCTTGGGCACGGCGGGCTTGGTCGAAGGTTCGTCGCGGCCGGCGGCATTGGGGTTGGCGAGCGACTCCTGGGTCAGCGGCGCGATGCAACTGCCGACGCTGCCATCGGCGCAGCGGGCTACCTTGTGTTTCTGCGTGCTGATCATGTCCTTGCTTTCGTTGCTGCACGACCAGGCGATGGCCTCGGCGGGCATGTTGCCGTAGCTGTAGCAGGTCCGCCGCTCCACGGGCTTGACCGCGTCGCTGGAGGAGCGGGTGAGCACTTCGCAGGCCTCGGCCAGCGCCTGGGTACTGGCCAGGCTGCCGAGCAACAACAGCAGGATGGAAAAACGCATCGGACACCTCCCGGCCGTGGCGGCCTTCGTCAGGTCTTGCGCATTGCGGCCTTGCCACGCCGGCGCATGGCCCTGGCACGTTTCTCCAGGACCAGGTAAACCAGCAGGGCCAGCAGCAAGGGAATCAGGTAGTACAGGGTACGGTAGCCCAACAGCGCGGCCACCAGGCTGCCCTGGCCGATCTGGCCGTGGAGCAGGGCGAGGAACACCGCCTCGAGCACGCCGAGCCCGGCGGGAATATGCGCCACCACACCGGCCACGCAACTGATCAGCAGAATGCCGAGGATCGACGGGTAGAACAGCTCATGGGGCAGCAGCCAGTGGATCAGTGCTGCCATCAATGCCCAGTTGGCCGCGCCCAGGGCCACCTGGCACAGCGCCAGGCGCAGCGAGGGCAGGGTGAGCTCGTGTCCCCGCAGGCTCCAGGTGCGACGCTTGGCGAAGGCGCAGGCCAGTAGGTAGCCCAGGGCGAGCGCCAGCAGCAGCACACCGATCAAGCGCAGGCCAGTGGCGCCCACCGCCCAGTTGTTGGGCATCTCGACCAGGCCCAGGGCGAACACCGTTCCCGCCAGCAGCATATAGCCCACCCAGTTGGTCAGAAGGCCCAGGGTGAGGATACGGGTGATGGTCGGTGTATCCAGGCCCAGGCGTCCGTACAGCCGGTAGCGCAAGGCCACACCGCCCACCCAGGTGGTGAAATTGAGATTGAAGGCGTAGCACACGAACGCAACCGGCAGTACCTGGCGAGCCGGCAGGTGGTGGCCGGTATAGGCGCGGCCGAGCAGGTCGTAGCTGGCGAAGGTCAGGTAGCTGGCGAACGCCAGCACCAGGCCGATGGCCAGGGTACCGGGCTTGTAGGCCAGCAACGACTGGCGCACCTCGTTCCAGTCCAGGTTGCGCGCCAGCAGGTACAGCAAGGTCGGGATCAGCACCAGGAACAACAGGGTCATCAGGCGTTTGCCCCAGGTGCGCCAAGGCGTGTGCTCCATCAGGTCTTGCCCTCGTGATAGGCCTGGGTCTCCTGTTCGCCGGGGCACAGCGACTGCAGGACCTGGCGGTGGGCGGGGAACCAGCCAGCGATCCGCGGGAAGTGGCGAATCACGTGGAAGCACAGGAAGATCAGCGGCGCCCGCCACCAATAGCCTCGCACCATGCGCTCCAGGGTGACGGCCTTGCAGTGTTCGTTGGCCAGTTCGTTCAGGTGCTGGTACAGCGTCTGGTTGAAAGCGCGGTCGCGGATCAGCAGGTTGGCTTCCAGGTTGAACGACAGGCTCAAGGGGTCGAGGTTGCTCGAGCCGACCGTGGCCCATTGGTCGTCCACCAATGCGACCTTGCCGTGCAGCGGGCGTTGGCAGTACTCATGGATGCGCACGCCATCGCGCAGCAGGTAGTTGTACAGCAGCCGCGACAGAGCCCGGACCCAGCGCATGTCCGGCTGCCCCTGGAGGATCAGCACCACCTCCACGCCCCGGCGCGCGGCGTTGCGCAGTTCGCGCATCAGGCGGTAACCGGGGAAGAAGTAGGCGTTGGCCACCACGATGCGCTGACGGGCCAGGCGAAAACCTTCCAGGTAGTAGGCTTCGATGTCGTTGCGGTGGCGGCCGTTGTCACGCTCCACCAGCACCGCGCAGGCCGAGCCGCTGGGCTCGGTCACCGGGCGCACCTGGCTGGGCGGCTCCAGCACCGGCGCCAGCAGCCGGCGGCTGGTGGCGTGCACCTGGGCCACCACCGGCCCGCGTACCTCCACGGCATAGTCCTGCTTGGCCATGGGGCCGAAGTCGCCCAGGTGGTCGGCGCTGTAGTTGATGCCGCCAATGAACGCAAGCTCGCCGTCGATCACCACGATCTTGCGGTGCAAGCGCCGGAACAGGTTGGTGCGCATGCCCACCAGGCGCGGCTGTGGATCGAAGGCGTGGAAGCGGATACCGGCTTCGGTCATGGCCGAAATGAAGGCATCCGGCAGGTCGGCGGTACCGTAGCCGTCGGCGGCCACTTCGACCCGCACGCCACGCCGGGCGGCATCGATCAGTACCTGTTGCAGCTGCTGGCCGACCTTGTCGTCGTAGATGATGAAGGTCTCGAGCAGGATCTCTTCACGTGCCCGGGCCATGGCCTCGAACACGCGTGGGTAGTACTGCTCGCCATTGATCAGCAACTGCACATGGTTGCCTTCCACCCAAGGCCGGTTCATAGGCTGATCTCCGCCGCCAGCGGTGCATGGTCGGACAGGTGCGACCACGGGTATTTGGACAGCACCTGGACCCTGCCGGGCATGGCGTTGCGCAGGTAGATGCGGTCCAGGCGCAGCAAGGGCAGGCGCGCCGGAAAGCTGCGCGCCGGTGTGCCCAGGCGTTCGCCGAAGGCCTCGACCAGGCGCTCGGACAGCACCGCGTCGGCCTTGAGCCGCCAGTCATTGAAATCGCCGGCGACAATGACCGGTGCATCGGTCGGCAGGCTGTCGAGCAGTTCCAGCAGCAAGCGGACCTGGGCCTGGCGGTGCGCTTCACGTAGGCCCAGGTGCACGCACACCGCATGCAACTGGTCGTGGCCTGGCACTTCCAGGCGGCAATGCAGCAGGCCGCGTTGTTCGTTGCCGGCAATCGAGACATCGAGGTTGTGGTATTCGGCGATAGGGAATTTCGAGAGCAGGGCATTGCCATGGTCGCCGTGGGGGTAGACCGCGTTGCGACCGTAGGCGAACTGTGGCCACATGGTGTCGGCGAGGAACTCGTACTGCGGCGTCTGTGGCCAGGCCGGATGACGCTGCGCGTGCATCTGGTGGCTGCCATGAACCTCCTGGAGGAACACCAGGTCCGCGCCGGTGGCCCGAACCGCCTCGCGCAGCTCGGGCAGGATGAAGCGCCGGTTGAACAGGGTGAAGCCCTTGTGCACGTTGATCGTCAGCACATTCAGACGGTGCACCGCAGTGATCTTGTCGATGATGCATCGGGGAGCTGGCATGGTCTTGTTCACAATTCGACCTCCGGTTCCACCCCAGGCTCGGTGACCAGCTCGCCGGCGAGGTTCAGTTTTTCCAGCAGGCGACGGGCATCGTAGGGTGCGTGGACTTTCTGGTCATTGTCGAAGTAGCAGTAGACGTCCCGCGAGGCGCGCTCGTGCGGCGCACGCTGGACGATCAGTTCGGCGTCGTCGGGTTGGCCGCCCTGGCTCCAGGCCAGGATGCGTTCCTTCCAGCGGCGCAGGGCGCGGGCGGTGTAGCCGCTGCTGTAGAGCTCGACGTCGCCATGCAGGCGCATGTAGATGAAGTCGGCGGTGACATCCTCCACATAGGGCCACTTGCCGGCGCTGTCGGCCACCACCAGCGCGACCTTGTGCTTGCGCAGCAGCTCGACGAATTCGGCACACCGGAAGCTCTCGTGGCGGATCTCCATGGCATGGCGCAAAGGCGCGTTGCCGTCGATATCGGTGCCGCCGTTGCCCCGTAGGCGTTCGGCACAGTGCTCGGCCAAGGCCCGGGCAGTGACACGGTCATGGGGTAGGCGTTCGAGAAAGTCGGCGAAACGTGCCGCGTCGAACTTCATGCTGGGCGGGAACTGCCAGAGCACCGGGCCCAGCTTGTGGCCCAGCTGCAACGGGCCGGAGGCGAAGAAGTTGGCCAGGGGCTCCTCGATGTCCTTGAGCCTTCTCACATGGGTGATGTAGCGCGGCGCCTTGACCGAGAACACGAAGTCGTCCGGCGTTGCGTCGCGCCACTGGCAATAGCGCTGCGGCGTCTGCAGGGCATAGAACGAGCCATTGATCTCGATGCTGTTGACCGCCCGCGAGGCGAACGCCAGTTCGTCGTCCTGGCGCAGCCCCTTGGGGTAGAAATCCTTGCGCCAGGGGCCATAGCGCCAACCGGAAATGCCTATACGGATATCACTCACGTTGCCGTCCTTCGTTCGTGATGGGTTGCAGGTCTGTCCTTGAATTGCGACTCGACGCAGGCGGTGAGGGTTCAGGAAGTTTGACGAGTGGAGCGGGGCATCGTTTTTGAACTTTGCCGCCGCCGGCGATTCCACCGCATGCCAGGGGAGGATTTGGCCCGCCTGGCATTGGCAGAGGAACCGAACCATGAACACCGACACCGATTTCGAAGAACTGAACGCGCAACCGCAGGCCAGTGAGAAGCCCGAGGATGACCCAGAGGTCCTGCCCGACGACCCTGACCTGCAAGGCTTGCCTGGCGAGGACAAGCTGCCGGGCTGATGCCGGGTGGCTGAGGAGGACTGCCGGCATGAAATTCGACCGTTTCGCCCACTGGCTGGCCAAATGGGCTGGCCGACCGCTGACTTTCGCCATCGCCCTGTTGCTGATCGTGGCCTGGGCCGTGAGCGGGCCGTTGTTCGACTTCAACGACACCTGGCAACTGGTGATCAACACCTCGACCACCATCATCACCTTCCTGATGGTGTTCCTGATCCAGAACACCCAGAACCGCGACAACGACGTGCTGCACATCAAGATCGACGAGCTGCTGCGCACCACGCGCAAGGCGCATAAAGCGCTGTTGGCCCTGGAGGACATGGATTCGGCCCAGCTGCATGCCTTGCGCAAGCAGTACCAGCGCATGGGCGAAAAGGACAAGAACGGCAACGGCGCGCCACCGGACGCCGTCGAGCAATCCGATTGACGTTTCACTGGAATGATTTCCGCCAACCTTGGAGGCAAGCATGGCCAGACACATCATTCACTTCACCGGGCCGATCAACTCGTCCACCTGCGGCAACCTGATCAGCACCAGCGCCCGGGCCCTGCAACAGGGTGCCGAGGTCTTGCAGATCAATATCGCCACCATGGGCGGGGAGTGCAGCTACGGGTTCACCCTGTACAACTTCCTGCGCTCGCTGCCGGTACAGGTGCATACCCATAACCTGGGCACGGTGGAGTCCATGGGCAATATCCTGTTCCTGGCGGGCGAGCACCGTACGGCCTGCGCGTTGAGCAAATTCTTGTTCCACCCGTTCCACTGGACCTTGCACGGCTCGGTGGACCATTCACGCATGGCCGAATATGCGATGAGCCTGGACTACGACCTGCGCCTGTATGCCCAGATAGTGGCCGAGCGCACCGAAGGGGCCTCCGAGGTGTTGGACGTGCCGCGCTATCTGATGGCCTATCCGCGCATCCTCGGTGCCAAGGAAGCGCTGGAAAGTGGGATGATCCATGCCATCGACGAGATGCCCATCGAGGCGGATGCTTGCCAGCACAGTGTGCATGCGTGAGGTAAGGGGCGGCGAGACTTGCAGCTTTTCCTACAGACCATGCGATACGGATCCTTAACATGGGGAGGACATTTCAAGGAGATGTCCCTATGTATCGCAAAAGTCTGTGTGTGTTGTTTGCCCTGGTCGCTCCGGCCGTAGCAATGGCTTCCAGCTGTGACGTGCCTTTGGACTTGAACCAGCGACAGATGATCAACCTGAGCGACCCGCTGTATCAGCCCAGCAATCCCAATGCCGGTCGTATGGTGAAGGTCGATTTCGGGCGTGAACGCTATACGCTGGAGGTGTTGGGTACCGATATCAAAATGGAAGGCAAGTACGAATACAGGAACATCCAGCGTGGCCTGGGTGAGATCGACATGACCGAACGGCATCCAGACGGTAGTGCCACCTATACCCTGACGCTCAAGTGTCTCACGGACCAGTCGGGGATGTTCCTCTACACCCAGCACGATGGCCCGGTAGAGCCAGCCCAGCGCCAGAACAGCGGCCGCTGGACCCTGCTGCCCTGATCACCAAGCTGTAGGTGTGGGCTTGCCCGCGATCAGGGGCCAAGCCCTTGCATGGCACCGCGCTACCAGGGCCGGCCCATCGCAGGCTGTCGCCAGCTCCCACGAAGCGAGCGGCGCCTGGGCCATATTTATACGGCTGAGAAGTATTAAACCAACCTAGGGCACTTTGAGCTTGTCCAGCACCATAGCACCTCCCAAAAAGTCACCGCACCGACGCGGCCAGGGTCTGGTCGCAGGCGAGCAATGACCGGATCAGCAGCTTGATCTCATCCTTGATCGCCGGCACCCGGTCGAGGTGTTCGAAACGGCAGTCGGCGATCTCATGGCAGGCAGCGGGCTGGGGCTCATCGGCGAACAGGGCCTCGAACACGTAATGCACGCGCTGGGGCGATTCATAGCGCATCAGGAAGGTCAGGTCCTGGGCCTTGAGCCCGGTTTCCTCGAGCAACTCTCGCTCGGCAGCCTGGGCCGGCGTCTCGCCGGGCTCGATCTTGCCGCCGGGCAGGGTCCATGGTGCCTTGGGCTTTCTCACCCACAGCCATTTGCGGGTCTTCCTGCCGTGACGACAGATCACAGTGGCGCGGTGCTTGACGGACTTCATGCAGGCTCCAGGCAAAATCCAGTGGTCCTGCTGGATTTGGCCCGGAAAAGCGCCTGGAGGTTGAGTCGGATGCGTCAACACCCGGATGAGCGGTCAGTAGGGCTGGGAGCCGCTCAATGCCTCGATGGCCTCGACCAGTTCGTCGTAGGCGACGGGCTTGTTCAAATGGCGATCGAAACCCGATTGCCGTGACTTGTACTGGTCGGCACTGGCACCGTAGCCGGTCAGGGCGATGGCGGGGATGGTGCTCAGGTGCGGGCTTTCCCGCAGCGCCTTGATCAGGGCATGGCCGTCCATGACCGGCATGCCGATATCCGAGAGGATGATGTCGTACTCGCTGCCTGCAGCGGCTTGCAGGGCTGCGCGCGGGTCGCTGAAAGCGTGTACCTGGGCACCTTCCATTTCCAGCAACTGCTGCATGATCTCCAGCACGTCGGGAGCGTCATCGACCAGCAGCACCCGAATGCCCTCGAGCCGCCCGTCGCTGCCCTGATCACCGGCGTCGCGTCGCAACTGCTGGCTGGGGTCGCACAGCGGCAGGCGAACGATGAAGGTGCAGCCCTTGCCGAGCCCAGGCGAGCTGGCCTGGACAGTACCGCCATGGGCCTGGACCAGTTGGCGCACCAGCGACAGCCCGATCCCCAGCCCTTCACGGCTGTGGCTGGCCAGTTGCGGGGCGGCCTGGGTGAACAGGTCGAAGATGTTTTCCAGGCTTTCCTCGCTCAGGCCCACGCCCTGGTCGATCACGTGCAGCAGGGCCTGTTCGCCCTGACGGCCCAGCACCAGGCGGATCTGGCTGCCGGCGGGGCTGAACTTCAGTGCATTGTTGAGCAGGTTCCAGATGATCTGTTCCAGGCGGGTGATATCGCCCTCGATGTACAGCGGCTGGCCGTCGGCAGACAGCTCCAGTACCACATCGCACGGGTGCTGCTCGCTGCGCACCACGGCGTGGATGTCGCGCAGGATCGCGCACAGGTCTACGGGCTCGGTCTTGAGCTTGAGCTTGCCGGTACGAATGCGCGCCACATCGAGCAGGTCGTCGATGATCCGTGCCTGGCTGGCCACGGCCTCGCAGATGGTGCCGACCGCCTTGCTGGCGGCGGTGGCGTTCTTCACCACCGGCAGGCGCCGGAGGATCTCGGCGTTGAGCTGGATCAGGTTCAGTGGGTGCTTGAGCTCATGGGACATGATGGCGAAGAACTCATCCTTCATGTGGCTGCTGCTCTGGGACTCGGCCAGTTGCTTGGATTGTTCGTCATGCAGGCGCTTGTGCCCGGTCAGGTCACGGGCGATCTTCACGTAGCCGCGCAGGCTGCTGCCCTTGAGCAATGACACCTCGCCGCTGCAATAGAACCGGCTGCCGTCCTTGCGCACGTGCCAGCGCTCGTCCTGGCCCCGGCCGTTGAGGCGGGCACCGCGCAGCTCGCGAGCAGGCACGCCGTCCTTGCGGTCTTCCTCGGTGAAGATCAGCTCGTAGTTGCGTCCGATTACCTCGGCCTTGGTGTAGCCGAAGATCAGTGTGGCGCCGGTGTTCCAGTCGGTCACCAGGCCTTGTTCGTCGAGCAGGATGATGGCGAACTCGTGGGTGCTCTCGGCCACCAGGCGCATGCGCTCCTCGCCCAGGCGCAGGCGCTCCTCCACGGCGCGGCCCTTGCTGATGTCGATGAAGGTCAGCACGGTGCCGTCGATCTTCTGCTCGCTGGCACGGTATGGCAGCAGGCGGGCCAGGTACCAGCGCTGGTTCTCGCCTCCGACCTCGCGCTCGATGGTGGTCTCGCCCTGGGCCACCGCGCGGGCATCGTCGGCCAGCTCCGGGTAGTCCAGGCGGTGGGTGATGTCGAGCAGGGAGCGGCCGGTATCGACCGGCAGCATGTTGAAGATGTCGGTGGCGCGTGGGGTGAACCAGCGGATATGCAGGTTGCGGTCGACGAACACCGTGGCGATGGCAGTGGAGGCGATCAGGTTGCTCAGGTAGTCGTTGACCTTGTCGGTTTCCTCCACTTTGTTCTTGAGCTCGTAGTTGACCGTGAGCAGTTCCTCGTTGATCGACTGCAGCTCTTCCTTGCTGGTTTCCAGCTCTTCGCTGGCCGAGCGCAGCTCCTCGTTGATCGCCTGCATTTCCTCGTTGGAGGCGGTCAGCTCTTCGCTGGAGATCTCTGACTGCTCGATGGTTTCCTGCAGTTGCAGGCGGGTGCGCTGCAATTCGCGTTCGAGGTTGGCCAGCACCATGCTGTCGGTTTGGCGGATACCGCCGGTAGGCATCAGGGAAGGGTCAGGTATGCGCTCCTCGAACACCACCAGCAGGCATTCGCTGCCACTGGGTTCGTCTTTGTGCGGCTGGACCACGATTTCGACCTGCACCTTATGCTCGCCTTCGCCGAGGTCGACCGGGCGCGAGGTGACCGCCTGGGCGCCCTGGCGTGCCTGGAACAGGGTGCTGCGCAGCGACAGACGCAGGGCGGGCAGCACCAGGTTGATCAGGTTGCGGCTCGGCTCGCCGCCCACCAGGTGCAGGAAGCGCCCGACGCCTTCGCTCATGTGCAGGATGTTGCCATCACCATCGACGATCAGGCTCGGTGGCGTACGCCGGGCCAGGGCGCGGTGGTGCACCTCGGCGTAGGAGGGCTTGCGGCCGGGGCGGGCCTTGGTGCGGTTGTCGGGCTGGGTGGCGAGCAGCTCCGTGCCCGGCAGTTGGCGCCCTGGCATGCGGTTGGCGGGGCTCGCCGGGCGGGCACGGAAGATACGGTTGCGCTTGTCGACCGGGGCGAACAGCTCGTTGCCGAGGTCGGCCGATTCGGACGACCCCAGGAACAGATGGCCACCCGGGCGCAGGGCGAAATGGAACATCTGCAGGATGTCCTGCTGCACCTCGCGATCGAGGTAGATCAGCAGGTTGCGGCAGACGATCAGGTCGATCTGGGAGAACGGCGGGTCGGAGAGCAGGTTGTGCCGGGCGAACAGCACCTTCTCGCGGATTTCCTTGCGCACCCGGTAGTGCTGGTCTTCCTTGACGAAGAACTGGCGCAGACGCGCCGGCGGCACGTCGGTGACGATGGCCTCCGAATAGCTGCCGGTGCGGGCGGTGGCGATGGCCCGTTCGTCCAGGTCGGTGGCAAATACCTGCACCTTGGCCTCGCGTCGCTCCACGGCCAGTTGCTCGCACACCAGCATGGCCAGGCTGTAGGCCTCTTCGCCGGTGGAGCAGCCCGCCGACCAGATACGGATCTCGCCCGGCCCGTCGCCGCTTTCGCCGTCGCTGACCAGCTCCGGCAGTACATGGCGTTCCAGTGCCTCGAACGCCTCCCGGTCGCGGAAGAAGTTGGTCACGCCGATGAGCATGTCGGCCAGCAGCGCCGCGGACTCCTCGCGGTGCTGCTCCAGGTAGCGGTAATAGGCGGCGAGGTCTGCCTGGCCCGTGACATGCAGGCGCCGCTCGATGCGGCGCAACACGGTGGCGCGCTTGTAGTGCTGGAAATCATGGCCGGTGTTGGTGCGCAGCAGCAGGAGGATTTCCTCCAGCAAGGGTTCGGCATGGCGCGGGTCGCCCCTGCGGGTACCGAGTGCTGGCGGCAGGCTGTCGTCCTCGATCTGCGGCAGCTTGACCTGGCGGGCGTTGTGCCAGAGTTCCAGCAGTTTCTGCGGCATCTCGGCGGCCGGCAGCACCATGTCGACCATGCCGGTCTCCAGGGCCGCGCGTGGCATGCTGTCGTACAACGCATCGTCCGGCGACTGCACCAGGGTCACGCCGCCTTGCTCCTTGATCCGCGAAAGGCCCACGGCGCCATCGGCCCCGGTGCCGGACAGCACCACGCAGAAGGCATGGTCCTTGTGCACGTCGGCCAGGTCGCGGAAGAACAGGTCGATGGCCACATGGTCGCCCCGGCGGCGGTTGGCCGGGCTGACCCGCAGGTAGCCGTCGTTGGTGGACAAGCGGTTGGCCGGGGAAATCACGTAGACGTGGTTGCGCTCGATCGGCACCGGTTCGCTGACTTGTTGCACCGGCATGGCGGTGGTTTCCTGGATGATCCGGTCGGCCACGCTCTGGTGGTCGGGCGACAGGTGCAGGACCACCACGAAGGCCATGTCGCAATCGGCAGGCATCTGCCGGAAAAAGGTGCAGATGGCTTCCAGCCCGCCGGCCGATGCGCCGATGCCCACCACCGGAAATGCCAGGTGGCTCGGGCTCAGCGC
The DNA here is from genome assembly GCF_048068175.1 of Pseudomonas sp. NY15356. Taxonomy (NCBI): domain Bacteria; kingdom Pseudomonadati; phylum Pseudomonadota; class Gammaproteobacteria; order Pseudomonadales; family Pseudomonadaceae; genus Pseudomonas; species Pseudomonas sp. NY15356. The sequence continues at coordinate 27,060 of NZ_JBLUPW010000010.1, read as the reverse complement.
CGGGTTGTGTGGCGAGGCGAGGGTAGGCTTGGAGGACGACTTCATGGGACGCAGCCTTGTGCAGACCTAAAGGTGGCCCATCGAAGCATCGCCGGGCATCTGTGAAGCCCGATTATAGGCAGGCGATGGGCCTGGCGGCGAGCGATGACGAGCCTGTCGAGCTATGACCTCGGCAGCCTGCGGCAGTGCAAAAAACTTGCGCGGGCGGCTGTGGTACGCCAGCCGCTGGCGCGCAATCTTTTCCCTGCTGGAGTGTTTCGCGCCACTCGTCAGCGGTGGCCCAGATCGATTGAGCAGTTGGCGCTGCGACCTGTTCGGAACTACTGCACGGTGCAATTGCGTGCAAAGCCAATCCACTCGCAAGGAGAAATGACATGGCTCGTGACCAAGAGCAATCCGGACAACGTGGCGGCACCAAGGAAACCAACCCAGGCAATTTCGCCAACGACCGCGAAAAAGCCTCCCGCGCCGGCCACAAGGGCGGCCAGAATTCCGGGGGTAACTTCGCCAACGACCGTGAACGCGCTTCCGAGGCAGGCCGCAAGGGCGGCCAGCACAGCCACGGCGGCGGGCGCAACCAGTGAATGCGCGCATTCGCTGAAGCCCGGTGCTGACGCTGCCGGGCGCCGACCCCAGGCAGGTGGCCAGCGGCCGCCTGTCTGGGGTCGTTCCTGTTTCATCACGCAGAGCGAAGCATGCGCGTATCGAGGCGCAGGGTGATCCTGGTGCCCGACGCGCGGGTTTGCATCAGGCGTTGGAGGGGCAATGACGCGAAGAATCCTCACCTCGGTCAACAGCCAGGACCTGCACCCGCCGGAGCAAGGGCAGATGTTTGCAACGCCCCGGGAGCGCCTGGAGTTCTATCGCCGGGAGATCCAGTACGAAACCAGTATCCTGGCCAACCGCACCGATGCCTACCTGTCGGCGCAGTCGTTCCTGGTGATTGCCTTCGCCTCGTGCATGGCCAACCTCAACCCGAAGTGGGGGGCACCGTTCACCCTGGTGGTGCCGGCGTTCCTGGCCTTGCTCGGGGTGCTCAGCTCGCTCAATGCCTGGCCGGGAATCCGTGCGGCCTACGGCATCATCGACCATTGGTACTTCAAGCAGAGCCAACTGCTGAGCAGCGAACCGAGCATGGGCATGGCCTACGACGACTGGCCGTTGTTCTGCGAAACCGAGTCGACCCGGCACGGCCATCGCAAGTCGCTGATGTTCTCGATGCGAACGCCCTGGTTGTTCCTGGTTTTCTGGGTATTGCTGGGCGGCTATTGCCTGTTCATCCAGCTCGATCCGGCAGGGGCCTAGGTAGGTGGCCCATGGGCATCAGGCCATTCATTCAAATTGTTCGACAATCTTTTGAATCTTCACGGAAAACCCCAATCAATCAGAAAGTCATCCATGGCGAAAAGGAGGCCCCAAGATGCCAACCCCACAGTTGTACATCATCGACTACCGGCTGCACGGCCAGCCGCGCAGTTTCATCATTCGTCTGGAACGCATGGACAATGCCGAGGCCTGGCATTGGGCCAGCTGTGATGCTGGGGTCGGGATCATTCCGAAGTTCGGACGGGAGAAGATCAGGAAGGTGAGTCGGCCGATGGCGGAGCGCTATGGTGTGACCGACGTCAATTGGCGGCTTTCTGGCAGCGGGCCGGCCTTCGTGCCGACCACCGGTGAGGGCGTGACGCAGGCCGCCGTGCCGGGTGACCCACCTGGCAGCGAAGCGGTAACGGCCTGAAGCGGGCCTTGCGGGGCAAGCGGATTCTCCTGGCTGAAGGGGAAGCCGCTTGCCCCGCAGCTGTTCAGGCGCCGGACTCCGGGTCGCTGGCCGGTACGCCCGGGCGATTGCCGTCATCCTCGATGCTGGGGTCGGTGTCCGGGTCGTCGGCGCGGTCGTTGCGTTGGTCTGGCTGCACGTTCGGGTCGAGCTCCGGCCAGTCGTCCTGGACGTTGCCGCCGCCCATCTGCAGGAAGTCGTACATGGTGTGGCCTCCACGGGTTCGGAAAAAGGGCCCGCCGGCGGCGGGCCGAACACAGGAGTGAGAGCAGGGCCATCGGCCACGTCTCATGAATTCAGATCCAGCTCCGGTGATGGGAAATCCATCGGCGCGGGGGCAGGGGCGACCAACGGTCGCTCAGCCGTCCGACTGCTCTTCTGGCGGCACCTGGCCTTCAGGCCAGTCGGGCGCCTGTTTTTCCGGCTGTGGTACCTGTTCCCCAGGGTCATGGGGGATTTCGTCCACGTAGGGGTCGGGGTGCACGGGGTTCACGGGCTGCTTGGGGTCGGCCATGGCCAGTCTCCTCCAGGGTTGGCTTGCCTGGCATTAGGCTGGTGAGGGTGACCGGTCGTTCATTCCCGTTCGGGCCACGGCCTCACCCCGAAGGGTGATGGTCGCCCTGGCGATCGCATGAAACAATCCTGCCCAGCGACAACATAAGAACAACCCTGGCGGGGACCCACGACATGAGCAAAGACCGGCTGAAATCGCCCGACTGGTACGCGCAGATGGCCCGAGTCATCGAGGCCATCGGCACACCGGGCTTCGTCGAGGCACTGTTCGCCGCGCTCAACTGCCTGGCCCGGAGCCAGGCCATCACGGTGTTCCTGTACCCACGCAAGGGCCTGCCCTCGGCACTGTTCGCAAACGACGAAGAGGGGCCCTGGCTGCCCGAGGGCAACGTGCAGAAGTACCTCGAAGGCTACTACCTGCTGTGCCCGTTCTACCGCGCCTGCATGGAGGGCATCACCCCTGGCTGCTACCGGTTGAGCGACGTCGCCCCCGACCATTTCAAGCGCAGCGAGTACTACCTGTCGTTCTACCAGCACGCGCACCTCGAAGACGAACTCAACTACATCGTCCCGCTCGATACCCAGCTGACCATCGCCGTAGCCCTGGGCAGCACCCGCAGGCTGAATGCTACGCAGGTCGCCGACCTCAAGCGCATCGCGCCCTGGGTGGTGGCGGTGGTCCGCCGGCATTGGGGGCAGCTGGATGCCGACAGCCTCGGCGGGCGCTTCGAAAGTGCCCTGGGGCGGCAGATCAATGCTGCGTTGAACAATTTCGGCTCGTCGCTGTTGACCGAGCGCGAATGCCGTATCGCCCAGGACCTGTTGCGCGGCCACTCGACCCGCTCCCTGGCCGAACGCCTGGGCATCAGCGAGGACACGGTCAAGACCCACCGCAAGAACCTCTACACCAAGCTGGACATTGCCAAGCAGTCCGAGCTGTTCTCCTTGTTCATCGACTCCCTGGCCCAGGCCCAGGAAGGCCTGAGCAAGGACCCGCTGGAAAGCTACCTGCGAAGGCGCTGACCCAGCTACCCGCGCCACCCCATTGCCAACCATAACCATCGGCCGCCGCAGCGGCCGTGAGGGAGTCCTGCGTGCATACATTGAGCGATTGGCAGCAGCGTGCTGCACAGCAACGCTTCATCGACACCGCCCTGATCGACGGCCGCCCGCTGGCGGCCCGCTCGGGCGCGACCTTCGAGGCGATCAACCCGGCGACCAACCAGTTGCTGGCCCAGGTCGCAGCGTGCGGCGAGGCGGAGGTCGACCTGGCCGTGCGTTCGGCGCGCCGTGCCTTCGAGCAGGGCCCTTGGGCACGCATGGCGCCCAGCGCACGCAAGCGCGTGCTGCTGCGCCTGGCCGAGTTGATGCTGGCCCACCGTGAGGAGCTGGCCCTGCTCGACTCGCTGAACATGGGCAAGCCGGTAATGGATGCCTATGCCATCGATGTGCCCGGGGCCGCGCAGGTGTTCGCCTGGTATGGCGAAGCCCTGGACAAGCTCTACGACCAGGTCGCGCCCACTGCCGGCAATGCCCTGGCCACCGTCACCCGCGAGGCTCTGGGTGTGGTCGGTGCGGTGGTGCCGTGGAACTTCCCGCTGGACATGGCCGCGTGGAAGGTCGCCCCGGCCCTGGCCGCCGGCAACAGCGTGGTGCTCAAGCCTGCCGAGCAGTCGCCGTTCTCGGCCCTGCGCCTGGCTGAACTGGCCTTGGAAGCCGGCTTGCCGGAAGGCGTGCTGAACGTGGTGCCGGGCCTTGGCGAACAGGCCGGCCGGGCCCTGGGCCTGCACCCGGACGTGGACTGCCTGGTGTTCACCGGCTCCACCCAGGTGGGCAAGTACTTCATGCAGTACTCGGCGCAGTCCAACCTCAAGCAGGTATGGCTGGAGTGCGGCGGCAAGAGCCCGAACCTGGTGTTCGACGACTGCCAGGACCTGGACCTGGCTGCCGAGAAGGCCGCCTTCGGCATCTTCTTCAACCAGGGCGAGGTGTGCTCGGCCAATTCGCGCCTCTACGTGCAACGTACGATCCACGATGAGTTCGTCGAGCGCCTGCTGCTCAAGGCCCGCGACTGGCTCCCCGGCGACCCGCTGGACCCAGCCAGCCGCGCCGGCGCCATCGTCGATGTCAGCCAGAGCGCGCGCATCAGCGCTGCCATCGAACAGGCCCGGGCCGACGGGGCGCGCCTGCTGTGTGGCGGCCAGCGCCTGACCATCAACGGCTCGGACAATTTCATCGCCCCCACCGTGTTCACCGACGTGCGTGCCGACATGGCCCTGGCCCGTGAGGAAATCTTCGGCCCGGTGCTGGCGGTGAGCGCCTTCGATGACGAAGAACACGCCCTGCGCCTGGCCAACGACAGCGTCTACGGCCTGGCTGCCTCGGTGTGGAGCGATGACCTCAACCGCGCCCACCGTGTGGCCCGGCGCCTGAAGGCCGGCACCGTGTCGGTCAACACGGTCGATGCCCTGGACGTGGTGGTGCCCTTCGGCGGTGGCCGCCAGTCCGGCTTTGGCCGCGACCTCTCGCTGCATTCGTTCGACAAGTACACCCAACTGAAGACCACCTGGTTCCAGCTGCGCTGATCCCCACCCACGGAGAACAACCATGAACGCACCGTTCCAGCCCCAACGCGAAACCCGCGACTACCAGAGCGCCGATGCCGCGCACCACATCCATGCCTTCCTCGACCAGAAGGCGCTCAACGCCGAAGGCCCAAGGGTGATCGTGCGCGGTGAGGGCCTGCACCTGTGGGACAACGATGGCAAGCGCTACCTCGACGGTATGTCGGGCCTGTGGTGCACCCAGCTGGGGTACGGCCGCAGGGACCTGACCGCCGCCGCCGCCACCCAGATGGATCAGCTGGCGTACTACAACATGTTCTTCCACACCACCCACCCGGCGGTGATCGAGCTGTCCGAGCTGTTGTTCAGCCTGTTGCCGGGGCACTACAGCCATGCGATCTACACCAACTCCGGTTCCGAAGCCAACGAGGTACTGATCCGCACCGTGCGTCGCTACTGGCAGGTGATGGGCAAGCCGGGCAAGAAGATCATGATCGGCCGCTGGAACGGCTACCACGGCTCGACCCTGGCGGCCACGGCCTTGGGCGGCATGAAGTTCATGCACGAGATGGGCGGATTGATCCCGGATGTCGCCCATATCGACGAGCCCTACTGGTACGCCGCGGGTGGCGACCTGACGCCCGAGGCGTTCGGCCGACGCTGCGCACTGCAGCTGGAAGAGAAGATCCTCGAACTGGGGGCCGAGAACGTCGCCGGTTTCATCGCCGAGCCGTTCCAGGGGGCGGGCGGCATGATCTTCCCGCCAGAGAGCTACTGGCCAGAGATCCAGCGCATCTGCCGCCAGTACGACGTACTGCTGTGCGCCGACGAAGTGATCGGCGGCTTCGGCCGTACCGGCGAATGGTTCGCCCACCGTCACTTCGGTTTCGAGCCGGACACCTTGTCCATCGCCAAGGGGCTGACCTCCGGCTATGTGCCCATGGGTGGCCTGGTGCTTTCCAAGCGCATCGCCGAGGCGCTGGTGGAGCGGGGCGGGGTGTTCGCCCACGGCCTGACCTATTCCGGCCACCCGGTGGCCGCGGCGGTGGCCATCGCCAACCTCAAGGCCTTGCGTGACGAAGGCATTGTGCGCCAGGTCAAGGATGACACCGGCCCCTACCTGCAGCGCTGCCTGCGCGAGGTATTCGACGAGCACCCGCTGATCGGCGAGGTCCAGGGAGCCGGCCTGGTGGCGGCGCTGCAGTTCGCCGAGGACAAGGCCACCCGCAAGCGCTACGCCAACGAGAACGATCTGGCCTGGCAATGCCGGACCTATGGGTTCGAGGAAGGGGTGATCATTCGTTCGACCCTGGGCCGGATGATCATGGCGCCGGCGCTGGTGGCCAGCCGGGGAGATATCGACGAGTTGGTGGCCAAGACCAAGGTGGCCGTGGATCGCACGGCGCGGGGGCTGGGCTTGCTGTAGGTTTTGCGAAAAGGGGCCGCTTTGCGGCCCTTTCGCGGCACAAGGCCGCTCCTACAGGTTTCGCGCAACGTAGTAGCGGCCTTGTGCCGCGAAAGGGCTGCGCAGCAGCCCCTTGACGATGGATCAGAAGGTGTAGCTCACACCCGCCTGCACCGTGCGCGGCGCGCCGGGGTAGACGTAGTTGTTGAAGGCACCTTCGTCGTATTCCTTGTTGAACAGGTTCTTCAGGTCCAGGTTCAGGCGCACATGCTCGTTGACCTGGTAGAACGCCAACAGGTCGACCACGGTGTACTGCTGCATGGTATAGGTGCTCGCTGCGGTCTGCCCGGCGCGGTCGTCGATGTACTTCACGCCCATGCCCAGGCCAAGTCCCTTGGCCAGCCCGTCCTGGAACTCGTAGGTGTTGAGCAGGCTGAAGCTGTTGCGCGGAATGTTGGCCAGGCGGGTGCCGGTCGGCAGGCTGGTGTCCTTGGTCACTTCGGCGTCGACATAGGCGTAGCCACCGATCATCCGCCATTCGGGGGTGATGTTGCCGGCCACGGTGATGTCCAGGCCGCGGCTGCGCACTTCGCCGGCGGCCACCTTGTAGGTGCCGGTGGGGTCCTGCGGGTCGTTGGCCAGGACGTTTTCCTTGACGATGTGGTAGACGGCAGCATCGACGCTCAGCTGGCGATCCAGCGCTTCCCATTTCACGCCCAGCTCGTAGGATTTGCCTTTCTCCGGGTCGAAGCCCTGGCCTTGAAGGCTGGCACCGCTGTTGGGCTTGAACGAACGGGCAGTGTTGGCATACACGGCGACGGTGTCGGTCAAGTCGTAGATCAGGCCCAGGCGCGGGGTGACGGCGTTGTCGGCGGCGGTCCAGTCAACGGCGCCTTCACGGAAGTTGTCGAACCTATGCTCGAAGCGTTCGAAACGCAGGCCAGCCAAGACCTTCAGCCGCTCGGTCAGGGCAACCTGATCCTGGATGAAGGCTGCCCAAGTTTTGAGGTTTTCCTTGTCATCGGTGGTAGTTCGGGTCAGTGCCGGGCGAGGCTGGCCCAGTACCGGGTCGAACAGATCGATGGGATAGTCGCCCTCACCACCGTCCGAGCGCCGGATGAACTGTTGATAATCGTAATCTTCGTATTCGATGCCGGTCAGCAGGGTATGGGAGAAGCCTGCGGTGTCGAAGTGGCCGGTGAGGTTAAGCTGGTAGTCCCGGTCGGTCCATTCCAGTTTGCGGTAGTTGAAGTTGCGCCCGAGGGTATGGCCATCGGCTTGCAGCCTGTTGCCTTCCACCGCGTTGCCCTTGAGGGTGCCGTCGAGCCACTGCATGCCGCCGCCCAGGGTCCAGTCGTCGTTGAGTTGGTGCTCGAAACGCAGCTGGGCCATGTCGTTGTCGTTGTGCAGCAGGTTGTCGCTGCCTTTTTCCCAGATATTGGTATCGCGCGAGGCGGTGCCGCGTTGGGTCGGGTAGCGGGTCAGGCCACGGTCCAAGGGGTGGTTGTTGCGCATGAAATCGCCTTCGAAGACGATGCGCGTGGTGTCATTGACCTGCCAGCTGAGCACCGGCGCGACGTCGTAACGCTCGGTCTCCACGTTGTCGCGGAAGGTCTCGCCGCCCTCGCCGAGCAGGTTCAGACGGTAGGCCAGGCGGCCGTCTTCGCTGAGCGGGCCGGTGGCGTCGAGGGTGGCGCGGTGCATGCCCTGGTCATCGAACTGGCTGCCCAGGGTGACCTTGGGCTCGGCCAGGGGCTGCTTGCTGATCGCGTTGAAGGTACCGCCGGGGTCGCCGCGGCCGTACAGGCTGGTGGCCGGGCCGCGCAGCACTTCCAGGCGTTCGACGGTGTTGGCGTCGGGCGCGTTCGGATAGCCACGGTTGATGGGGAAGCCGTTGCGGTAGAACTCGCCGGTGGTGAAGCCTCGCACGGTGAAGGTGGTCAGGCCCTGGCCGCCGAAGTTGTTGGCGCGGCCTACACCGCCGGCGTAGTCCAGGCCGTCCTGCAGGCGGGTGGCAGCGGTGTCCTCGAGGACGTCCTTGGGCACCACGCTGACCGACTGCGGCGTCTCGTGCAGGGCCGTGTCGGTGCGCGTGGCGCTGGCCGAGCGGGTGGCCCTGTAGCCGATCACAGGGCCGTCGGCACGCTCCAGATCGCTGGCGGCGTCGATGTTGACGGCTTGCAGTTCCAGGGGCGCCGTGGGTTCAGCCAGGGCAACGGGGGCAACGGCATTGATGAGACAGAATGAAACGAACGCACGACGCATTGCAGTACGATCCTACGAGGGGCGGGAAGGCGCGGATCATAACTGATAGGGATTATCGTTTACAGTGGTATTTGGTGTACCAGAGTACCAATTGATGAACGTAGGAAATGGGGCCGCTTTGCGGCCCGATCGCGGGGCAAGCCCGCTCCTACAGATTTTGTGCGAATCGACTGTGGGAGCGGGCTGCGCACTCAGTGCGGCGCGCGGGGGATGGTCTTGAGCAGGTCTTCCGGGCTGATGTGGCCGACCACCTGGGCCACGGCGCTGCCTGGGGTGGGCAGGTCGAGGATGTGATCCTTGATCTTGCCGACCACGTGCATTTCGCAGGGCTTGCAATCGAACTTCAGGGTCAGCACTTCATCGCCATGCACCAACTGCATCGGTGCGACCTTGGTGCGCACGCCGGTGACGCCCTTGGCCTGCTTGGGGCACAGGTTGAAGGAGAAGCGCAGGCAGTGCTTGGTGATCATCACCGGCACTTCGCCGTGTTCCTCGTGGGCTTCGAAGGCGGCGTCGATCAGCTGCACCCCGTGGCGGTGGTAGAAGTCGCGGGCCTTCTGGTTGTAGACGTTGGCCAAGAACGACAGGTGCGCCTCGGGGTAGACCGGTGGCGGGTTGGTCTCGGCCTTTCGCCCGCCACGCGGGTGCGCCTTGACCCGCGCTTCGGTCAGCGCCTCGATGGCCTCGCGGCGCAGGGCCTTGAGCTGCGAGTTGGGGATGAAGTACGCCTGCGGCGCGTCCAGCTCGATGGCATCGGCGTGGTACTGGGTGGTGCCAAGCTGGCCGAGCAGGTCGTGCAGTTGGTCCAGGGCCTGCTGCGGCTTGTTGGCGGCGCCGAACGGGCCGTCGAGGGCCACCTGCACACTGACGCCTTCCTCGCTGGTGACGGTCAGGGCCAGGCGTTGCTCGCGCAGCACAGCGTGCCAGTGTACGCCCACGCGGCGCTCGGCGGAGGTGCGTTGCAGGGCCTGCTGCCAGTTGTGGTCCAGGTTGCGCGACAGCGGGTGGTTGGGGCGCAGCTTGTACAACCCTTCGGGCATTTCGTTGGGCTCGACGCGGTAGCGGTAGCGCGTCTGGCCGTCTTCCTCGAATTCGCCCTTGGGCTCGGCGATGTTGGCACGGAAACCCACCACTTCGCGTTTGACCAGTACGTTGAGGCCGTCGCCGTTGGTCAGCGGCACGTCGGTGACCACCAGCAGGTCGCGCTTGCCGACCTTCTCCACCACGCCCACCGGCAGGCCGGTGAAGGTCGGGGAGTCGAAGGCGCCGATGTCGATCTTTCGTTCGCTGACGAAGTAGTCGGTGCTGCCGCGGTGGAAGGTCTTGTCCGGGTCGGGCAGGAAGAAGTGCTCGGTGCGCCCGCTGGAGGCGCGCGCCAGGTCCGGGCGGCCTTCGAGGATGGCGTCCAGCTCTTTGCGGTAGTGGGCGGTGATGTTCTTCACATAGCCCATGTCCTTGTAGCGGCCCTCGATCTTGAACGAGCGCACGCCGGCGTCCACCAGGTCGCTCAGGTTGGCGGTCTGGTTGTTGTCCTTCATCGACAGCAGGTGCTTCTCGAACGCCACCACGCGGCCCTGATCGTCCTTCAGGGTGTAGGGCAGGCGGCAGGCCTGGGAACAGTCGCCACGGTTGGCGCTGCGGCCGGTCTGGGCGTGGGAGATGTTGCACTGGCCGGAGAAGGCCACGCACAGGGCGCCATGGATGAAGAACTCGATCGCGGCATCAGTCTCGGCGGCGATGGTGCGGATCTGCTGCAGGTTCAGTTCGCGGGCCAGCACCAGCTGGGAGAAGCCGGCCTGGTCGAGGAACTTGGCCCGGGCCAGGGTGCGGATGTCGGTCTGGGTACTGGCGTGCAGCTCGATCGGTGGGATGTCCAGCTCCATCACCCCCAGGTCCTGGACGATCAAGGCGTCGACGCCGGCGTCGTACAACTGGTGGATCAGCTGGCGGGCGGGTTCGAGCTCGTTGTCGTGGAGGATGGTATTGAGGGTGGTGAAGACCCGCGCGTGGTAGCGGTGGGCGAATTCCACCAGCCCGGCGATGTCGCTGACTTCGTTGCAGGCATTGTGGCGTGCGCCGAAGCTGGGGCCGCCGATGTAGATGGCGTCGGCGCCATGCAGGATCGCTTCGCGGGCAATGGCCACGTCACGGGCGGGGCTGAGCAGTTCCAGGTGATTCTTTGGGAGGGACATATCGTTATGGTCGGGCTGTCACGGGCAAGGCGCGCATTGTACCGGTGAAATGGCCCGGGGGCATCCATTGGCTGCCCAAAGGGGGCTGCTTAGCAGCCCTTTCGCGGCACGAGGCCGCTCCTACAGGGGAGGTGACGCTGGTCGGTAGGAGCGGGCTTGCCCCGCGATTGGGCGGCGGAGCAGCCCCCGACATGGGGCGCCGGGGATCAGGCCTTGGCCGCCATCGCGGTCACTTCCACACGCATGCCGTCGAAGGCCAGCGACGCCACGCCCACTGCGGCACGCACCGGCCACGGCTTGCTGAAGAAGCGCTGGTAGACCTCGTTGAACGCCGGGCGGTCGGCCATGTCGGTCAGGTAGATGGTCAGGTGCACGACGCGGTCCATCGAGCTGCCGGCGCGCTCCAGGGCGTCCTTGAGCGCCTGCAGGGTGCATTCGCTCTGCTCGACGATGTCGCCCAGCGCCAGGCTGCCGTCGGCGCGGGTCGGGATCTGGGTGGTGACCAGCAGGCCATTGAACTCGGCCACGTCGGAGGAGATGGATTCCGGGTCGCTGTCGGGGGTGAAGATGATATCTGCCATGGTGGTTTCGCCTTGCAACGGAAGGAAACCCGCAAGCCTACGCGAGCGGCTTGGCCGGGTCGAGCCATGGCCCTGGTCGCGTGCATTTGAAAAGCGCGGCGTGGGCGTTCAGAATCGCGGCCCGATCCGGCCGAGGGCGCCGGGCAAGGGTTGCAAGAAGGGGCAAGGGTTGAACGAACAGACATTGTCGATGCGCCTGGAGCGGGTGGCGGCGCATGTGCCGGCCGGCGCGCGCCTGGCCGATATCGGCTCGGACCACGGCTACCTGCCGGTGGCGCTGATGCTGCGCGGCTGCATCGAGGCGGCCGTGGCCGGCGAGGCCGCGCCGACGCCGTATCGCTCGGCCCAGCGCAAGGTGCGCAAGAACGGCCTGGAGGCGCGCATCGCCGTGCGCCTGGCCGATGGCCTGGACGCCATCGAGCCGCAGGACGGCATCACCACCATCAGCCTGTGCGGCATGGGCGGCGAGAAGATCCGCGAGATCCTCGAGCGTGGCAAGCACCGCCTGAGCGGCAAGGAACGCCTGGTGCTGCAGCCCAACGTGCGCGAGGGCACCCTGCGTGAGTGGCTGATGGAAAACGACTACCGCATCCTGTGCGAGGAGTTGCTGGAGGAAAACGCGTTCACCTACGAGATCATCGTCGCCGAACGCTGCCAGGCGGTGGCCTATTCGCCCCAGCAGCTGTACTTCGGCCCCTTGCTGATGGAGGAACGCAGCCCGGCCTTCCTGGCCAAGTGGCACTTGAACCTCAAGCGCAAGCGTCGGGTCATGGCGCACTTCGTTCGGGCCCGCCAGGGTGTACCGGAGCAGAAGGTGCAGGAGGTGGCGACACAGGTGCAATGGATCGAACAGCTGTTGGCCTGACCTGGCGCTACAGCTGCGAGCAGTTGCCCATTTCCTGGTATTTCACTTTGTGGACCTGGCCTTCGTGGTCGACATACACCATGTGCGCGGTGCCCACTGCACAATCGGCCGCATTGCTGGCGGGGGTGATGGAAATCACCTTGGCCACGTCCAGGGGCATGCCGTATTCGTACGTCTGGCTGGTAGTACTGACCGGTTGCGGGGTGGCTGGGGCGGCGAAGGCGGTGAACGAGGCGAGGGAGCTGAACAGGGCAAGAAACGCGGTCGAGCCTTTCATGGCGGTCTCCTTTGATCGGTGATGACCCATGATGTATTGCTGCGGGATCAGCGATAAATGGGCTGTTTCGTGATAGATTCCTGCCTTTGATGCACGAATGCCATCACCGGAGCGCGTTGATATGGACATGCTGCACGCCATGCGAACCTTCGCCCGGGTAGTGGAGTGCGGCAGTTTCGCTGCCGCGGCCAATGCCCTGGACATTTCCGCCGCGCAGGTGTCGCGGATTGTCGCGGAGCTGGAGAACCAGTTGCAGACCCGCCTGCTGCACCGCACCACCCGCAGGTTGCGCATGAGCGAGGCGGGCGAGCGTTTCCTGGAGCGTTCGCGGCAGATCCTGGTGCTCACCGACGAAGCCATGGACGAAGCCCGCGGCGCCCACCTCACACCCCGCGGCCGCCTGCGCTTTCATTGCACCCATGGCCTGGGTCTTTTGATGATGCCGCTGGTGGCCCGCTACAACGCCGCCTGCCCGGACGTAGTGATGGAGATGACCCTGTCCCAGCGCAACCCGGATGCGGTCGCCGACGGCCAGGACGTGGTGATCACCATCGGCCAGGGCCTGCCGGACTCACAGCTGATCGCCATTCCTCTGGGCAGCATCTACAGCATTCTCTGCGCCTCTCCCGAGTACCTGGCCCGCCACGGCGTGCCCCGGCGCCCGGAAGATCTGCACGCGCATGTGTGCCTGCGTACGGTCGACCCGTTGTTCGAGGAGGACTGGTCGTTCGAAGGGCCGGACAGCTGCGTGATCGTGCCCCAGGACACCTTCCTCACCAATGTCGCCGACGCCATGCTCAAGGCCACCGAACTGGGCATGGGAATCGGCCTGTTGCCGTACTACTCCGCGACCCAGGCGATCGAGGAAGGGCGCCTGTGCCGGTTGTTGGCGCCCCATCGGTTGCGCCAACGGGAGATCTACGCGATCTACCCGTCGCGCCATTTCCTCGATGCCAAGGTGCGCACCTGGCTGGACTTTCTCAAGGAGCAGCTGCCGGTGTTGTTCCAGGCCCATGAACGCGTGGCGGATGACCCGCGCTATTGGCGCTGACTGCACGGGACATGGCACCGGCTGCGCCGGTGTTCGCGGGGCAAGCCCGCTCCTACAGGTTGTGCCGGCGCTCAGCGGCTGTCCTGGTCCTCGGCGGTCCCGCCGGAGCTGCCTGCACCGGTGCCGGTCGCTTCGCCGGTATTGTTCGAACCGCCGGTAGTGCCGTCGGCGGCATCGGAATTGGTGCCGGTGTCGCTGCTGTCGTTGTCCTGGGTGCCGCCGGGGTTGTTGGTGCTGCTGCCTTCGCCGGCTGTGCTGCCGCGAGGGTGCTCGCCCGAAGTATGGTCGTCGTGGGGAGGGCTGCCGGCGCCGTTCATGTCGGTGGCGGCAACGGCGGCGGCGCTGGAAAGGCCCAGGCACAGGGCCAGGAGCAGGGGCTGTAGGCGAACCATGGCGAATCTCCTGTCGGGATGATTGTCCTAGGTTCGTCTGCCCAAGGCCGAGCAGGGTGCCCGGCAGGCGACCAGTGGTAGGGGCTGCGCTGCAGCCCCCGGGCGGTCAGTTGGCCTCGGCCCGGTGTGCCGGGTGTTCGCCATTGACCGCGTCGGCCATGGTCGGGTGTTCCTGGGCGGCGTGCATCAGCTCCTCGGTGACCCGCAGCTCCGCACCGGTCGGCGAGAAGGTGGCCGCGGGGGCGAACGGTGCCGGGTGCTCCGGTGCCGGGCGCTTGCCGCGGCGCCACAGGAAGAAGCCGACCATGGCCAGGTTGATCACCGCGAAGGTCCAGAACAGACCGGCCTCACCATAGGCGCTCATCACCGGCGAAATGGCCAGCGGGGCCATGGACGAGCCCAGCGAGTTGATCAGCAGCAGGCCCTGGATCATCGGCACCAGGGCATCGGACGGGGCGCGGTCGGCGGCGCTGCTGACCGCCACCGGGTACAGCGCGAACACTCCGCCACCGAGCAGGAACAGCAGGGCCGGCAGCAGCGCCGAATCGGACGGCAGCAGCACGATCAGCACCGACAGCACGGTGCACATCGCCGCCAGGGCGATCAGTACCAGTTGGCGGTCCTTGCGGTCGGACCAGCGCCCGACCGGGTACTGCAACAGCATCGCGCCGAGGATCACCCAGGCCATCATTTCGCCGACTTCCCCCACGTCCATGCCGATGCGCTGCAGGTACAGCGGCAGCAGGGCATAGATGCCGGCGATGGCCACGCCCGAGCCGAAGCAGCCGACCAGGCCGGTGGGCGCGATGCCGAGCAGCTGGCGCGGCTTGAGCGGTTCGACCTGGTCGAGCAGCGGCGACACCCGTGGCAATACCACGATCGGCACCACCGACAGGGTGGCCAGCATGCCTGCGACCATGAACGGCGCGGTGGCGCCCCAGCCGGTGATTTCGCCGAGGGTGGCCTGGGCCAGCACGCCGGCACCGTAGAAGGCGATCATGTACAACGCCAGCAGGCGGCCGCGGATCTTCGGGTCGCCGGCCAGCAGCAGCCAGCTTTCGATCACCAGGAACACGCCCACCGCGGCCCAGCCGTTGATCAGGCGCAGGGCGAACCACCAGGTGGTGTCGTAGAACAGCCCTTGCAGCAGGATGGTCGCTGCGATCAGCGAGGCGAAGCTGGTGTAGGCGCGGATATGGCCGATGCGCAGGATCAGCCGGTCGTTGAAGATAGCGCCGAGGGTCAGGCCGATGAAATAGGCCGACGAGACGATACCGATCATGGTCGCCGATTCGCCGGCATCGCCCAGGCGCAAAGTGGTGAGGGAAGACAGGAAGCCGTTGCCCAGGGCAATGATGAACAGCCCAAGCAGGGGTGCCAGCGCCATGGCCAGCAAACGCGCAGACATAGTTACCTCTAGTTGAGAAAAGCCACGAGTGTGCCTTTTCGACGGCGCAAGGGCTGCGCGGACGTGCCTGGCAAGGGATGCGACCCAGGCGCCGCTTACCGCCTCGGCGGGCAGTTGGGGCTTGGGATTGGGCAACGGGGCGAAAAGGAGGCGCGATTCTAAGGCCTTGGCGCGTTTTACCCAAGGGGCTCCCCCCTGCGACCGGAGGCCGCAGGCCGAGGCATGAGCTCTGCGGACCCTGGGGTTGCTACGCACCCCTTTCGCAGCACAAGGCCGCTCAGTAAACCGCGATCTCCTGTAGGAGCGGGCTTGTCCCGCGATCAAGGGCGAAGCCCTTGCCAGGCGACGGTGATATCGAGGCGGGCCTGATCGCGGGACAAGCCCGCTCCCACAAGGGCAGTACCAGCCACTTGTTCTGTGCTCGACAGCGCAGCCCAAAGGGCGAGGTTATCTCCCACAGGCTCGGCGCTACCCGCATAATACGCGGGCTTTTCTCACTTCCGGATGCAGGAACCCCTCCATGCTGGCTTCGCTGTTCGCCGTCCTGGCCCCCGTGTTCATCGTCGCCGGCATCGGCTATGCCTGGGCCCGTCGTGGCCAGGACTACCCCACGGAATTCATCGCCCGCATCGTCATGGTGGTCGGTACACCGTCCCTGGTCCTCTCCACCCTGAGCCGCACCCAGCTGGACCCTGCCGCCTTCACCAGCATGGCCCTGGCCTGTGTGCTGTGCCTGTTGGGCATGGCCCTGGCCGGTTTCATCGTCAGCCGTGCCAGCGGCCAGCATTGGCGGGTGCTGATGCCGGCCTTCATGTTCCCCAATACCGGCAACATGGGGCTGCCGATCAGCCTGTATGCGTTCGGCGAGCATGGCCTGGCCCTGGCCGTGGCGTTCTTCCTGACCTTGTCGATCTTCCAGTTCACCCTGGGCATCGCCATGTCCGGCGCCAGTGCGTCGTTCAAGGCGCTGTTACGCAACCCTATCGTGATCAGCCTGGCCGGGGCTTTGCCCATCATTTTCCTGGACCTTGAGCTGCCACGCTGGCTGGCCAATACCGCCGACCTGCTGGGCGGCATGACCATCCCGCTGATGCTGCTGACCCTCGGCGTCTCCCTGGCCAGCATCCGCCTGCACCACGTAGGCAGTGGCCTGCTGCTAGGCGGCCTGCGCATCGTGCTGGGCGCTGCGGTGGGCTGGGGGGTGGGCACGGTGCTGGGCCTGGAGCCGCTGGAGCGGGCGGTGCTGGTGGTGCAGTCGTCGATGCCGGTGGCGGTGTTCAACTACCTGCTCGCGGTGCGTGCCAACCGCCAACCGGAGCAGGTGGCGAACCTGGTGATGTGCTCGACGGTATTGTCGTTCGCCTGGCTGCCGGCCGTGCTGGCCTGGTGGCTGTAGGCCTACGGGGCGGCAAACGGCCAGCGCTCATCCATACTCCATTGACCTGTCGCCGAGACGCCCATGGACACCCCCAGCCCACCCGAGCCGCAGCCCCCGAAGCCCCTGGCATATGCAGCAGAGCCGACCTTGACGGGCTGGCAGCGCTGGGTACCGGGCTGGCGCGTGCTGCGTCACTACCCACCGGGCTGGCTGCCCAGGGACCTGGTCGCCGGCCTGGTGCTCACGGCCATGCTGGTACCGGTCGGCATCGCCTACGCGCAGGCCTCGGGCGTACCGGGTATCCATGGCCTGTATGCCACCATCGTCCCGCTGCTGGCCTATGCGGTGTTCGGGCCCAGCCGGATCCTCGTGCTGGGCCCCGATTCGGCCCTGGTGCCGATCATCCTGGCCGTGGTGCTGCCGTTGGCGGCGGGCGACCCCGGGCGCGCCGTTACCCTGGCCGCCGCCATGGCCCTGGTATCGGGAGTGATCTGCGTGGGGGCGGGGCTGTTGCGGCTGGGGTTCATCACCGAGCTGCTGTCCAAGCCCATCCGCTATGGCTACATGAATGGCATCGCCTTGGCGGTACTGGTCAGCCAGGCGCCCAAGCTGTTCGGGATCTCCGGCCAGAGCACCGGGCCGTTGCGCGACACCGTGCAATTGGCGCGTGCGCTTCTCGAGGGCAAGGCCAACTGGCACGCCTTCGCCCTGGGGGCGGGCACCCTGGCGATCATCTTGCTGCTCAAGCGTTGGGAGCGCTTGCCGGGCATTCTCATCGCGGTGGTGGTCGCCACGCTGCCCCAGGGCTTGCCGGGCTTCGAGTTCCCGTTGATCGGCTTTGGCGACCTGGCCACGGTGGTGATCGGCGGCGCGGCGGTGGCGCTGGTGTCGTTCGCCGACACCAGCGTGTTGTCGCGTACCTATGCCGCCAAGACGCGCACCCAGGTCGATCCCAACCAGGAAATGGTCGGCCTGGGCCTTGCCAACCTGGCGACCGGGTTGTTCCAGGGCATCGCGGTGAGCAGCAGTTCCTCGCGGACGCCGGTCGCCGAGGCTGCAGGTGCCCGCAGCCGGACCCGGTGAGGGACAAGCTGCTGCGCCTGGAGGTGCTCCGCCATATCGGCAACGACATCTTCCACCCCACGGTGGGAGCGGCGGTGGAAGCCTACCTGGAGGACCATGGCGTGGACTGGACACCCTGAGCTATCGCAAACAATCTGCTTACCCTGTGGGAGATTCTATGGTGCTGAACAAGCTCAAATTGCCTTCGGTTGAGAGCCGTGCAAATACGACCCAGGCTCCGCTTGCTTCGTGGGAGATCACCCAGCCCTTGCGGGCTGCGCAGCGGCCAATGCTGCCCCTGTGGGAGCGGCGGTGCGGCGGTCCGACTTGTCCCGCGATCAAGGGCGAAGCCCTTGCCAGGCGACGGTGATATCGGGCCCGGCCTAATCGCGGGACAAGCCCGCTCCCACCGAGAGTGCTGCCGCTCTCAAGGCCTGCGATATCCCTGGGGCTTTAGCCGCGAACACCGGCGTAGCCGGTGCCATGCATCGCGTAGGATTCTTCGCGGCTAAAGCCCACAGAAGCGCTGCTGGCTCAATGAATGATGTGCAGTCGGGCGCAGGGCTACTGCGCGGTATCGATACTCACCACCACGGACATCCCCGGGCGCAAGCGCTTGGCTTGCGGCTGGTCGGGGTCGACGGTGATGCGCACCGGGATGCGCTGGGCAATCTTGACGAAGTTGCCGGTGGCATTGTCCGCCTGCAGCAAGGCGAACTCCGAGCCGGTGGCCGGCGAGATCTGCTGCACATGCCCACGCAGCTTGAGGTGGTTCAGTGCATCCACGGTGAAGGTCGCCGGCTGGCCGATGCGCACATTGGCCATCTGGGTTTCCTTCATGTTGGCGATCACCCACAAGGTATCGGGCACCAGCGCCATCAACTGCGCGCCGGAATTGACGTACGCCCCCAGGCGCGTGCCGATCTGCCCCAGCTGGCCGTCGCGTGGTGCCGTGACCCGGGTGTTGTCCAGGTCGATGCGTGCCAGCTCCACGGCCGCCTTGGCGTTCTCCACCGAAGCCTCCAGGGACGCATGGTTGACCACCACCGTTTCGCGGTCCTGGCGAGCGATTTCCAGGGCCGCCTTGGCCTGTGCCAGGCTGGCCACCGCAGCGGCATGGCTGGCCCGGGCCAGGTCCAGCTCTCGGCGCGACACCGAGCCGTCGCTGACCAGGGCCTGGTTGCGACGCAGGTCGGCGCGGGCCTTGTCGGCCTGGGCACTGGCGTCGGTGATGGCCGCCTGGCGCTGGGCGATGGTGGCTTCGGCACTCTTGCGCTGTTGCAGGTTGTTGGCCAGGGCCGCCTGCTGCTGTTTCAACTGGGCGATGGCCTGGGCCAGGCGCTGCTTGTAGATGCGGTCGTCCAGCTGCACCAGCAGGTCGCCACGCTTGACGAACTGGAAGTCATGCACCGGCACGTCGACGATATAGCCGGCCAGCTGCGGCCCGATGATCGTCACCTGGCCGCGCACCAGGGCGTTCTCGGTGCTCTCGATGGCGCTGCCGAACGGTGGCAGGCGCCAGGCATAGAGCACCAGCAGCACGCCAGCCAGGGCCACGCAGGCGAAGCTGATCGAGGAGAGGATACGCACCCGCCGGGTGCGCACCTGGCTGCCGGGCTCGCTGGGCG
Organism: Pseudomonas sp. NY15356; assembly: GCF_048068175.1. Taxonomy (NCBI): domain Bacteria; kingdom Pseudomonadati; phylum Pseudomonadota; class Gammaproteobacteria; order Pseudomonadales; family Pseudomonadaceae; genus Pseudomonas; species Pseudomonas sp. NY15356. The sequence goes on along the minus strand of NZ_JBLUPW010000010.1, from coordinate 7,702 downwards.
GCGCGGTGCCTTCGGGCGTTTCGGCGAGGGCGGTGGTGGTCGTGGACTGGGTCGGTTGGGTCATCGGCTCGAAGCATCGCGTGAAGTGTCGGGGGCGGCAGCGGGCCGGGTGTACCAGAGCCAGAAGCTGCGAATGAGGATCCAGATCATGGTGGCCACGGCAATGCTGCCGATCAGCATGAAGACATCGTTGTAGGCCAGGATGTTGGCCTCGCGGGTGGCCGCGTTGGCCAACAGGCGCGTACCGATCTCGCTGCGCAGGCCCGGGTCGGCGATCACCCCCGCGTAGCCGGCGCCACCACTTTGGACCCGGGCGTGGACCAGCGGTTCGAGGTAGCTCAGGCGGTCGACGATATGGCTTGAATGGAACTTCTCCCGCGCCGTCTGGAACGTGCCCAGCAGGGCCGCGCCGATCAGGCCGCCCAGGTTGTTGCAGATCCCGAACATCACCGAGAAACTCACCAGGTTGCGCGGGTTGGTGCGCACATGGCTGATGCCCAGGGCCATGGACGGGCCGAGGAAGAAGGTGCTGCCGAAGGCCAGCATGAACTGGCTGAGGTACATCTGGTGCGGGCGGGTAAGGTTGCTCGAGCTGCTGTCCATGAAGGCCCCGGCCGCCATGGCCGCCAGCGAAATGAACAATGGCGTGACCAGGTGCGCGGGGTTGATGGTCAGGGCGCTGGTCAGCAGCCCCGTGGCCGCGCCCAGCAGCATGACCCAGTACAGGCTGCGCATCTGTTCGCTGCCCAGGTTCAGCGCCTGCAGGAAGCCCACCGCACCGGTGGATTGCTCGGAAGTGACCATGCGGATGAGGATCACGCACAAGGCCAGGCGTACCACCGCGCCACTGCCCAGCCAACGGGTCATCAGCAAGGGGTTGCTGCGGTTGTGTTCGATGGCCAGCCCCGAGCACACCAGGGCGATGGACGCTGCCAGCGCGACGCCGATCCACGGCGCCTCCAGCCACCAGTCGATACGCCCCAGGGACAGCACGGCGCAGAGCAGGGCGGTGCCGCTGGCCATCAGCGAGAAGGTCAGGAAGTCCAGGGGCTCGAAGGTCTTGAAACGATCGCCCGGCGGCAGCTTGAGCAACAGTACGCAGCCCAGCGCGGCCAATGCCAGGCCCAGTTCGAACATGTACAGGCCGCGCCATTCGGCGATCTGCAGGAGGTCTTCGGAGAACACCCGGGCCAGCGGCACGGCCAGCTGCGAGGCGCCCAGGCCCAGCACCATGGCCTTGAGGCGCCACTGTGCCGGGAAGGCCTGGATCATGTAGTAAAGGCCCAGCGAGCTCAACGCCGCCCCGACCATGCCGTGCGCCGCACGCACGGCGATGGCCGAGTTGAGGTCGTTGACGAACAGGTGGGCGAAGGTGACCAGGGCATAGAGCACCAGGAACACCTCGGTGAAGGCGCGCAAACCGAACTGCTGGCGGAATTTCACCAGCAGCAGGTTCATCGACACGTTGGTCATCACGAAGGCGGCAGGCAGCCAGGCCATTTCCGCACTGGTGGCGCCCAGTGCGCGTTGCAGGAAGGTGAGGTTGGCGGTGACCAGCGCGTTACCCAAGCCCCCGGTGATGGCCACCAGCAGCCCGACCAGGCCGTAGGCCAGGCGTGTGGCAGGCGCATGCAGGGGCGTGGAGGGTGAACCAGGAAGGCTGGGCTTTTCGTGGGGGAGCCACTGACGCGGCGCGTATTTGTCCATTCCTGATACAGCCCTGGGTTCGCGTGGAAAAAACTCTACGCGACTGGAGAGGGTGTTGGAATACCTGTGCTTGAGTCAAACGAGCCCGGGGCTGTCATGCAGCCCATCGCGGGGCAAGCCCCGCTCCTACAGTGGCCCTGCGACCCGCTACCTTGTGGGAGCGGGCTTGTCCCGCGATGGGGCGCGCAGCAGCTCCAATGGCGCCGCCTAGAGCTATAGCCCATCGACCTGAACGCAAACATCCTTGCCATCGATGACCTTGCACGGCCAGTTGTCATTGATGTAGTGATCCGGCTTGAAGCACACCCGTTCGTCATTGACCCAGAACAGCTGCCAAGCAGACCCGGAGATCAGTAGCTTCGAGCAGGGCGAATACCCCCTGGCAAGCAGAGCCAGGGTAGTCAGGACCATCACTGCCGGTACCACATACAGCAGCGTCTTCAATGACAACCCGAACATCAAGGTCTGGAAACGGTGCAGCCGTGAAGCGGGAGGCGGGTCGAACTTCTTGCCGGTCCAGGCGCAGATCGCGCTGCCGACCAGCAGAATGGCCAGCGCGGGAGGCGCCATGAGCAACCCGAACGCCAGGTACGGCGTTTCCACGACGGGGGCGCCGCGCAGGAGCCTGCCGTACAGCGGGAACAGGTAGTGGATATAGGCGTACACCGAGATGGCGCCGACCAGCAGAAATGCAATGAGCATGATCACTGCCAACGACCTGATCTTCAGTGCCGTCGGTTCGGAGGATATCTGTGAAGAGTGTGTTTTCATCGTCAGAACTTGGGTAGATTGAACGTTGGCAGCGAAGGCATTGACGGCATCGATGGCAGCCTGGGTGCGCTTGGCCAGGTTGGCAGGTCAATGCCGTCTGGACGCAATTTGCGGATGATCCAGGACTTGGCTTCATCGTAAAGCTCGTCGGCAATTTTACCCGCGACGTCGGCAGCGGTTTGCTCCGCGTAGCGGCGCAGGTCGGCTGGCTTGATTTCGGTGATCGTTTTGTGGATCGCCTGGATGTGATCCACTGCATAGCGCAAGCCGGCCTTGACGGCATTCTTGATGCCGAAATGGTTGTCCAGCGCGTTAAGCCCAAGCCCTACCGCAAATACGACGAGCGCTCCGGCAATGACCGGTGCGGCAGCGGCGGTGAACAATGAGCCAACGGCCAGCGCCGCGGCGTAGCCGAGCGCCGAGGCGATGCCCGCCTTGATCAACTCCACGCCGACGCCGCCGAACAGGTCGCTCATGATGTGCTCGTCACCAAATACCCATTCGGCTACCTCGATGGCGACGGCCACATAGCAGGAAAGCTTGAACCCTTTGATGGACGAGCCGCGCACGCCATATTTGCCGATGCCCATGCTGACCAGCTTGGCGTTCTGGATGCCATAGCGCGGCGCGTTGAGTGTTTTGCGCAGGCCGGGATAGCCGGTGAGGATCACGTACTGCTTGCCGTTGCGCACCGTGTAACGCACTTTCGTGCCGATGCCATTCATGTCGCGGATGAACGCGGTGATGTTCCTCGCGTCCCAGGCCGCCATGGCCGTGGGAACGCCCCAGGTCGTATTGACGAAGGAATGAGGCACGCCATTGTAGGTGGACTTCACGCTTTGCCATGTGCCATTCAGCATCTCGCCCTGTGTGCGGTTACAGGCCAGCGGTGGCTGGGTGGCACAGTGTTTCTGCTGGGCGAACTGGGCCTGTGCGTGAAAGTCCTCCAGCGTCATGATCACCATTTCCCGGTGATTCTGATCCATTTCCCGGTCTAGTTGGCTGAGTTGGCTTTCACTCACGCTCATGGCGACGCTCCCTGAAATTCGCTGTGTACTGCCTCATGGCTAAGCGCAAGGAGCCTACACCCCGAAAGTCCACCAGATCAAACCGGTGGGTAAAATCCGTAGCAATAAATCGATAAAGCGTATACCGCTTCACATCCTCCCCAGCGCCTCTGGTGACTGCGGGCGGGCGTCACCAGAGCGTGGTATGGCGTATCGCCATCATTTGACAGCCTCTGTCAAGCACGTTTTCATTAGTCGATTTCCAGCTTGATGCAGGATGCATTGGTATGATTACGGACGCCCTCGAGTCGATGCTCACCCAGCATCAACGCCTGTTCACCTTCGATTCCCCCTTGCCCCCGGAACAAGAGCTGCAGCTGCTCAGCTTCAGCGGCCGGGAAGCGATCTCCGAACTGTTCAGTTTCCAGGTAGAGCTCATCTCCCAGGATGCCCGCATCGAACTCAAGAAACTGATCGGCAAGAAGGTCACCCTGGGGATCGCACTGGCCGACGGCAGTACCAAGTACATCAGCGCACATGTATCGGACTTCGTGCATACCGGCGCCGATGGTGGCATCGCCAACTACACCGCCGAGCTCGTGCCCTGGATCTGGATCCTCAGCCGCCGTCGCGACTCGCGCATCTTCCAGGACAAGACCACCGAGCAGATCGTCAAGGAAGTCTTCGCCTACTACCTCACGCTGGCGGACCATGAGTTCCGCCTAAGCCAGCCGCTCAAGCCGATCAGCTATTGCACGCAATACCAGGAATCCGACCTGAACTTCGTGTTGCGCCTGCTGGAGCAGGAAGGGCTGTTCTTCACCTTCCAGCACAGCCAGGAAGGCCATCGCATGATCATCAGCGATGACAGCAGCATGCTCCCTCAGCTCGAGCGCCAGCCGGTGATCCGTTATCACAGCGCATCGGTGACCGAGACAGCCGACTCGATCACCTCCTGGTCCGCGGCACGCCGCTTCCAGCCGACACGCCTGACGCTCAAGTCGTTCGATTACAAGCAGCCCGGCAACCCGCATCTGGTCCAGCTCAATTCGGTCAACCAGCAGGGCGATATCGGCCACTACGAAGTGTTCGAATACGAAGGCCTTTATGGGTACGCAAATGCCGACGAAGGCATGCGCAAAGCACGCCATCGCCTCGAAGCGATGGAGGTCAACGGCAAGACCTTCAACGGTGAGAGCAACTGCCGAGCGATGGAGCCTGGGCATTATTTCGAGCTGACCCAGCACTACGACCATGACAACGATGCCCCGGACGATCGACAGTTCCTGATCCTGTCGGTCAACCACTGGGGGCAGAACAACTACGCCAATGATGGCGAAGCCGGTTACCGCAACGGGTTCACCTGCATCCGTCGCAAGATTCCATTCCGGCCTGAGCTGCATACCCCGCGCTCGGCCATTACCGGCCCGCAGACCGCCATCGTCGTCGGCCCCCCTGGCGAAGAAATCTATACCGATGAACTGGGCCGGGTGAAGTTGCAGTTCCATTGGGACCGCAACGGCGAATTCAACGACCAGAGCTCCTGCTGGGTACGCGTCGCCCAAACCGGCGCCAGTGGCGGGTTCGGTAGCATCCAGATCCCACGCGTCGGCGACGAAGTGGTGGTGGTATTCCTCGACGGCAACCCGGACCGTCCGCTGATCATGGGCAGCCTGTACAACACTTCCAACACCCCGCCATGGTCGCTGCCGGCGAACAAGACCCAGAGCGGCTTCTTGACCCGCTCGACGAAAGGCGATGGCGGAACCGCCAACTTCTTCCGCTTCGAAGACAAGGCCGGCGCCGAGCAGATCATCATGCACGCCGAGCGCAACATGGACACCGAGATCGAACTGGACGAGACCCATGATGTGGGGAACAACCGGACGATCACGGTGGGTGGGGCGCACACCGAGACGGTCAAGAAAGATACCGTGGTGCAGGTCACCGAGGGCTCCTACACCCTTCAGGTCGACAACCAGTTCATTCAGGTGGCGGCCAAGCAGCACATCATCCTGCAGGTAGGCGACAGCAGCATCAAGCTGACCCCGGAAGGCATCGAGATCAAAGGCAAGGTCATCACCACCAACAGTACCGACCTCACGCAGATCACCGGCGCTCCCGTACGGATCAACGACTGAGGCGGGTAGAGATGAGCAGGACGTCGATCTACGACCGCATTTCCGCCAAGCGCGAAGCCCAACAGGAAGCCGCCCGCCTGGCCGAGCTGGCGCAAGCCGCCAGCGTACCGGAGCCGGTGGTCGAGCCGGAGCCGGTACCTGTCGCGCTGCAGGATGTGGCCAGCGGTTTCACCTTTGGTGGTTTCACGCTGCAATTTCCAGTCGGCTTTCGTTTCCGCGACATCCAGACCACCCTCGAACATGAAGGCGAGCCGGTTACCCTGAAGATCCGCCGCCGTGATGTCCGCTCTCGGCAAACCTTGGAGCAGTTGTTCGAGGCTGCAATCCAGGCGTTGCGTGAATTGAACCCGCAACTGCGCGTGATCCGCCAGCGTGACTGCTACGTGGCCGGCAGCCCGGCCAAAGCCGTGGATTTTCACTTCAATGCCGGCCATGAACCCCGACATGGGCGGATGGTCGGGGCACTGGTGCCGGTCGAGGGTAGCGACTCGCTGCAATGGCTGGATATCTCCTGCGTGATCGACCCGACCCGACCGAGCCTCAGCCAATGGCTGACCGACTTCGACCGTATGCTCGACGGCCTTGCATTGCGCTGACCCGAACGTTTTCGTTATCAGGAATTTTCATCACATGGACTATGAATTGCAGGAAGGTGGCATCACGCTGCCGGCAGGTTTCGAGGACCGTACGGTCAATATGTTCGTTCTGGGGGCCAGTGTTCCTGCGCCGTTGAGCATCACCATATCGCGGGACACCCTGCTGCCGGACGAAGCCCTGCAAGCGTATGTGGATCGCCAGGTCAAGATGTTGACCTCCAAGCTGCGCGGCTATACCCGCATGGGCAACAAGCCCGTCTCGCTTTCCACGACCGCGCCGATTCCCGGCATCCAGATCGACGCCTACTACATGAACCAAGGGCGCCCGCTGTACCAGCGTCAAGCCGCCTTCATCATCAGCCCCGGGCGTGCATTGATCTTTTCGACCACTGCGCAGGCCGACTTCAGCCCTCAGCAAAACCAGGACTGGGACAACCTGCTGGCCAGCTTCACCCCACGTAACCCCGACGTCACCAGCGCCGAGCCCGGCGAACAGGAGTAACCCCTCATGTTCGAAGCGGCCAGGTTCGGCGACGAGATTTCGCACACCAGCGCGCTGGGGGGCTTCCTGATCGGAGCCGCCCTGGGGATCGCGCTGGTGGCCACGGTGGCCATCGCCACGTTCACATGCGGGTTCGGCGTGGCCTTGCTGGCCGGTCTCGCGGCAGGTGTAGGGGGCAGCTTGCTGGTTGCCGCAGGGGAGGCGATAGGCAAAATGTTCTCATCCCCCTCAGGGACGATAACGACGGCCTCCCCCAACGTCTTCATCAATAGCCGCAAGGCCGCCCGCGTCGAAAAAAGCATCGGTGCCTGCGACAAGCACCCAGGGCCGGTGCAGATCGCCGAAGGCTCGACCAACGTCTTCATCAACAGCGTGGCCGCCGCACGCAATGGCGACAAGCTGACTTGCGGCGCGACCATTACCAGTGGCTCGGACAACGTCATCATCGGCGGCGGTACCTACCGTTACCTGCCGGTAGATGATGAAGTACCTGAATGGCTACGCACCACCGTCGATGTGCTGATGGCCATCGCGGGTGCTGCTGGCGGCATCGCGCAGTTGATCAAGGCCGGTAGCCAGGCCGGCATGAAGGCCATCATGCCGTGCGTGGCCAAGTTCACCGCCGGGTTCGTGGCCGGCGAGGTGGCCAGCCGTTATGTGGTCGGCCCCGCGATCGAGCGTGCCGTGGGCGGCCTGGTGGGCAACCCGGTCGACCTCACGACTGGGCGCAAGGTCATTCACGACGAAGTCGATTTCAGCCTCCCGGGCCTCATGCCGATCGAATGGTCGCGCTTCTACGCCAGCGACCTGACCGTCGACAGCGTGCTCGGCCGTGGCTGGGTGCTGCCTTGGGAGCAGAGCCTGCGTCGCAGCGGTAGCTTCATCTACCTGACCGACAACCAGGGCCGCGAAGTCCCCTTCGTCACCCTGCAACCAGGCGAGCGCATCTACAACCCCCACGAGCAGGTGTACCTGGTG
>NZ_JBLUPW010000009.1:0-167706 GCF_048068175.1 Pseudomonas sp. NY15356 | reverse complement strand
GCCCTGCGGGCCCGTTCCCCGGTGGGGCCCGGTGGGGGCCCTTTGCGCCCCACCCGCCCCCCCCACCCCCCCCCTTGCGGCGCGCCCTCCGCCCGCGAAAGGGCTGCAAAGCAGCCCCGTTTTGATCAACCCTGCCAGATCCCTTTCCCCGCCAATCGTTCCCGATCATGAGGTTGGTTGAAATCCTGCAGCGGCCCCTTGGGCACGATCCCGTTCGGGTTGATGGTCTTGTGGCTCAAGTAGTAGTGCTTCTGGATATGCTCCATGTTCACTGTGCCTGCCACGCCCGGCCACTGGTACAGCTCACGCAGCCAGTTGGACAGGTTCGGGTAGTCGGCCAGGCGCCGCAGGTTGCACTTGAAATGCCCGTGGTACACCGCATCGAAGCGTACCAGGGTGGTGAACAGGCGCACATCGGCTTCGGTCAGGTACTCGCCGGCCAGGTAGCGCTGGCGACCTAGCAACGCTTCCAGATGGTCCAGCTCGGCGAACACTTCGTCAAAGGCGGCCTCGTAGGCATCCTGGGTGGTGGCGAAGCCTGCGCGGTATACGCCGTTGTTCACTGCCGGGTAGATGCGCTCGTTCAGCGCATCGATGGTCGCCCGCAGCGGCTCGGGGTAGAGGTCCAGGCGGTTGTCGGTCAGTTCGTCGAAGGCGCTGTTGAAGATGCGGATGATCTCGGCCGACTCGTTGTTGACGATGCGCTTTTCCTGCTTGTCCCACAGCACCGGCACGGTCACGCGCCCGGTGTAGTGCGGGTCGTCCTGGGTGTAGCGCTGGTGCAGGTACTGCAGGGCGTCCAGGTGGTCGCCGGTCGAGCCCGTCTGCTGGTCGAAGGTCCAGCCATGTTCGCCCATCAACCAGCTCACCACCGAGACGTCGATCAGCGGCTCGAGGCCTTTGAGGGCACGGAAGATCAGGGTGCGGTGGGCCCAGGGGCAGGCCAGCGAGACGTACAGGTGATAGCGCCCGGCTTCGGCAGCTGGTAGCTGATTGCGGCGTTGGGCGTTCTCGCGCTGGAACGCGCCGTCCTTGCTGTTCTGGTACCACTGGTCATGCCAGCGGCCGTCGATCAAAAGGCCCATGGTGAGCTCCTCGGAACAAAGTCGTTTGTCGTTGGAGCTCAGTCTAGGCAAAAGCGTTCGAATAAATAGCGCAAAGACCGCGCCATTCAGATCGATTTATTCGATGTGTTTGCGGTTCGCCCAATAGCTGCGCGCCGTTTCGAACGCCTGCTCCCGGGGTTGACCAAGGCCACGCAGGGCCAGGGCTAGGGTGGCGACCACGGCCAGTTCGCCATAGCTGTCCTCGGCTTCGCCACGCCACACCGCGAGCAGGTGCTCCGGTTGCAGGCTGGCTGGCTTGACGTGGCGTTGAGCGCTCAATGCCGGCCATTCTTCGTCCCAGGCTTCGCCGGCAGTGGTGCCGTAGAGGTGGCTGATGACATCGGGATTGACCTCGATCTCGCCGCCGTCACCCTTGATCACCACGGCAGGGTCGCCCAGCAGGCGGCTGGCTTCGCGGTGTACGGCCTGGTAGCCGGGGTGGAAGATGCTCTGCAGGCCGCAGCGGGCCCCCAGGGGGTTGAGTACGCGGGCCAGGGAATGGATGGGTGAGCGCAGGCCGAGGGTGTTGCGCAGGTCGATCATCCGTTGCAGCTGGGGTGCCCAATCCTGCAGGGGCGCGAAGGCCAGGCCGTGTGTGCCCAGGGCCTTGTCCACCGACGGCCAGTCTCGGCACAGGGGGATATCCAGCAGGCCCAGCAGCTGCTCGCTGTACAGGCGCCCGGCGGTATGCGCGCCGCCGCCATGCATGAGGATACGCGTGCCGTTGGCGGCCAGGCATTTGGCCGCCAGCAGGTACCACGGCAGGTGGCGCTTCTTGCCGGCGTAGGTGGGCCAGTCCAGGTCCACGGCGATGCTGGGTGCCTGCAGGTGCGCACGCAGGGCTTCGGTGAAGCCGGCCAGCTCCTCGGCGCTTTCTTCCTTGTGCCGCAGCAGCATCAGGAAGGCGCCCAGCTGGGTGTCCTCGACCTTGCCTTCGAGCAATAAGGTCATGGCCGCACGGGCCTCTTCGCGGGTCAGGCCGCGGGCACCGCGCTTGCCTTTGCCGAGAATACGCACGAATTCGGCGAAGGGGTGTTCGGCTGGGGTTTGCAGGGTGAGCGGGCGCAGCTCGGAGGGGCGTTCGGTCATATGCAATTGGTCGGCTTGGGCAGGCCCGCGAGCTTCGCGGCAAGTTTGGCGGGAGTGCCGTTGAACAGGCGGTTCAGGTGCGGGCTGTTGCCCTTTTCCGGGCCCAGCTTGAGTGCGGTGTACTTGATCAGCGGGCGCGTCGCCGGCGAGAGCTGGTATTCGGCGTAGAACTGGCGCAGCAGTTCAAGGACTTCCCAATGGTCGCCGGTCAACGGAATGCCTTCGCGCTCGGCCAGGGCTTCGGCGACAGGGTGGGACCAGTCTTGCAGGTCGACCAGGAAGCCATCTTTGTCCAGGGCGATCTGCCGATCACCGACAGTCAGAATGCTCATAGCCAGCTGTTGACCTTGTCGTGATGCAGGGAAAGCTCGACGAACGCGGGATAGTCCACCGTCTGGGCCAGCGGGCTGTCGATGGCGCGGGCCTGCAGGTCTTCGGCAAGGGCGAACAGGCGGCCCTGCAGGCCGGCGGTCTGCAATTTGCGCAGCGGCTCGCTGCCTGGGCGCAGGGCATAGACCGCATCGCCGCACAGCAGCAGGGCGTCCTCGGCACCCAGCAGGCGCAGGCAGCTGTCCAGGCGGTTGTCGCCGAAGGGCGAGTGGCTGATTACATGCAGGGTCGTCATCAGAGTGTCACCACCTGGTCGAAACGGGCAATCAGGGCGGCCAGGGCCGCATCGTCCAGCACCTGTACCGGCAGCTCCAGGGCGTCACCGGCCAGGCCGCGTTCGGCCAGGCTGTGGCCACAGGCGAACAGCTCATCGACGCCGAACATCGGCAGCGCCTGGAGGTTGGCGGCCAGGTTCTTCTGCTGCAGCGCTGCAGGCTGCTGCCCTGGGGCGAGCTGGAACACGCCATCATCGAGAAACAGCATGCCCAGCGGCAGATCGAAGGCACCGCCGGCCAGGGCGATGTCCAGTGCCTCGCGGGCGGACGGGCCGTTCCAGGGCGCCTGGCGGCTGATGATCAACAAGGATTTGGCCATCTCAGTCGCCTCCGAAGCAGACCAGACGGTCGGCGGTTTGCGCGGCTTCATGCAACTGCCCAAGGCCCGACAGCTCCCAAGGCTTGGGCAGGTTCACCGCCGGGCGCTGGTAGCGGTTGGCTTCGGCTTCGTCGAGCACACCCCGGCGCAGGGCTGCGGCGATGCACACCACGGCATCGAGCCGGTGAGCCTCGATGAAGGTACGCCACTGGGCGGCGATGTCCTGTTCGTCCTGGGGCGCGACCACGTTGGCCGAGGCGCTGTGTACCCCATCCTGATAGAAAAACAGCCGGGCAATCTCATGCCCGCCTGCCAGCGCGGCCTCGGCAAAGCGCAGAGCACGGCGCGAAGAGGGCGCATGGGCTGGTGAAAACACCGCGATAGCGAATTTCATGGACAACTCGTGCAAAGTAATGCGGCCATGATAAAGCAAAAAGCCCGTGCAGGCAGGCGCGGGCTTTGTCGGTTGGCCAGGTGCCTGTCAGGCGTTTTCCTTGCTCTCCGGCAGGAACCAGTTCAGTACCAGGGCACAGATGCCACCGGTGGCCACCCCCGACTCCAGCACATTGCGCAGGGCCGACGGCATGTGCGCCAGGAACTCCGGCACCTGGGCCACACCCAGGCCCAGGGCCAGGGAAACGGAGATGATCAGCAGCGCGCGGCGGTCCAGGCGGGTGCTGGCCAGGATGTTGATCCCCGAGGCCGCCACCGCCCCGAACATCACCATGGCCGCGCCACCGAGCACCGGCTCCGGCACTGCCTGGATCACCCCGGCGACGCTCGGGAACAGGCCCAGCAGCACCAGCATGATGGCGATCCATACGCCGATATGGCGGCTGGCGATGCCGGTGAGCTGGATGACGCCATTGTTCTGGGCAAAGATCGAGCTGGGGAAGGTGTTGAACACCCCAGCTAGCAGCGAGTTAGCGCCGTTGACCAGTACGCCACCCTTGATGCGTTGCATCCACAACGGGCCTTCGACCGGCTGGCGCGAGACCTTGCTGGTGGCGGTGACGTCACCGATGGCTTCCAGGGCGGTCACCAGGTAGATCACCAGCATCGGGATGAACAGCGCCCAGGAGAAGCTCAGGCCGAAATGCAGGGGCATCGGTACCTGGAACAGTGCCGCCTCGTGCATGCCGGTGAAGTCCAGGCGGCCCAGGTAGCCCGCCAGGGCATACCCCACGGCCAGGGCGATGACGATGGCGCAACTGCGCATCCACACCACCGGAATGCGGTTGAGCACCACGATGATCGCCAGCACCACGCCCGACAGCAGCAGGTTCTCACCGTTGGCGAAAGTGCCATTGCCCATGGCGGTGAAGCCACCGCCCATGCTGATCAGGCCGACCTTGATCAGGGTCAGACCAATCATCAGCACCACGATACCGGTCACCAGCGGCGTGATCAGGCGTTTGACGAAGGGCAGGATGCGTGACACGCCCATCTCCACGAAGGAGCCGGCGATCACCACACCGAAGATCGCCGCCATCACGCCTTCCACCGGCGTGCCTTGCTTGACCATCAGCGCGCCACCTGCGATCAGGGGCCCGACGAAATTGAAGCTGGTGCCCTGCACGATCAGCAACCCGGCACCGAACGGCCCGAAGCGCTTGCACTGGACGAAGGTGGCGATACCGGAAATCACCAGCGACATGGACACGATCAAGTTGGTATCGCGCGGCGACACGCCCAGCGCCTGGCAGATCAGCAGGCCCGGGGTGACGATCGGGACGATGATCGCCAGCAGGTGCTGCAGCGCAGCCAGCAGGCCGATCAACGGCCGTGGCTTGTCCTCGAGGCCGAGGACCAGTTCATTGACAGGCGCCGCCGCGCCCGGCCCGTGTTCGATGGAACTCATGGGAAAGCTGCCCCGGTAGAAAAAAGGAGCGCATTCTACGGGGCGAGGCGGGTTTGGGGTAGGGGGAGAGCGGGCTTGCCCCGCGATAGGGTGGGCATCATCCACAAAAAAGCCCGCCGAAGCGGGCTCTTGTTGCATCGAGGCCGATCAGTCGTCGCGGCCCATGAGGCCGAACAGTTGCAGCAGGCTGACGAACAGGTTGTAGATCGATACATACAGGCTGATGGTCGCCATGATGTAGTTACGCTCGCCGCCGTGGATGATCGCGCTGGTCTGGAACAGGATGCACACCGACGAGAACAGCACGAAGCCCGCGCTGATCGCCAGTTGCAGGCCGCTGATCTGGAAGAAGAAGCTGGCCACCACGGCACCCAGCAGGACGAAGAAGCCTGCGGTGATGAAGCCGCTGAGGAAGCTCATGTCCTTGCGGGTGATCAGCACGTACGCCGACAGGCCCCCGAACACCAGGGCGGTCATGGCGAAGGCCGAGCTGACCACTTCGGCGCCACCGCTCATGCCCAGGTAGCGGTTGAGGATAGGGCCGAGGATGAAGCCCATGAAGCCGGTGAGGGCGAAGGTGGACACCAGGCCCCAGACCGAATCACGCAGCTTGGCGGTGAGGAAGAACAGCCCGTAGAAACCGATCAGCACCACGAACACGTTCGGGTAGCCGACGCGCATCTGCTGGGCCACGAAGGCCATGACGCCGCTGAAGGCGAGGGTAAGCGCCAGCAGGCTGTAGGTGTTGCGCAGGACACGGCTGACCTCCTGCTGCTCGGCCTGCTGGCCGTGTTGTACGGCATAATCCTGTTCGCGCATGGCGACACTCCTTGATGAAACCTGTGGGTTGAAACGTATGGTTGCAATGAGGATATCAGAGCTGCCGCAACCCGCGACACAGAGAGTTTGACAGCTTGTTTCATTACGGTATGATTGCCGCCGCAAAGCAAGCTGGAAGCGTGGCCGAGTGGTTTAAGGCAACGGTCTTGAAAACCGTCGATGGGCAACTATCCTAGAGTTCGAATCTCTACGCTTCCGCCATATTCTTCATCAAAGCCCCTGGAAATGGGGCTTTTTTGTGGGTGGTGCATTCTCGCGCTTACAACGTCCGCAGCATCTCCCAGAACGACGCCCCCACCCCAAGAATGCTCTCACCAGCAATCAACCCCGCTGCCGCTGTAATCGCAAACCGTTCAGTGACGTTCGGCCAACGACAGCTGACCAGCCAGGTAAGTACTGCCCCCGAACCCATCATCATGCTGATCGACGCCGGCAATATGAAGGCCAACCCCAACGCGGCCGTACTCGGCAGCCAGCGAGCCGCCCGTTGCGGCAGCAGGCTGTCCAACGCGCCCAGCAGCACGCCAACAAAGCTACCGGCGACGATCGCGAAGCGGATTTCCGGAGAAAGTGCCTGCAGCCCCTGCGTCAGCGTTTGGGCCACGGCCTTCCAGGTCGCCACGGCCGGTGCGGGCCACTGCTGGGTGAGCAGCAGGGCCTGCGGATCGGGAATCAGCGTCAGGTAGACCAGTACGCCAAACACGCTGCCGATAAGGATTCCGATGCACTGCGCGATCAGCTGCTTGTGCGGCGTGGCGCCGATCGCCTGGCCGACCTTGAAGTCGTTCATCAGGTCGGTGGATTGCCCGGCCGCGCCACCCGCCGTGTTGGCGCTCATCAGGTTGATGGTCACCTGGCCTGGGGCGATCAAGCCGAAGCTCAATTGTGACAGCTTGCCGATAGCACCAATCGGCGCGATGCCGGTGGCGCCGACCACGCGCGCAGCGACCACGGCCAGGCAAACCGCCAATGGAATGCTCAACAGGGCCATCCACCAGTCGATCCCGAACAGTAGCGCTTGCAGGGGCACCACCAGTGCGATGGAGAGCAACAGCCCCGAAGCGGGCCAGGGGGAGAATCGTATCTTGGTGCACGGTGCGCGAGTTGCCCTGAGGTCGGCGGGCACTCGTCGGCGCTCTTGCAACAGCCGAACCGCCAAGGACGTCAGGGTCGCACAAACCATCAGGCTCACGCCGGGCCACAACAGCCATTCCACCAGTGCGGCAAACTGTGGGCCGCTGGCGTCTGGGGCGAGCACCACCCAGCCATGGTCGATCAGCCCCGGCGCTAGCCCGCCCCATGCCAGCGCGGCGCCGAGCAGCAGCGTAAGACCCACGCGAATGCCGATGATGCTGCCAAAGCCGATGAGCATCAGCGATGGGTCGGCCGTGAAGGTCAGGCGTTCTAGCGTAGGGGTGGGCGACCAACGCGGTATCGTCCAGGCGAACACGTCAATCCATTTCACCAACCCTGACAGCAGCGCGGCGCTGAAAAGAACCCTGATTCGCGTCATGGCTTCCCGCCCGTGGTTATAGATCTGCTGCAGCGTTTCCAGGGTAGCCATGCCTTCGGGAAACTTCAGGTTAGGGTCGGCGAGCAGGGTGGGGCGCAGATACCAGGCGATCCAGATGCCCAAAAAACTCACGGAGAAGACCCAGGCCATCATTGGCACCGGGTCCAGTTGGTGGCCGGTGAGCAGCGTATACGCGGGGATGGGTGCGACAAGCCCGCCGGAAACGATGGAGGCGGAGGCCGAGGCCACGGTTTGGTTGATATTGCTTTCGTGCAGTGACCATGTTGGGCGGCCCTTCCTGCTCCCCGCCAGGCCCTGCCAAAGGGCAAAACCGGCCAGCAAGGCGATGATCGACATGTTGAACGACCAGCCGATCTTGAGCCCCGCGTAGACATTCGATGGCGTGAGCAAGATGCCCAGCACCATGCCGGTGAGCACCGCCCGCAGGCTCAGTTCACGTTCTACGCGAATCGTGGGAAGAACTGTGGGTGGAGCATGTCCCATGGCAATCCTTTGTAGACGTTGCAGGCGCAGTCTCGAGTACTGAGTTCCGAATGCCACTAAGGTTCACCGCGCAGCGGCCTGTCGCGAGGTGTTTTAGTGGATGGATAGGGGTTATAAAACCCATGTGCGCTCCCACCTAGAGGGGCGTAAAGCAGGAGAAAATCGAGCAAGGCAATTGCAGCCTTACCCCTCAGGCGGTGTTACGCCGCAGATAAAATCATCCGATCCCAACCGGTACGAGCCGTATTCCACGACGTACCCCTCACCGCGCCGTTGCGCTTCCGCTCGGGCCGTTTGCTGGTCGGCATAGACATCCACGAAATGCCAGGGGTGCCGGTCTCTCAGTACGCCCCAACCCAGGACCCTGCCTTCATGATCAGGGTCTGCTGGAAGGTTCTTGGCCAGGCTGCGAATGCTCATATAGCCCCTCCGTGATACCGGCAATGCCCCACGCTACTACGCTGTGGCCACCTCTGGTTACTGGCTTTGCATCCACCTGGATGGGCAGCCAGCCATGATCCCGGTATCAGCGCGGTAAACGTCAGAGTTACCGTTCAATGGGGCTGGCTCGCCGCGTGGCGGGGGTGTTTTGGGGGGGGCATGGATTGTGTCCTTTTTAGTGAGATAAGCCATGGTCTGCAGCGGCTCGAGCGACGGCAACCCGCTGATGTCACGGGTTTGGTCTCTCTAGTGGGGCAAACCCTCGTTCGCCGACCTTGTGCAGCTTATGCAGAAGCGGCCTTGCGCCGCGAAAGGGCCCATCTACAGGCTGGGGCTTGGGCCAGATCGCTAACGGATAGCTGGTCATTGACTCTCTGTACCACAGGTCTATGCTCGAAACGTGGGAAAAAATCCCACGCAAAAGAACAGGCTGACTGGCCTCGGAAGGAACGTGCATACGCACATCGGCACAGACACCGGGATGGAGCACCCGCTGGTTGGCTGGTTGCCCGTAAGGCAATCGGGATTCGTTGGTTGTTGCGTTTGTTTCAAGCGTGAAACTGCAACCCTGAAGCGGAGATTCATCATGCTGCTCAAGAAATGCTTGCTGGCGCTCGCCATTGGCGGCGCTCTTTCGGCATCGCTGGCTTTGGTACCTGACCAGATCAGTGATTTCTCCAGCGCTTATGCGAAAGATGGCGGTGGTGGCGGCCATGGCGGCGGTGGTGGCCATGGAGGAGGCGGTCACGGCGGCGGCGGTGGGCATGGTGGAGGTGGAGGCGGTCACGGTGGCGGCGGAAGTGGTGGTGGCCATGGCGGTAGCGGTGGTGGCGGCCACGGCGGCGACGGCGGCGGCCACGGTGGCCACAGCGGCTCGGGCCACAGCGGCGAGGGTGGGCATGCCGGCAACAGTGACCCGGGAAGCGCGAACAGCGGGCGTGGCCGCGATGATGGTCGTGATCACGATGAAGGCGGCCTGCATGGCGTTGGCCATAGCGCTGACGATGGCCCCAACCACGATGTCGGCGAGGCGCATGGCGTAGGTCACGGCGCCGACGATGGCCCCAACCATGATGTCGGTGAAGCCCATGGTGTTGGCCATGGCGCCGATGATGGCCCCAGCCACGATGTCGGCGAAGCCCACGGCGTTGGTCACGGTGCCGACGACGGCCCGGCCCATGACGTAGGTGATGATCGCGGCGGTGCTTGACCGCTGAACCCAGGACGACGGGGCCCGGCGCGATGGTCGGGCTCCGTGGTGGGGCAGGGCGTAGGCCAGGATGGTTGTGATGCCTTGGGCAAGCTGCTGGAATGGCCTGGGACCACACCGCTCGCCCGTCGATAAGGAAGACCTGCAATGCAATTGCCTACCTTGCCTCCTTCCCTCTTGCCAGCGTTGAAGCATGTCATGCGACCGCTGGTGAGGCTGATGCTGCGCAAAGGGGTCACCTTCAACAGCTTCACCCACGTGCTCAAGGAGATCTTCGTGGAGGTCGCCGAGCAAGAATTCCGTATTGATGGCAAGCCGGCGAGCGACAGCCGGATCAGCCTGATCACCGGCGTGCATCGCAAGGATGTGCGGCGCTTGCGCGCCCAGCCAGCGGCAGGCGACGCCGGCATGCCGGAGGCGGTTTCCTTCGGTGCGCACCTGGTGAGCATCTGGCTGAACCAGGCCCCGTTCTGCGATCAGCCCGGCCAGCCGCGGGCCTTGCCGCGCCTGGCCAGCGTGGGTGGCGACGGCTCGTTCGATAGCCTGGTCGCGGCGCTGAGCACCGATATTCGCGCGCGCGTCGTGCTGGATGAATGGCTGCGGCTGGGCGTGGTGCGGGTGGACGAGCAGGACCAGGTGCATCTGCAGACCCGGGCGTTCATCCCGCAGCGGGGCTTCGAGGAAAAGGTGGCGTACCTGCGCCACAACCTGCATGACCATGCCTGCGCCGCGGTGCACAACCTGACGGAGACGGGCGAGCCGTTCTTCGAGCGCGCGGTGCACTACGACAGCCTGTCCTCGGCGGGTGTCGAGCACCTCAAGACGCTGGTGCAGACCGACGGCATGCAAGTGCTCGTCGCTCTGAACCAGCTGGCGGCCGAGCTGGAGGCGCGCGACCCACCGCCTGCCGATGCCCGCCAGCGCATCACCGTCGGGCTCTATTTCTACACTGAACCCAGCCCGGCTGAGGCGCCCTCTGAAGCCAAGGCCAGCCCGCCATGAACAGGATTGCGCGCCTGGTCGCCAGCCTCGTCGTGCTGTTCGGCCTGCTTGTGCTGCCACCTTTGGCATCGGCAGCACCGGCTTGCGTCGAGCCTGGCGGTATGGGCGGCACCGGCGCGCCAGCGGACAACGGGGGCATTGGCGGCACCGGTGCGCGGCCAGGTGGCGGAGGAATCGGTGGCACCGGGGCCCCGGTCGAGGACGGTGGGGTGGGTGGCACCGGCATTGTCGGCACCATCACCGGCTTTGGCTCGATTTGCGTCAATGGGGCGGAAGTGCATTTCGATGACCAGGCGGCCTTCAGCGAGAACGGCCTGCCAGCGAGCAGCCGGCGCCTGGCGATCGGCCAGGTCGTCGCGGTGGAGGCATACTCGTCACACCGGGGGCTGGAGGCGCGCAGCATCGCCATCCTCAATGCTTATGAAGGCCCAGTAACAGGGCTTGCCTCTGGCGATACGGCCCTGCGTGTGATGGGCCAGCCGGTGCGCGTGGCCATGGGTGCCCGCTTGGCGCCCGGCCTGCGCATCGGTGAAACGGTGCGCGTCAGCGGCCTGCGCAATGCCCAGGGTGAGGTCATGGCCAGCCGGATCGATCGTGCGCCAGGCCTGAGGCAGGCCAGCGCTATTGGCGATATCCGGCAAGCAGGCAACCTGCAGGGCCTGGCGCTGAGCAAGCCGCTGCCGGCCACCGGTGAAATGCTGGTGCGCGGTGCATGGAATGGCCAGCAACTGGAGGTGGCCAAGGCGAGCCGGGATCCCGCTTTCCCCTTCGCTGGGCGAGTGCGCAACGCGTTGATAGAAGGGCTGGTGCGCGGGCGACAAGGTGATCGTATCGACGTCGGCGGTTTCACGGCCCATGTCGGCGCCAGCCAGGCGGCGAGCCTGGCCATCGGCCAGCGAGTTCGGGTGAGCGGTGTATTCGAGCAGGGGCGCGGCATTCGGGTCGATCGGGTCGAGGTTCTGCACGGGCATTCCGGCGAGGCCGGCCACGCGAGCGGGCGGAAGGTCGAGTCGCACAACCATGAAGGCGCAAAGGCCGGGCACGGGCAGGCCGGAGCCCGGGTGCGCATCGAACACGATGGCTCCGGTGAGAAGATCGAGCGCCAGCAAGTGTCAGGTTCAGGGGAGCTCGAGCGTCGGGAGCGGATCGAGACGCGTGACGATGGAGATCGTGTGGAGACCCGCGAGCGGATCGAGGTGTTCGAAAACGGTGTGCGTGTGGAGCGCATCGAGCGGATCGAGAAAATCGAGCGCTCCGACCGGTCGGACAAGCCCGAGCGCATCGAAAAGATCGAGCGGGTGGAACGTGTAGAGCGGCCGGACAAAGTCGAACGGCCAGAGAAGGTCGAACGCCCCGAAAAGCCCGACCGCCCGGAGAAAATCGAGCGTCCCGAAAAAGTGGAGCGGCCGGAGAAGGTCGAGCGTCCGGACCACTCGGGGCCGCATTAGCACTGGGCCTGGCCTGATCGCTGGGTGAGCGATGTAAACGTCGATATGCAATCGCCACGAGGTGAGCATGATACCGATGCGCGCGCTGTTTCCCTGCCTGATGACCCTGGCATTGCCTGCCCTGGCCGATGACCTCAGCCTTTCGACGGGACTGGACTATTCCCGGGGCGACTATGGCACGGGCGCCACCAGCGAGACCTGGTACATGCCGGTGATCGGCAAGTACGAAGCCGGCCCGATGATCTACAAGCTCACCATCCCCTACCTGCGCATCACCAACCCTGCAGTGGGCCCCGGCGGCGAGCCGTTGGCGGGTGATGATTGCGGGCGCGTCGAGAACGGCCTCGGAGACACGGTGGCCAGCGTCGACTACGCAGTGTTCGATGGCCGCGACGGCGGCAACCTGTTGGTGGACCTGGTGGGCAAGGTGAAATTGCCCACGGCTGACGAAGACCGTTGCCTGGGGACAGGCAAAACCGACTACTCCGCCCAGGTCGACCTGGTGCGGGCCTTCGGCGCCATGAGCGGCTTCGCCACGTTGGGCTGGAAGAAGTTCGGTGACCCGGCGGGCAGCGATTTTCGCGATCCGATCTTCACGTCCGTGGGCCTGGTCGCTCGCCTGGCGCCCGGCACGTCCGCCGGGGCGGCCTACGACTGGCGGCAGAAAGTGACCGCCGACGGTGATGAAATCCAGGAGCTCACCTTGTTCCTGACGCAAAAACTCGATGCGCATTGGAAGGTCCAGTTCTACGCATTGAAAGGCTTTTCCGATGCGAGCCCCGACACTGGCGGTGGATTACTTCTCAACCGTGCATTCTGAGGCTGGCCTGGCCAGTCACTGTAAGGTCGGTACGGCTGGTAGGCCACGAAGCGTCGCCTCGATATCGGCGATTCGCTTGGCAAGCCTGTCGGCTTCTTCATGACGTGCCTGGGACCTCAACAGGTCGCGCTTCTGGCGCAGCTTGAGCAGGTTTTTTTGTAGGGCGAGGGCAGAGGTCTGATACGGGTCCATGTCGGTCTCGTGCTGCTGGCATCCGTGCCGCTGTAGGAAAGCGGCGACCGTATCAGCTCGTTCAAACAGGTGAAACTGATGTTTCATACAGGAACTGGGCTTTATGTAATACCCCGGCTACGTGTACTTCAGATGAGTCCTACAAGGTGAGCGCGAGATACGTTTCTACTGATGAGCTGGAACAGGGTGTTTTACCCCGTAGATAGGGGGGGGAGGTGCTCGTTACGCGTTCGAGCGGCCTGCAGGGGTCACGGCAAGTCATGCCGGGTTTATGGGAAAAGAAATGTTTCAATTGCCTGGCCCAGAGCACGTACTTGCAGGCGGAAAGAACAGAGGGATTGAACCCTTCAGCTGATGCACGGCTCGAACCCTGCAAAGGTTCGCACCGAGGTGGATCATGAAAAAGAACACCGGCAGCACGCCCACTCAATGCACGCCAGGTGAAGTCGAACGGGACAACGATGCCTTGCGACCGAACGCCCGACAACCCGAAGGAGGCAAGACCACGGCCCAGCGCACCGCCGAGCAGGAAGGCGATACGGGGCAGGGCAAGAAAGGGGCCCGATAATAGGCGGGACGCCTCATGCCGATTGCATCAAAAAAGTTGCAGCAAAGTTGCAGTGAAGGCGTGCTGGCTGATCCGGGCCAGGCCCTGAATACGGCTGGCCAGCTCCCTATGAAAAGGGTTTCGAGTGTTGTGCAAGTATTCGTTTTGTTGCACTCAACCCCCATTTAATTTCAATTAATTTCAGCGTGCCAGCATTCTAAGCTCGTCCTGTCGCCGCGCAGTCCAGCGGCTTCAGGAGTTTTCCATGTCGCATGCTTGTGAATCACAGAGCCCTGCCGTACCGCCTTCCGATGACCTGATCGACTGGTTGCGCATGCTCATGCGCGCCGAGCGTGCCGGTGCCCGTCTGATGCTCGACAGTGCCAGGCAGACCAACGACCCCTTGCTGCTCCAGCGCCTGGAGCAGCTGCACCACGGCGAGGCGGAGAGCTGCCGCCGCCTGCGCAACTGCCTGGAACGTCTCGACGCCAAGCCTGGCGGGGGCATGGGCGAGTTCTATGGCAAGGCCATGGCCATCGCCGACCTGCACGAGCGCCTGCATTTCATCGCCCGCGGCCAGCGCTGGGTCGCCCGCCAATTGCAGGCCCGCCTGCCTTCGATCGAGCAGCCCTGGCTACGCCAGGAGCTGCAAGTGGTGCTGGGGCTGCACCAGGACACCCCCGACGTTTGAAGCGCGTCCGATTTCCAATACCCACAAGGACACACCATGCCTTCCGAGTTTTCTTCCAACTTGCCCGGCGCCGCGCCGGCCAACCGCACCACCCGCTTCGCCCGTGAACTGCTGGCTCAGGCCGGCCTTGGCCTGGAAGGCGAGCAGCCCTGGGACATGCAACTGCACACCGCCGATGTACCCCAGCGCGCCCTGGCCCAGGGCAACCTTGGCCTGGGCGAGGCCTACATGGACGGTGACTGGGACTGTGAGCAACTCGACGAATTCTTCACCCGCCTGCTGCGCGCTGGCGTGGCCGACCAAGTCAGCCCGATGGCGCTGATCTACCATGCGCTGCAGGCTCGCCTGCTCAATCGCCAGACCTGCCGGCGCGCCTGGGCCGTGGGCGAGCGCCACTACGACCTGGGCAACGATTTCTACGCCGCCATGCTCGACCCGCGCATGACCTACACCTGCGGCTATTGGAAAGAGGCCGGCGACCTTGCCCAGGCCCAGGAAGCCAAGCTGGACCTGATCTGCCGCAAGCTGGGCCTGCGCCCTGGTATGCGCGTGCTGGATATCGGCTGCGGCTGGGGCAGCTTCATGGGTTTTGCCGCTGAGCGCTATGGTGTCGAGTGCGTCGGAGTGACCATCTCCCGCGAGCAGTGCCAATGGGCAGAGAAACGCTACAAAGGCCTGCCGCTGGAGTTTCGCCTGCAGGATTACCGTGAGCTCGACGAGCGCTTCGACCGCGTGGTCAGCATTGGCATGTTCGAACACGTGGGGCGCAAGAATCATCGCACGTTCATGGAAGTTGCCGCGCGTTGCCTGGAGGACGATGGCCTGTTGCTGTTGCACACCATTGGCAAGAATCGACGGCGCGACGTGCCGGACCGCTGGATCGACAAGTACATCTTCCCCAATGGCGACCTGCCTTCGATCGGCCAGATCGGCGATGCCGCCGATGGCCTGTTGGTGGTCGAGGACCTGCATAACTTCGGCGCCGACTACGACCGCACGCTGATGGCCTGGCACGAAAACTTCGAGGCCCATTGGCAGTACTTCGCCAACGAGCTGGGCGAACGCTTCCGACGCATGTGGCGTTACTACCTGTTGTCCTGTGCGGGGGCTTTCCGTGCCCGGGACATTCAGCTGTGGCAATGGGTGATGTCACGCCGAGGTGTGCTCGGCGGTTACCAACGGGTCAGTTGAGTCATGCATAACTCGTTGATTTAGCGTGAGCCTGTGGGCTTGCCCTGCGATTGGGGCAGGCTCGATATCACTATCGCCTGGCAAGGGCTTCGCCCTTGATCGCGGGACAAGCCCGCTCCCACAGATCCACTGTTCTCTGCGCAAGGTCACCCAAAGCGGGCAGCTGCTGGTCGCCAGCGTTCATCTGATATGCTTTTTTTCCATGAACCTGAATCTGTAACCGTATCAGTCTCGCGCCGACAATACCCATCAGGCCCAGCCTTTCCAACCGGAGAGCGCTGGGCACGCTGAGCTGCGCCGCATCCGCGCCAGCCAGCCTCACCGTTCCCGTACATCTCTGTAGAGGTTCCGATGGGCAAGCTCGCACTGTTCCTGGGTGGTTTCCTGTTCCTGACAATCCTGATCGGCCTGCTGGGTACCATTCCGCCCAGTTGAGCCCGTTGTTCGAGGGCCCAGCCTGTACGATAAGTCGTTCTTTGCGCTGGGAAATCTGTCCACAAAAAACGTGGGTAGGTCTGTGGATAAAGTTCTGCAACCCAAGCTGGCGGCGGGCTCTGTTAAATTGAACAGAATTTGAGCAGCGCTGTCGAACCCAGCTCGAACCTTCGCTCATGGGCAGGCCCGACGCAGCATCTGCAACAGTTCCCGTACCCGCGCCGGTAGCTCGCCGGCCGGATACAGGGCATGCATCTGTGGGTCCTGGCCCGTGCTGGAGGTCAATCGGTAGTCGGGGCAGACCTTTACCAGGCGCCCGGCGCGTACGTACGGGTCACCCACCCAATCCGCCAGGCGCGCGATACCGGCGCCGGCCAGAGCGCTTTGCAGCACCGCGCCACCTGAGCTCAGGCGCAGGCGAGGGTGCGGGCGCAGGCTGGTGATCTGGCCATCGCGATAGAAGTGCCAGGCCTTGAGGATGCGGGGTGCGGTATGCAGGATGATCGCGTGCTCTTCCAGGGCTTCGGGGTGCCCAGGCGTGCCTTCCCGGGCCAGATAGTCCGGGCTGGCGTACAGGTAGCGTCGATAGCGCCACAGCGGGTAGCCGATCAGCTCACTGGACTGCGGGAAGGCGCCGCGAATGACGAAATCGAACTTGCCTTGCAGCGGGTCCAACGCCTGGTCGCTGAACTGCACATCCAGGGTGACCTGGGGGTGTTGCCGGGCAAACCCTGCCAAGACCTGGGGCAAGCATTGCTGGCTGAGCAGTTCCGGCGCGGCGAAGCGGATCCAGCCTTGGGCGGTGCCGCTGAGCGCGGCCAGTTCGTCCGTCGCGTCCCGTTGCACATCCAGTAAGCGCTCAGCGTGAGGCAGCAGGCGTTCGCCCGCCTCGGTGAGGCTCACGGCACTGGCGCTGCGATTGAGCAGCTTGGTTCCGGCGTTGTCTTCCAGCGCTTGCACCGCGCGGGTCACTGAGCTGGGCGAGCGCCCCAGGGCGCGGGCCGCGGCAACGAAGCTGCGCTTGTGCGCGACGCTTACGAACGCCTGGATCTCGCGCAGCATATCCAATGCCATGAAAGGCTCCTTGATTGCAGTTTTCGCAATACGGCATTTCACCATAAGCGCGCAGCTTTGATTAGCCTTGGCGCTCGCCTTGATGCCTGGAGCCCGCCTCATGATGGATATAGCCCTGCTTTCGCTGTTCGCCTTCGCCGCGGGCTTGATCGATGCCGCTGTGGGCGGTGGCGGGTTGATCCAGATTCCCGCGCTGTTCAACGTGTTGCCGAATGCGCAACCGGCAGCACTGCTGGGCAGCAACAAGCTGGCCTCGGTCTGTGGCACATCGTTCGCGGCGCGCTCATTCGTCCGCAAGGTGAAACTGGATTGGGGGTTGATCGTCCCGGCGATGCTCAGCGCCTTCGTCATGTCATTCGCTGGCGCGGCGACGGTGTCCCTGGTGCCGCCAAGCCTGATGCGCCCGGCGGTGCTGGTGCTGATCGTGCTGATGGCGGTCTATACCTTCTGCAAGAAAGACTTCGGCACCTTGCACAAGCCCGCCCAGATCGGCCGCAAGGAGCAGTGCCTGGCAGTGCTGATCGGAGGCGCCATCGGCTTCTATGACGGGTTGTTCGGGCCGGGCACCGGGAGCTTTCTGATCTTCCTGTTCATCCGCTTTTTCGCCCTGGATTTCCTCCACGCTTCGGCCTCGGCGAAGCTGGTGAACATCGCCACCAACCTGGCCGCGCTGGTGTTCTTCATCCCATCGGGCAATGTGCTATGGGCCATCGCCTTGCCCATGGCGGCGTTCAACATCCTCGGCGCCCTGACCGGTACCTGGCTGGCGGTACGCAAGGGCGCAGGCTTCGTGCGCGGGCTGTTCCTGGTACTGCTGTGCGTGCTGATCGCCAAGTTGTCCTGGGACTTGCTGGCGGGGTAGGTCATATCGCTTGGCGCTGGGCCTCGGCCTGTTCGACGCGGTTGCGGCCATCGGCCTTGGCCCGGTAGAGCGCCTGGTCGGCGCGGGCCAGCAAGGTGTCCAGGTTCACTGCACGCTGTTCGGGGGCGCAACCGGCCACGCCGATGCTGACGGTCACCTGCAGGTGCTGCTCGGCCTGGACTACGCGCAGGTCCTGCACGGCACGGCGCAGGCGTTCGGCGGTGAACTTGGCTTGCTCCGGTGCAAGGCCAGGGACGATGATCACGAATTCTTCGCCGCCCAGGCGGGCGAACAGCTCGCCTTCGTGCAGCTGGTCTTGCAGGGTGCGGGCGAACTGGCGCAATACCTGGTCGCCCACGGCATGGCCATGCTGGTCATTGATGCCCTTGAAATGGTCGATGTCGAGCATCATCAGGGTCAGTGGCAGGGCCTGGTCATGTTGTTGACGGCTGTCGAGCAGGGCCATGGCGCGTTTGGTGAAGGCGCTGCGGGTGAGGGCACCAGTCAGGTGATCCACCGTGGCCTGGTGTGCCAGGCGTGCCAGCAGGCAGCGGTTGGCCTGGCTGACACAGGCCACCACCAGCGGGCCGAGCACCAGCATGGCGATGCCCAGGCGCGCCGACATCAACGTGGTGACCCCAGGCACGCTCTGCGGCAGGCTGAAATGCATGAGACTCTGGGCCACGGCGACGATCAGCGTGGTGCCGGCGGTGAAGGCCAGCACGCACACCAGGAACGGTGAGTAGATCCAGGCACACCAGAGCAGCGCCGCGATGGGAAAGGCGATGGCGCCTGGCCCGCCGAATGCGATGCCCAGGGCCAGGGAGGCCAACAACACCAGGATGGGCGTCACACGGATCGCCTGGGTACCACCGCGTACCAGGGTTCGCAGGTTCGGTGCGGTGAGCAGCATCGGCAGCACCAGCACGTTGGTGGAAAACTGCTCGCTGAACCAGGCCAGCCAGGTGGCCCGCAGCGACTCCTGGAACCACGGCGCTGCCACCACGCAGGCCAGGCTCGCCGCCACCATGGCGCTTGCGGCACAGGCGCCGAATACCCATAGCACGCCCTGTGGCGTGCGCATGCGCCGGTGCACACGGGGCAAGCGCGACAATACCTGCCAGAGGGTGGCGATCACGCTCAGGTTGCACAGATTGAACCACAAGGCAGGCTTCCACGCGCTGCCACTGGCCAGGTCGGCGGCGACCATGGCTACCCAGATGAGCACGAAGCCCCTTGCACTCGCCTGGCGCGGATAACGCAGCAGCAGGCCGGCGAGCACGGCGTTCACCGGCCAGAACAGCGATAGGGATTCGATCGGCCGGGCCAGGATGCCGCTCACGGTCAAAGCGAACGTCAGGCCGAACAGGACCAGGAGGGGAAGCAGGCGCGACTGGGCTGGAAACACCATGGGCTCGACCGGCAAGCGGGAACTGAATCCAGGAAAACGACCGAAGGCACCTGGGGCAATATCGTGTCAGTGTGTTTCGAGAGCGGGGACAATGTCAATTAGCTGGTGTCCTGTCGGTCGAAATGTGAACACATTGATTTTTCGTCGGTTTCTTGACGTCAGCTAGAGTCCGAAGAACCATGGCACCATGAACACCGTGACCAGCATCACCAAGAAGGTGAACGGCACCCCGACCTTGACGAAGTCGGCGAAGCGGTACTGGCCTGGCCCCAGCACCAGGGTATTGACCGGGGAGGACACCGGCGTCATGAACGCTGCCGAGGCTGCCAGGGCCACGGTCATGGCGAACGGGTAGGGCGACATGCCCAGTTGTTGCGCGGTGCTGATCGCCACCGGTGCCATCAATACCGCCGTGGCGGTGTTGGAAATGAACAGGCCGATCACGGCGGTAACCACGAACAGGCACGCCAGGATCGCGCTCGGGCCGGCGCCGCCCAGCACGCCGACCAGGCCGCTCACCGCCAGGTCGATGCCGCCGGTTCGCTGCAGGGCCAGGGCGAACGGCAGCATGCCGACGATCAGCACCAGGCTTTGCCAATGAATGGCGCGATACGCGCTGTCCATGTCGATGCAGCGCCCGGCGCCCATCAGCACGCAACCGATCAGGGCGGCCACCACATTGGGCACGGCGCCGCTGACCATCAGGCCCACCATGACCGCCAGGCTCAGCAGCGCGAACGGCGCCTGGGTGCGCGCCGGCGCCACCTGGTCGATTTCCGCAGGCAGGCTCAACACCAGGAAGTCCTGGGGTTGGCCTTGTAACTGGCGTACGGCCTTCCAGGGCCCCACCACCAGCAGTGTGTCGCCCAGGCGCAGTTTTTCCTCCACCAGCTGCGCCTCGATAGCGGTTTGCTCCCGGCGCAGGCCGACCACGTTCAGGCCGAAGCGGCTACGAAAGGCCAGTTCCAGGATGCTCTTGCCGATCAATTGCGAGCCGGGCGGCAGGGAAACCTCGGCCATGCCCAGCTCCTGGGATTGGTCGATGAAGTAGGCCGCCTTGAAGTGCAGGGGTTCGAGCTGCATGGTCTGGCACAGGCTGCGCAGGTCGTCGAGGTTGGCGAAGAGGTCGAGCAGCAGGACATCGCCCTGTTGCAGCACGGTGCTGGAGTCGGCCGCGATGACCCGGGTGGTGAACTTGTGCTGGCGCTCGATGCCGATCACGTTGGCGCCATGGCGGGTGCGCAGTTCCAGTTCGCCCAGGGTATGGCCGACCAGAGGCGAATGAGGGCGAATGCGCAGGCGTCGCTCGCGACCGTTGAGCTTGTAGTCCAGCACCAGGTCGAGCAGGGTGCGGCGGGTTTCCACACGGCCGTCCTTGCGCACTTCGCCGCTGAGCCAGCGGCGGGCGAACAGCATGTAGCCAATGCCGAGCACCAGCACCACCAGGCCGAACGGGGTGAAGCTGAAGAAGTTGAAGCCCTGCTCGCCATGGCGCACCAGTTCACTGTGCACCACCACGTTGGGCGGTGTGGCGACCAGGCTGAGCATTCCGCTGATCAGCCCGGCGAAGCTCAGCGGCATCATCAGCCGGCTGGGCGAGAGTTGCAGGCGCGCGGCAATGCTCAATACCACTGGGATGAAGATCGCCACCACGCCTGTCGAGCTCATCACCGAGCCCAGGCCGGCCACGGCGATCATCAGCAGCACCAGCAGGCGCGCTTCGCTGTTGCCGGCGCGTTCGCTCATCCATTCGCCGATCCGGTAGGCGATGCCTGTGCGCACCAGGCCTTCGCCGATCACGAACAGCGCGGCGATCAGCACCACGTTGGGGTCGCTGAAACCGGCCAGGGCCTGCTCGATGGTGAGGATGCCCGAAAGCGGCAGGGCGAGAATCACCAGCAGGGCGACCACGTCCATGCGCGGGCGGTTGACGACGAAGAGAAAGACGACGATGGCCAAAAGGCCGAGGACCCAGAGCAGCTCATGGTTCATGGAGAGGGGTGATCCTTCACGCGAGGGGCACGGTAGAGAGTAGCGCTAGTGTGCCGACGTGTGGTGAAGGAGGTATTGATGCACTGCAAGGCTGCAGTCTGGATGACGGGCTTTCGGTAGGCGCGGCCTCGTGCCGCGAGAGGGCTGCGCAGCAGCCCCCTGCGTACGATGGATCAGTGGCGGTGACGACGGTGGTGGCGGTGGCCGTGGTCGCGGTCGTTGTCACCGATGTGGTTACCCAGGGCACCGCCTGCAGCACCACCAAGGCCTGCGCCGATGGTCGAACCGGTGGAGCCGCCTACCGCACGGCCCAGTACCGAACCACCGGCCGAGCC
The DNA here is from genome assembly GCF_048068175.1 of Pseudomonas sp. NY15356. Lineage (NCBI taxonomy): Bacteria > Pseudomonadati > Pseudomonadota > Gammaproteobacteria > Pseudomonadales > Pseudomonadaceae > Pseudomonas > Pseudomonas sp. NY15356. The sequence goes on along the minus strand of NZ_JBLUPW010000009.1, from coordinate 146,158 downwards.
CAGGCCGCCACCGATGGCCGCTTCGGTTCGGTTGCCTTTGCGGGCACCGACCGCGCCGCCGGCCGCACCGCCCAGGCCTGCGCCAATGGCAGCACCGGTGCTGCCGCCGATCTGTTGGCCAACGATGTTGCCCAGGGCGCCACCCAGGCCGCCGCCGATGGCCGCGGTGCCGTCGCCGGCAAATGCGCCCTGGCAGAGCAGCAAGCCGAGGGCAAGGGAAGGCAGAGTCAGACGCATGATATGAACCTCAAAGGAATCATCAGGGTAAAAGTGCCGCGCCACGGCGGCGGGTCAGGTTGGTAGTGGTATCAATCATCATCGTCGTCGCGATCACGGTCGCGGTGACGGTAGTAACGGTCGCGACGGTCCCGGTCGCGGTAGCGATGGTCATCGTCATCGCGGTCATAGCGGTAGTAGCGATGGTCGCGATCACGGTCCCGCCAGCCATAGTCATCATCGTCGTAATGGTGGTAGCAGCCACTCAGCAGCAGCACGGTGGCAATCAACGAAAAGCTCGCAATACGCTTGATCACGATATAGGTCCTTGATCCGCAAAGGTTTACGGGGTACTTCGTGAGACAGGCATCGCTCGATTTGGTTTCTTGCGCGCGCAAGTTTTTCCCGCGCCAGCGATAAGCGGCATGGGTTCGATCGCGAAAGGGCCCGGGCCAGTGCCGGTGCGCAGGTCACCAGGGTTGGCGGACTTGCCCGGGCGTGGGGTCAGGTGGCGGGCTGGATGGCGAGGATCACGCCATTGGTGGTCTGCACCAGCACGTAATGATCGGCCAGGCGTACCCAGTGGCTGTCCGTTTCCGGTGCAGGCAGGCCTTTGGCGCGCCAGTCGCGCACGGCCAGTTCGTGGCGTTTGTATTGGTCCGGCGCCTTGTCGCCGATCTTCAGTTCGCGTTCGGTGTGCGGTGCGGTGACGCTTTCCTCTGGCGCACCCGCCGCGGTCGCTGCCAGGGGCAGGCAAGGCAAGGTGGCGCCGAGCAGCAGGGCATACAGGGTTTGGCGTGGCTTCATGGAGGGCTCCTTGTAAGCAGGGCATGGCCTATTTGCGACAACGGTTCGCGCAGGACAATTCACTCGTGCTGGCGCCAGTGCTAGAGTCGCCTTCTTTTTTGCCCCCGAGGATGGAACATGCGAGCAATTCTGCCGATCGCCGCAGCACTGGTACTGGCCGGTTGTGCTTCAGCGACCATGGACGCCGCGCGTAACGGTGCGCCGACCGCCCAGCTCGACTCGGCCAAGACGCCCGACCTTGTCGCCCAGTGCATCCAGTTCAGCTGGCAGGAAGAGGCGGCATTCGGTGTCGATGCCAGCGGCTACCTGGCACCGCGCAAGCAGGGCGGCTTCACCGTCTATACCCGTGAAGCGGAGTCGTTCGCCGACATCTACCCGCAGGCCGGTGGGACCCGCGTCGACTACTACGCGCAAAGCAACGACACCAACGCCTTGCGCCGTCGCGCTGCCGCAGCGACCTGCCTGTGATTCAGCGCGGCATGTAGCGCAGCTGCCAGCGCCGCGGGATCTTCAGCGAAACCAGGCCCAGCAGCAGGGCCAGCAGGGCGCTGGCGAGCAGGGCGGTGCGGTCGAAGCGCTGCTCCAGCAGGACCCCGGCGATGGCACCCAGAAACATGCCGCACCAAGGGATCAACTGCACCCGCCAGCCCAGCCGGCGTTGGCCCAGCAAGGTACGCCCCAGGCCTCGGCCGAAGCGTGACAGGGCGCCGGTGACGTAGGTCAGGCCAATCGGCAGGCCATTCACTTCCTCCACCACGGCGTTGATCATGCCCATGGCCGTGACCGCCGCCAGCAGCGCGGGCAGTTGCAGCAACGCCGGCAGCAAGGCAGCCAACACCAGCAGGGCGCCGATCAGGCTGAGCAGCGGCCAGGGGCGCCGGCCGCTTTTCGCCGCGATGATCACGCCCAGGGCGTTGCCCAGGATAAAGGCGCCGATCACCAGCACCAGGCGTAGCACCAGGCCCATCTCGGCGCTGCCCAGCGAGACGGCCAGTCGGGTGGTGTTACCACTCATGAACGAGACGAAATCGCCGGTGGCCATGAAGCCGATGGCGTCGGTCATGCCCGCCAGCACCGAGAGCCCGGCGACGAAATACAGCCCCACGGTGCCGCGGCGCTGCACATGGTTACGGCATTGGCCATTGGTCGACAGGCTCCCGGGCAGCATCGTCATGCTTCTCCGTCTAGTTCAGGCGAGCTTGCAGGCCGGCGATATGGGCCTGCAGGCGTTCATGTTCGTCGCGCTCGGCAGTGATGTCCTCGAACACGCTGATCAGGTGCTCGGGCTGGCCGTCGGCGTGACGTTGCAACGAGGTACGGGCACGCACCCAGATGTAGCGGCCATCCTTGTGGCGCACGCGTTTTTCCACTTCGTAACGGTCGATTTCGCCCGCCAGCATGCGTTCCAGCAGCACCAGGTTGCCGGGCAGGTCGTCGGGGTGGGTGAGCTGCTGGAAGGTCATGCCATACAGCTCTTGTTCGGTATAGCCCAACAGTTCGCAGAAGCTGCCGTTGACGCGGCTCCAGGTGCCATCCGGTTCGATGTAGGCCAGGGCGCCCCAGGCCAGTTCGAAGATGGTGCGAAAACGCTCCTCGCTCTGGCGCAGCTCCGCCTCGGCCACCTTGCGTTCGGTGACGTCCATGCTGATACCGACCATCTTCACCGAACGCCCGGCGCTGTCCTGTAGCACCGTGGCGCGCGAGGCGATCCAGCGCTGGCTGCCGTCGGGGCGGGTGATGCGGAAATCACATTCGCAGCGGGTGCCGCTGGCCACGGCGCGGGTGTACATGGCGTGCATTTGCATGGCGTCTTCGGGGGCCACGTGCACCCAGAAGTCTTCGTTGTGCCGTACTGGCCAGCCGTACACGTCTTCGACGTTGGGTGAATAGGTCACCTCGTCGCTGACCAGGTTCCATTCCCAGGTGACGATGCGCGCACCTTCCTGGGCCAGCTTCATGCGCATTTCGCTTTCCATGATCTCAGCGGTGTAGCGCCGACGTAGGTCGGTCATCGGCAACTCGACCACTTCGGCATGTTGCACGCTTTGCAGGGCCTCTTCGCCATAGCGCAGCCAGATCCAGTTGACCTTGAGAAAGTCCGCCAGCTTGCGCAGGTTGTCGTAGTCGATCTCGCCGCCGCGGGTCCATTTGTGCACGGCCGTGCGCGAAATGCCCAGTGCCGTGCCTACCGCCTGCAGGGTCAGCTTGTGGTGTTCGAGCAGTTCCTTGAGGCGAAAGGCAAAGCTGTTTTCCGTCATAGTCAGGATCCTGGGCTTGGGCCGAAGCCGGCAGTATACCTGAGCTGTAAACTTCAGGTTGACGGGTTGCGTCAACCTTTTTGTGCAGTTCCATGAGAACGGGCAAGCAGTACGGTCAGGACAGGTAGCCGCCGTCGACATTGAGCGCGGTGCCGGTGGTATAGCTGGACGCCTCGCTGGCCAGGTACAGCACCGCGCCGGCCATCTCGTTGGGGTTGGCCACGCGCTTGAGCGGGATGTGCTGCAGCGCGGCGTTGAGAATGGCGTCGTTCTTGACCAGGGCCGAGGCGAACTTGGTGTCGGTCAGCCCCGGCAGCAGGGCGTTGCAGCGGATACCGAACTGCGCGCATTCCTTGGCGAACACCTTGGTCATGTTGATCACTGCGGCCTTGGTCATCGAGTAGATGCCCTGGAACAGCCCCGGTGAGACCCCATTGATCGAGGCCACGTTGATGATGCTGCCGCCACCGTGCTCGCGCATCAGCTTGCCGGCTTCCACCGACATGAAGAAGTAGCCACGGATGTTCACGTCCACGGTCTTCTGGAAAGCGCCCAGGTCGGTGTCCAGCACATTGCAGAACTGCGGGTTGGTGGCGGCGTTGTTGACCAGGATGTCCAGGCGACCGAACTGTTCGCGGATGCCGGCGAACACCTGCTGGATCTGCTCCATCTCGCCGATGTGGCATGCCACGGCGCTGGCCTTGCCGCCTGCGGCGACGATGGCATCGGCTACGTGCTGGCAGCCTTCGAGCTTGCGGCTGGAGACGATCACGTGGGCGCCTTGCTGGGCCAGCAGGTGGGCGATGGCTTCGCCGATACCGCGGCTGGCGCCGGAGACGAAGGCGATCTTGCCGTCGAGGTCGAACAGGGTGGTCTTGGACATGCCGTTTTCCTTGTTGTCAGAGTGAGGACTTGCCGATCACCTGCAGGGCCATCTGCTCCAGCAGCCGGTTCATGTGGATGAACTGGGCGAAGCGCTTGTCCTGGGTCTGGCCGTGGTGGAAGCGGTAGTAGATCTGCTGGACGATGCCGGCCAGGCGGAACAGGCCATAGCAATAGTAGTAATCGAAATTGTCCAGGCGGATGTCGGCGCGCTCGGCGTAGTAATCGACGAACTGGCGGCGGGTCAGCATGCCCGGAGCATTGCTCGGCTGGCGGCGCATCAGCTGTACCGGCGGTGGGTCATTGGCCTCGATCCAGTAGGCCAGGCTGTTGCCCAGGTCCATCAGCGGGTCGCCGAGGGTGGTCATTTCCCAGTCCAGCACGCCGATGATGCGCATCGGGTTGTCGGCATCGAGGATCACGTTGTCGAAGCGGTAGTCGTTGTGCACGATGCCCGGGCGCGGGTGGTCGGCGGGCATCTTGTCGCGCAGCCAGGCGATCACCTGTTCCCAGTGCGGTGCGTCTGGTGTCAGGGCTTTTTCGTAGCGGCTGGTCCACCCCTCCACCTGGCGCTGCACGTAGCCTTCGGGCTTGCCCAGGTCGGCCAGGCCACAGGCCTTGTAGTCGACCTGATGCAGCTCCACCAGGCGGTCGATGAAGCTCTTGCACAGCGCCTCGGTGCGACTGGCGTCCAGGCCCAGGGACGGTGGAATGTCCGAGCGCAGGATGATGCCCTTGACCCGTTCCATGACGTAGAACTCGCTGCCGATCAGCGATTCGTCGGTGCAATGCACGTAGGCCTTGGGGCAGTAGGGGAAGCCGCTGTTGAGCTGGTTGAGGATACGGAACTCGCGGCCCATGTCATGGGCGGTCTTGGCCTTGTGGCCGAACGGCGGCCGGCGTAGCACGAACTCCTGCTCCGGGTAGGCGACCAGGTAGGTGAGGTTCGACGCACCGCCTGGGAACTGACTGATGATCGGGGTGCCGCTCAGCCCAGGCACATGGGCCTTGAGGTAAGGGTCGATGACGGCCGCGTCGAGTTCTTCGCCGGGACGTACCTGGGTGGACTGGTCGGTGAGCGTCATGCGTTTACCTTATTATCGAGCGCGAGGACTATTGGCTAATCTAATTTCCGTAGGCCCTTGGTACAAGCGTGCCAGCGGCTCGATAGATGCCGGTGTTGGCACGCGATCAGTAGGCCTGATGAACGCTTGGCTTCAGGCAGCGGGGCAAAAAAAAACCGAAGCCCATCGGCTCCGGTTCTTTTCATCGGCGAGTGCCCATGCCACTCAGGCCGGGAATAGCTCGCTGAGCTTCATCGACAGCATCATGTCGCCTTCGACGCGCAGCTTGCCGCTCATGAAAGCCTGCATGCCATCGGTATCACCGCTGACGATGCCCTTGAGGGTTTCGCTGTCCATGACCAGGGTGCAGTTGGCGTCCGGGTTTTCGCCTTCCTGCAGGTCGCAGGTGCCATCCTTGACGATCAGGGCGTAGTGCTTGTCTTCATCGGTGATGTTGAAACCGAACACCAGGTCCAGGCCGGCGGCAGCGGATGGGTTGAACTTCTCTTGCATCTTCTTGACGGCATCAGCTACGGAGGTCATGGCGCATTCCTTATAGAGTGATATTCACGTCCCCACGGGGACAACAGGCCGGGCTCATCGGTAGGTGACGAGCTCCGGCGTCCTCAACAGCTGCACATGGGCTTGGCTGTTGAAGGAAGCCAGTACCACGTCGCGGCCACGGAACTTCAAGTGGCTGAGCGATGTGTTGATGATCTGCCAGTTCAGCGCGAAGGCTTGGCTGGGGGTAATACGGGTAACCAGGTGGAGCAGGGCGGCGATGGTGCCGCCTGAGGTGAAGATGGCGATGTTGTCGCCGCTGTTGGCACCTTCGAGCACCCGCTCGAGGCCAGCCCCGACCCGGGCGGTGAACGCCTGCCAGGTCTCCAGGCCGTCGTTTTCATGTTCGCCGTCGTGCCAGCGTTGCACCATCAGGGCGAACAGGCGCTGGAACTCGCTGCGGTTGCTGGCGGCGTTGCGCAGGATATGCAGCGCTTCGGGCTCCTGCGGCAGCAGGCCGGGGAGCAGGGCGCGGATCATGCCGTCGGCGTCGAACTCGTTGAACGCGGCGTCGGTCTCAAGGGCGGGCGTGCGGCAGCCCTGGGCCTGCATGGCCTGAAGGGCCAGGCGTGCGGTGTCCTGCTGGCGGCGCAGGTCGCCGGCCAGGCAACGATCCAGGCGCAGCCCGAGCTGGGCCAGGTGCTCGCCCAGTGCGTGGCTCTGGCGTGCGCCCAGGGGCGAGAGGACATCGTAGTCGTCGGCGCCGAAGGAGGCTTGGCCATGTCGGATCAGGTAGATGTTGCCCACGTAGAGGTCCGGCCGATTGGAGTTGCTGCGAGGTTAGGATGCGACAGACAGGCTGTCAACGAAAAAACATACAAGCGTTTGAAAAGGTCGTTTGAACTGTGTTGCCAGCGTTTTCCCCGGCTGGCAGCGCCCCAAGCGCACCGGTATGCTTGCAACAGTTTCGCGCCCTGAGGCGCTGGTCTATCAAGGAGTCAATGTGGAGTTTCTTGCCGAGTACGCAAGCTTTCTCGCCAAAACCGCCACCCTGGTGATCGCCATCCTGGTGGTCCTGTCGGCTATCGCCGGCCTGCGGGGCAAGGGGCGGCGCAAGTCGGGCGGGCAGTTGCAGGTCACCCGCCTGAACGAGTTCTACAAGGATTTGCGCGAACGCCTGGAATCGGGCCTGTTCGACAAAGCCCAGCTCAAGGCCCTGCGCAAGCAGCAGGCCAAGGCGGAAAAACAGCAGAAGAAGGGCAAGGCCAAGGTCGAGGAGAAAGGCCGAGTGTTCGTCCTCGATTTCGACGGCGACATCAAGGCCTCGGCCACCGAGAGCCTGCGCAACGAGATCACCGCACTGCTGACCCTGGCCACCCCGCGTGACGAAGTGGTGCTGCGCCTGGAAAGCGGCGGCGGCCTGGTGCACAGCTACGGCTTGGCGGCCTCACAATTGGCGCGTATCCGCCAGGCCGGCATTCCGTTGACCGTATGCATCGACAAGGTAGCCGCCAGCGGCGGCTACATGATGGCCTGCATCGGCGAAAAGATTGTCAGCGCCCCATTCGCCGTGCTCGGCTCGATCGGCGTGGTCGCCCAGTTGCCCAACGTCAATCGCCTGCTGAAAAAGCACGACATCGACTTCGAAGTACTCACCGCCGGCGAATACAAGCGCACCCTGACCGTGTTCGGCGAGAACACCGAGAAGGGCCGGGAGAAGTTCCAGGAAGACCTGGACATCACCCACCAGCTGTTCAAGGACTTCGTCTCCCGCTATCGCCCGCAGCTGCACATCGATGAAGTGGCTACCGGCGAAGTCTGGCTCGGCGTCGCCGCGCTGAACCGCAAGCTGGTCGACGAGCTGCGCACCAGCGACGAATACCTCAGCGACCGCGCCCGTGAAGCCAACCTGTTCCACCTGCACTACGCCGAACGCAAGAGCCTGCAGGAGCGCATCGGCATGGCCGCCAGCGGCACCGTCGAGAACACCTTGGTGGGGCTGTGGAGCAAACTCGGCCGCCTGCGCTAACACCTTGAGCCCCTTGAAGATTTTTTATGATCAGGGGGTTGCAAGGTCCAAAGAATGTAGACATAATGGCGTCCATCGAAACGCAGCAAGCTTGAAAAAGTGCTGAAGTTTCAAGGAGATAGCGAAGCGTAAGCTGCTAGATCCGAACTTTGAGGCCGAGTAGCAAAGTGGTTATGCTCCGGATTGCAAATCCGTCTACGCCGGTTCGATTCCGACCTCGGCCTCCACTATTCAAAACCCCGTAGATCTAGGTCTACGGGGTTTTTCGTTATGGGCTGGAAAAGGCAGGAGTTCCGAAACAAAAAGCTAGGAGTTCCAAAACTTCAGCCTTTCGAGGGCTTGGCGATTGCTCCGACGCGACGGTAAACGCGCTGGGTGATTCCCTCTTTCGAGTGGCCCAGCAGCACGCTCGCATCGCCCAGGTCGTTGATCTCCGAGGCGGCTTTTGGACGGATATCGCGGAACTGGAACTGCGCTATGCGATTGGCCAAATCCGGCTTCTTCTCCAGCTCAGCTTCCATCCGGGCGGCCTCGCGGGCCTCGGCCCACCGATTGCGCAGCATTGGCCAGCTCATGCGCTTGCCATGCTCGTTGATGATGAAGAATGGCGATAGGTGCTGGCTGGTGCTGCGCATGATCCTATCGAGCAGCTGGCCCAGGCTGTTTCTCACACCATTCTCCTCCAGGATGATCCTCAGCCGCTTACCGGTCTTGCCTTGGCTGACCAGCAGATAGACCCCCTCCACATCATCCTTTCGCATGGAAAGTACGTCCGATGGCCGCTGGCCAGTCAGGTACGCCAGGTCCATTGCATCCTTCAGCTCCGGTGGAGCCTTCTCATACACCGCCTGCCACACCGTTTCGTTGGCGTAGAAGTCACGCGGTTTCTCCTTGTTTTTTCTCACTCCCAGGCACGGGTTGTCCCGGGTAGTGAGCCCCCATTCCCTTGCTGTGTTGAATACGTGAGAGAACAGAGCGATTTCCCTGTTGGCTCTGGTCTTCGCCGATCGTGAGTCCCGGTACTGCGCGATCATGGCCGGCGTGATTGCGTCGATCGGCGCCGTGTCGAACACGGCGCGCAGTTGCTTGAGCTCGTAGATATTGTCTTTCTGGGTCCGGGCGGCTTTGCCCGGGATGATCTTGCGCTCGTACTCGTCGAAGATCCCTTTCATAGTTGTGAGTTCTGCTGGTGTCGCTTTGGCTTCGAGGTCGGCCCACTTCAGTTTGGCTTGCACCAGGTCGGTACCGAGTGGGATTTCCTTGCCGGTCTGATCGCGGTAGTAGTACCCGACCCATATGGTTCCGTTCTTCCTGGTGCGCTTTCGCCGGTACATGCCCGGCGGCAGATCGCGGTTCTCGGTACTTCTGGGGCGCATTTCACTTTACTCGGGAGAAATCAGGGGTCCAGGCTGGCGCCGGGGGAGGGGTGGAAGCGACGGGCACGGTGTCGATCACAACGCCGCTGAGCTTCTGGCGGGCGTATTGGCGGCCTACAAGTGGCCTGCCACCGCGACTTTCGACGAAGTGCCAGCCTTTTTCTGTGAGCCATCGGCGCTGCCACGCCCTGGGTTTATAGCCGGTGATCTCCACCAGCTCTTCGTCCGAAAGAATCTCGGTTTCCATGGGATGGTCTCCACGCCGCCGGTGGCGGCAGGTTGGTGGTCAGTCGACCTGGTAGTAGACGTAGCAGTTGACGCCTTGGTCTTTCAGCGACTTATGCATTGCCTGTACGCCAGCGCTGTGCTGGTTGCCGATGCCTGGCCAAGGCGTATCCAGGTGCACGCCCTGCTGGTGGTAGCGGCTCTTCTTCTGAACGTAGCCGGGCAACCCCTGTAGCTGGCTGGCGCGAAGGCCCGGCACAGGAATCACTACGCGGTCCAAATTGGCGCTGCCGCCGTCGTCGGTGCACGCAGCCGCCGCAGCTTTGCCGGCCTCGATCGCAATTCGGACCTTTGCAGGAAGGGCGGCCAGTTCTTCTTTTGTCATGGCAAAGAGTCTCCTCGCCCGCGCATGTCGGCGGGCTTGAGTAGTTGGGGTAGGGGTTAGGCTTCGGTGATCGGCGCGGGAATGGCCTGGGCCTTCCACTCTGGGTCGATCTTCCAGGCAATGCAGGGCGGCTCGGTCTTGCTCTTGTAGCCTCCAAGCCAGTAGTAGCCGCTGTGCTTGGATGTCCCGCAGATACTGCAGGTGTGCCAGCTGCCGAAGCCTCGAGCAGAGAATGGCTGGTACTGGTGGTTGGTCATTGCCACAGTTCCTCTGGCGGATGAACCGGGCACGGCCAGCGCAGCGAGCCGTCGCCGGATGGGCAGGTGCAGGTCTTCACTTCGATCAGTTCGGTCATGGCCGCCTCTCCAATGTCAGTCCAAAGGGTTGGTAGTTGGGCGTTTTCCGCGCCCACTTGTAGCGCCCGCCGCCAGTCCAGCCAGCCTTGCCGGGGATCAGGATCGGCATCGACTCCCACCAGAACCATTCACCGTCACTGTCCTGGGCGAGCCATTCGGCCCACTCTGGCGCGTCGATCCAGTGTGGTTTACTCACAGCTGATACCTATCATCAATCCAGCGCCCAGGCGCGGCAGCAGGTGTAGGTTCGGGTTGGGTTTCGTGCGGGGAGAGCTGGCGCTCGTTGCCGGCCTGGTAGTTGCTTCCGGTAACGCCGCTCTGTTGCGAGCAGTTCTTCCCGCAACTCTCTTCCCACTGGGTGGAGCCGGCGCAGTTGGTGAAGTACCGTGCCCGGCCGCCGTCGTGGAATCGGTAGACGGTGCAGCCATCGACCTTGAAGAGCCGGTCGACCTTGAAGTCGGAACCGGCGCGCGTGGTTGATTCAGCTTCCCCCTGGCAGCCGGCCAGGGTAGCCAGGAGTAGGAGGCAGAGGGCGAGGCGGGTCATGACGCGCAGCCTCGCGATTCATCGATCAGACGGTCCAGCTCATCCGCGCTAGCCCACTCCCAGATATCATGGCCGACTTGCTTTTTTGCCATAACTTCTTGGGTTCGCTGTGGGTCGCGCAAGTAGCGGTACCGCTCTGCGTCAGACCGGAGGGCGCGAATTTCTGTAATCAGAGCCAGCACAGTTTCAGGATTGGCGCTGGCAATGAAATCGGCGTCTGGGTTCTGTGGGATGCCGCAAAGGCCAGTTCCCCACCAGCAGACCACCTGGCCGTCTGCGGTGTCGACTCCAGGGTTGGTGGAGCGATCTGAGCTACCAAACTCCATGCCGTCGGCGTGAACAACCCATGGGCCTGGACTGGCTGCACGGGCTTTCTGCTCAAGGCTTTCAAGGTCGATACGCGTTTCTTCAGACACAGGCATTCCTTGGCCGCCATATCGCGGCAGTGAATAGAGGGGAGAGGGGTTACAGCGAAAGGAGTACGGATGTACTCCAGTGGTCAGGATGGCTTGCGCTCCAGGGCGGCGCGGGCTTTCCAACCCTCCCACATGACTTCCTTGCCGAAGCGCATCGTGCTGACTTGGTAATGCTCAAGCCCGGCCTCCTGCTCTTTCAGCGTTCGGTCAAAGCAGGCCTCGAACTCCGCCCGCTCATCGCGCTCAACCGGCGCGCTCGGCTTGCACTCAGGGCAATCACTCCACGCTCCGGCATGCTCCGGATACTGCACAAGCGCTGAACCCGCGCATTTCCCGCACTTCGGAGCGCTCGGCTCTGCGCTGGCGGATAGGGCTGCACGAATGGCGGCATGATTTTCGATCAGCCACTCTACGGCGTCCTTGTTGTTGTCGCACCAAGAGCGGTCGCCCTCTAAGTATCCATCTGGCTGATCCTCATCGTTAGGGCGGCGGTCAACCGAAGTCGGCATGACAGGAACTGCACGCAGCAGCGCATCCCGCTCGGCCAGCTTGCGTTCGGCCTCATTTGCGTCTCCGACTGCGGAGTCTGCTCTGGCAGTTTCAGTGGCCAATTGGGCGCGCAGGGAGTCGAGTTCTGCGCGTTGATCGCAGACGACTTTCCAGTGCTTGCTGATGCCCTCGCGAAGCCGCTCAACCTCGCCAGGATCGGCGTGGGTGTAGAGATGCACAACCAGGTGCTCCGCCTTGTCCTTGAGCTGACGCAGCCATTCCTGGTCGATGATCATCGCGCAGGCGTTGCGATCTGCTCCGACTTCGACGCGCGCCACCGGCTCGCCCTGGTGCTCTTCGGCAGGCGCGATACCGGACATCGGCCCAATCGGTGTGATGGTCTTGACCGTCTCCGCCGCATCCCTCTCTGCCTCTTCTTTGGTCCACCAGATGGCAGTACCAACCATCCAGGCTATAGGGTCGGGGCGGGGCTGCGGGGCTGGCGCGAGCGCCTTGATGTGCGTCCGGCCGCCGAAGTAGTGCCAGTCGATCTTCCAGCCGGTGACTGCGGAAAGACTCTGGCAGATCGTCTCGGCCGCATGCTTTGGCACGTCGCCAACCAGGCAGGCGCTGACGCCATTCTTGAACACCTCATCTGCGCAGGGCGGCAGCTTGTCGCTGATCATCTCTGTATTGCTGGATCGGTTTTCTGTGGGCATGGGGAACCTCAAGCGAGACGTTCAAGTTGTTGTTGGATGCGCCGGCCTATCCAGCGAACGACGAACACGGCCTTGCTGTTTCCGATCGCCTTGTAGCGCGGGCCATCGGGGCATTCTTCGGCGGGCTTGCCGCGATAGGGGATGCGGGTGTGGTCGCCGGGAAAACCCTGGAGCCATTCGCACTCGCGCGGGGTGAGCCTGCGAACACCAGCCCCCCCTTGGACCATAGGCTGGCCACGGCCGGTGCCGTCCTCGCTGGCGTCGAAGCCTTCGGCCTTCAGCGTGTGGGTAATCTCGCCGGTGATGCATACGGCGACCTGTCCGCCGGCGTTGGGGTGGCTGGCGCTGTGGTTCATAGCCCTGAGGGTTGGAGCCAGGTCGCCAGCGTCGGCGCCGTGGTCCTTGCAGCTGAAGGCGATGCAGGGCTGACCTTGGCCTGGCTTACCGCCGCCGGCGGAGAGCGTGCCGACCACTTGCCCGTCACCTCCCTCAAGTCTCAGCTCGGCTCTGCTGTTCTCGGCAAATGCCAAGACAGCGTTTTCCTGGCCGCTGTTGCGGCCCAGCGTGTGTGCCAGGCCATTCAGCACATCGGGGTCTTGCGTGCCGTGCACCACAAGCATGCCGTTCTCGGCGTCCTGCTGAGTTGCGCTGCCGGCCGCTTTGCCGTTCGCCTGCAGTGTGCCGGCGACAATGTGGCCTGCCATGGCGTGGTCAACATCGCTGCCGCCATCAGTGCTTCGCAGCGTCCCAGCGACCTGGTCCTGGATGCAGAAAGTCTCGCTCTCCATGTCCAGCCGTGTGTCCTTGGCAGTCAGGGTAGCTGCCTGGCTGACATCGCCCTTCAGGCTATGGCCGCCGTAGGCAGGCACACCGGCCAGTACCTCGACAGCCGGCCCTTCATCACCCTCGCAGTTCGGGCAGCCGTAGTGGCCCAGGTCTAGGCTAAAGACCCATCCACATCCGCACTGCAGCGCAGGGCCGAATGGAGCTCGTCCGGCAAGGTCTTGCCCCTCGCCTCGGCGCGGCGGAGTATCCCTACGCACGCCTTCGCGCTCAAAAAGTACTTCGAGGGGATCGAACCCTGCTCGAGCACTTGCGACAACGAACACACGGCGGCGTCGTTGGGCCAGGCCGAAATATTGGGCATCCAGAACCCGCCATGCGACTGTTCGCGTGGGTCCATACACACAACCAGCGTCCTTCCATTTGCCCCCTGGCGGTTGGAGTTCTTCGGATTCGCCCACCAGGGCGCCGAGGAAGCAGCCAAACGCGTTGCCTTTGTCGGAGAGGACGCCGGGGACGTTTTCCCAGGTGCACACGGCCTCGGGTTCGCCGCGCATGGTTCGAACATGGTCAATTGCATCGAGCAGCTCCACGTATTTGATGGTGAGGGCGCCGCGGGGATCGGCCAGGCCTTCGCGCATGCCGGCCACGCTGAAGGCCTGGCAGGGCGTGCCGCCGACCAGAACCTCGGGCGCCGGGATCTTGCTGGACAGCACCATGGCCGCCAGGCGGGTCATGTCGCCGTGGTTCGGTGTGTCGGGGTAGTGATGAGCCAGCACCGCGCAGGGGAATGGCTCGATCTCGGCATACCACTCGGCACGCCAGCCCAGCGGGTGCCAGGCTACGGTCGCAGCTTCAATGCCGCTGCAGACGCTTCCGTAGGTGATGGGCATTGGTGATCCTCGCCGGGGAGGCGTTATCGTTGAATAGGGGAAGGCGCTGGCGGGCAGCGCGGGAGGGTCAGGCCCGCTCTGCGAGCAGGATCAGGCCGGTATCGTCCGGGTCGTTGCCAAGCATCAGGTCTGGTGTGCGAAGTTCGCGGCTGATGCGGAACCGGTCTAGTTTTCGCGCCACGGAAGGGCTTAATTCAATCGTGTGGCGCGGAGGTTTGAGCAACTTGACCGCTTCTTCTCGGGTCAGCTCATGAAGCCGATGAATCATCAGCGTCATCGCTTCGCCCTGTTCCTCGATCCCGGCCCACTCCATAAGTTCCAGCAGGGCCTGTTTAGTCCCTGGTCGAACCTTTAAGCGCAGGTCTTCTTCCTGCAGGCGCTCGGCCTTTGCCCTGCGCTTCTCGTCACGCTGCTGCTGCGTCAGAGCCATCATCTTCTCCATTACGCACAAAGCGGGTGCCCGGCCCTATGTCGAGCAGGTCGCACACCCGGTTGATGATCTTGAGCGCGGCGTCGAACACCTTGGCGTCGTCCGGCTCACGGGCCAGGCGCTTCATGTTCGGCTGGTGCTCCAGGCAGACTTTGTCGACCAGGCGGCGGGCCAGCCTGCGCAGCTCATCGGCGCTGTCGTGAAACTTCAGGCTCAGCGCAAAGGCCAGGGCCACATCATCAGGCCGGTACTGGCCGCCGCTGCGGGTGATGTACAGCTTTCGCACCGGCTTGCGCATTGATGCGTCGAAAAGTGATGCCATGTTCGACCTCCTGCAGGCCGCTTGGGGGAAGGTGTAGGTGCTCACGCCGCCTTGTTCTTTGCAGCGCGCTTCGGATTTTTCTGCTCAATCTCAAGGTCCATGTCGTTCCAGCCCGCCAAAAACCAAGAGCCGTGGAACGTGTAAGAGGCGAATGGGTTAGCCAGCTTGCTGCCACCGGCGCGGCGGCAGTCCCGGCCTTCGTAGTAAACGCTGGGGTGCTCGCCGCGATTGCTCATGGCTTACTCCGTTTGAGCGGGAAGTCGATCTCGAAGGCCGCAATGATCCGCTCCAGCTTGCGGTTTCCGATTCCCAGCTCCGCCGTCACACGGCAGCGGGACATGCCTGCGTCGCGCAAAGCTATGATCCGATCAGCAAATTTCCGATCAGCAGCTTCCTGGTCGGCGACGTCTCTCACCGGCTGCGCTTGGCGTGGCGGTTTGAAGAACTTGAAACCTTCCCGTGCCGCAACGCCCCACAACGCGCTCTTGGTCACCCCCAAAAGTTTCGCGACCTCTCCACAGCTCATGGTCTTGGCAAGCTCTGCGATTTGTGCTGCGCGCGCCTTGGCACGGCTTTGCTGCGGGTGTTCGGATTTGGACGAACCAGGTTTGGCCCGCTTCGGCTTGGGCTCAGGGTGCTTGCGCTGCGGCAGAGGCCGGTAGGTGAAGCCCTCCAGCACGATCAGCTGGCCGCCAGACGCGAAGAAGGCCGCTTTGGCGGCCTCCAGGTCGATTGATTGGTTCATGCTGCCTCCTTCATCCGCTCGCGCATCTCCTTCTCCAGGTCGCCGAGCTCTTCCAGAAACGCCTTGATCTCAGCTTCCATCTCGCGGATGCGCTTGAAGTCGCGTTCGAAGCGATGGCACACGTACTGGAGCGGCTCAGGCAGGCGGTCGTCGTAGCTAACGAAGTCTGCCCAGGCCCTGCCAGTGCAGGCCATCTGGGCCAGCATCTGCCACTCGTACTGCGGGTCGTGGCGCTCAGACTGCATGGTGGCGATGTGGGTCGCAGTGTTTGGGCACTTGATCTCCAGCACGCCATCGTCGCCGACCAATCCATCCGGCGAAGCGCCGAAACCCGGAATGCTCGGGTGCATGACCAGGCCTGTTTCAACCACCATCAGGCCTTTGTCTGCCTCGTAGGCCATGCAAGCAAATGGCTCAAGCTCGACGCCGCGCTGCACGGCAGGTTTGTTGGACAGGTCAGGTCCGCTTTGCTGGCCGGTGAGGCGCTCGCACAGCAGCTCCATCATGTAGTTCTTGCGGGTCGCAGACGGCGCGCCACCTCGGCCGCTCGCCATAACGTCCTTCACTCGGCTGGCGGTCACGCACCCAAGGCGTGCCGCGAACCATTCAGCACTACGCTGCTCCATCTAACACCTCCTCAGATTCGCCCTCGATGGGCGCCGCCTCTGCCTTGATGGCGTCGGCGCGCTTGGTGACCTCAGCCTTGAAGTGGGCGTGACCGGCCGCATCCTTTGCCTGTTTCATGGCTGCGGTTCCCTGCTGATACACATCGGTCAGCGCCTCCAGGCTGCAGGCCTTCTGTGCCAATGCGATCCAGCTGTTCACCATCTCTGGATCAGTGGGTGCCGAGCCAGCCAGGTTGGCAAGACCCTCACCCCCATCCGTGTTCAAGTGGTGAATCGCCTGCTCCAGTCGCTCTGTCTTCGGCCAGTACTTGTAGCCGCGCTTCACCACGGTCTTCTTGGCCATCTCGCCCGGGTCGGTAACCCATGGGCAGGATTTGTTCTTGCTGACCCAAGCTTTCCAGGCGCTGGAGCGGTCACGGATGGCGTTCACATCCTCGATGCTCATGGTTTCGGTCAGGTAATCGCCATCGGCGGTCTTGACGACGACGTACACGCCGATCACTTCGCCGCGATCTTTGGCGAACGGGTTGTAGGAATGGGTCGGCGGTTTGTCGAAGCCGTTCAGGCTGAAAGCGTCTGCGGCGTAGACCAGTTCAGCCTGGGCCCAGCGGATTGCGCCGGTCGACATGGCCAGGTCCATCAAACCGATGTAGCTGATGTCCAGACAGATGCGGCCGTCGCGCGGTACCAGGTACGCCTGCTTCTTGGCCGGGTTCAGGCTGATGCCGATGGCGGCGATGTTGGTGATCGCGTTGGCCACAGACTGCCGGTTCTGCATGGCCACCTTGGTGGCGTACTCGCTTGAGGTAATCACCTGGATGGCGAATTCGGCCTCGCGCTCGAAGTTCAGCGAGCGGTCAGTCAGCACGTTGGCAAACTGATTCCGCTGCGCATAAATGTCCTGCGAGATGATGGCTACTGCTTGGCTCATAGCGACCTCAGTAGGAAATGGCGATGTTCGGGATCTTGCGCTGCGCGATCAGCGTGATCGCCTGCTTGGCGCATTCTTCGGTCATGCCGCCGGCCACGAAGGCCTCCAGGGCGGCGCGGTTGATGCTTCGACGATGGGCTTCGTCGCGTTCGCGGGCTTCCTGCTGGCGGACAATCTCGGCGGCAGCTGCGTCGGCCCGGCGCCGTTCATCCTGTCGGGCCTGCTCGGCAGCTTCTTCAGCCCGGCGGACGGCAGCCTGGCGCTCTTGCTCAGCACGCTGCTCGGCGGCAACACGGTCGGCCTCGGCCTGAAGCCTGGCGCGCTCGGCTTGCTCGGCCTGCAACTTGAGCTGGAGGCGCTGGTTTTCAGCTTCGCGCTCTTGCGCAGCGGCCTGGTCAAGCAGGTCCTGCTCTCGGCGGGCTGCGGCTTCGCGTTCTGCTTGCTGTTGCTGGGCAACGCGCTGACGCTCTGCCTCGACCGCGGCCTCTTGTGCCAGCCTGATGCGGTCTTGCTCGGCGCGCTCTTCAGCTTCGCGGCGCAGGTGAGCCAGTTCGGCTTGCTCGGCGTCGTACTTCTGCCGGGCCGCCAGCGCTTCACGAAGCACGGCTAGCACTTGGTCTTTCACCTGTCCGGCCTCGGCGGTGAATTCCTCCCAGGCGTCGTCCAGGGCAACGCTTTCAACCCTTCCGATCCGGGCCAGAAGGTCCTCGGCGGTCAGCAGGCCGAGTTCGGCGCCTTCCGCTTTGATGGCTGCAATGCCTTGCTCATGCCGGGCAACACGGGCGGCTTCTGCCTGCTCCCACTCGGTGAGCGGCCGGCGCGTTTCATCCCGCAGGGTGTCCATCTTGGTCACGAAGTCGCGCAGCTCAGCCTCGACCACCTTCGGCATTTCCTTGAGCCGGCGCAGGTAGTCGCGGCCAGGCTTTTCGACAGCGGTCTTGGACTTGCTGACCTTGGCGGCCAGGCTGGCGATGCGCTCGCGGCCCTTGCGGGTTTTCAGGTCAGGCACTTCGCCCAGTACCTCACCCTTCACCAAGTCGATGAATTGCTGCAGGCCGCCAGCCACGTAGATGGCCGGGGCGTTCGCTTCGCTGATCTCTTCGATCGCGATCAGTTTCTGTTCTGCGGACATTAGAAAACCTCGCGCCAGGCCGGCGCCGTCAGTTGGAATAGGGAATCGCCAGGTCACCCAGGCACGGAGGTACGCTCCAGGCCCTGGCTGCGGTGGATGGTTGCGCGCTCTCGCCGCTTACGCTCCCGAAGGGGTACGGTTATCCCGAAGGGCCGCCGTGCGCCGGGTGTGAATTCAGGAAGTGATCGAAGATGGCGTGCAAGCCTTATGGCTTGGGTCGCTGAATGGATGGATTTCTTGCTTTCGCGCGGTATAGGCCATGGAAGCCTCTTCTGGCGTATCGAAGTTTCCGAGGTGAATCTGCTTTCCATCCTTTGTTATGGTCGCCCGCCACTTGCCTCTATTTCTGGATACCCCAAGGAATCCGCTGGAATTTGTTTTCCTTTTTGCAGTGTTCTGGCTGTTCTGGGCAGGCGTGCAAAGTCTCAAATTCTTCCATGCGTTGTTTGATCTACACATGTCGATATGATCAATGCACTGCCCTTTCTCAGGCATTTTTCCCGTCATCATCAGATAGGCAAGCTGGTGGGCTTTCATCTTCCTGCCAGCAACCATGATCGAAACATATCCACTTTTCAGTAGAGATCCGGCGCGCTCGCCTTTCATGGCAAATCCACTCCTGTCAGTAGCCCAGGTAAAGAATCCTGATTCTGGGTCGTAGGAAACGAGGAGTCGTGCGACTTGCAAAAAGACATCATCACCTTGGTCGTTCATATCAGAATCCAGTACGCAAGAGTGCAGGCGAAGAGCATGGAGAAGGAGCCGCGCCAGAACGCCAAGCGTCCGGCCTGCTGGCGGCTCACGTGCGGACCTCGTAGGCCAGAGTGCACATACCACAGAGGTAGGCCCGGCCGGACCAGGCTGCAGGGTTCTCGATGTGGGCCAGACGCGCCTGGTTCATGGCGTCTTCCGTGGTCAGGCCCTTGAACACCAGCAAGATTCGATCGTCTGGCACGGCTTGGGCGACCTCGGCCACCTGGTCATCGATGATCGACGGGAAGATCGGCGTTGTCATGCAGCCTCCTTGCGCCGAACGGCAATTCGCCGGATGCGCTCGCAGTAGTGTTTGAACTCGTCGGAATTGATGGCGAGGATGGAGAAGTAGGCGACGACGAGCGTCTCTGCTTTGGCATCCTCAACCGGGCCAGAGCCCGGCAGAAGCATCGTTTCGATTGCGGCTTCAATGGCGCTGACCGCGATACTGTGCGGATTCATTCCGCCTCCTCGGCCTGGGCCAGCACTCCTTGCTCAGCAAAAGGGGCGAGTAGCTCAGCAGCGATTTGGCGCAACGCTGCGTCAGGATCGACCACCGAAAGCAGCTTGTGCGTGCTCGCCTGAGCGTCTGACCCATTCCGGCGGTGACCGTCCAGCACCAGGTGCCCAAGTGCAGAGTTGCTGCGAGACTGGGCAAGCTGATCCATTGCGAACTCGTCCACGGCCAAAGCGAAGCGCTCGTAGGTCACGCCTTGCTGTGGTCGCATACGGCGCTGGAACACGTAATCCGCGCCGCGCATCAGCTGGTCGATGCCTTCCTCGATCCAGTGGCGCTCCGCGCGCTCCTGGGGCGTTTCACTCACCTCAGGAGGCAACTGGTTGTCGTACTGCCATTGTGCTGCTCGAAGTGCGCCCATGGCGTCCTCCTGGGGGTTGTGCGGCCGCATTGGTCGGGCACCAGGCGCAGTGACCAAACTGGGCGTGAAAAGCCAGCCTGGCGCCCGCCAATGCGGTCGATGTGAAGGGAAGGGGATGCGGGATGCATCGGGGTGTGATCTGGCCGGTGCTGATCCCCGGCATTCCTAGCGTCATCGTTAGCTTCGGATGCAAGGCGGAGTTGAACCGCCCTCGTCGTTGCGTTCGCAAGCACCTTAGACCCGCTCGCAGCGCATCAGCCTGCGCATTCAGATCACACTCCGATGCAGCCTGCGATGGGGAGCAGGGCATCGGGCAGTTAACGTCAGGCTGACGTGGCGCTGGTTGTTAGGTGTCTGGCTGCCATCCGAACTTGCCATGGTCCATCTCGGCGCAGGTGGGCGCCCTAAGCTTCGCGCCGTCTGCACGCTTCCAGCCGTGGTACCACCAAGTTCCGCCAGATGCCTTGCTTATGGTCTCAACGGCATCGCACGCATCACATTGGTAGAGGCGTTTCGTTTCGGTGTCAGATTGAAGCTTTGCTTCGCATCCGCAGAAACCGCAGTAGCGTGGCATCGTCTTGCCCTCCAGGGCGGTTGATTTCCCAATGCAGCCTGTCGCCAAGCTGCATCAGTGAAATCGTTTCGCCGCGACCCGCTACTGGCGTCGGTCGTAGGCTTGTATTTGGTGCCCGGATATTTACCCACGCCGGGCCGTGCTAGCCTCATGGTCCCTACAACCGTTGAGGCAATACCGAATGGAAATCGCGCAACCGAAGTGCCCTGGCTGCGGAGCTGAAGGGCTGGACAAAATCGCTGCCGGGAAAGCACCGCACAAATCGAAAACCAATCAAACCCTTTTTCAAGTTTGCTTTTGCGCTGTATGCGGACACATACATGGTGTGTTCTCCGGCATCGTCACTGGCAGCGATGTTCCGGCTCCGAAGATTGATCAGTTTGGAATCCCAAAGTGATTCCGGTCGATTCGTTGACAATTTGAGCCATGCGGCGTCGCCGATCTAGCCGTTCAAGCAGCGGCTCAATCAGCCAGTAAACGAACCTGCAAAACAGTCGTCTCATCTCACTCTCCTGCTCTCCGCGTGGTCCTGAAATAGGGCCACCTGGAGAGCATCCGGCCCAGTCTGGAGGGCCGGAAATCTCGTTTCCTAAAGAGCTTGTTCAGGTCGGGTCCGCTTGATGCTTTCGCCTTGCGGGGCCTGGATCGACACTTCGCTGTCGTCTGCTATCTGGCGTGTCCAGATGGTGTGAGGCTTGAGGGCCTCCCGAGGGGCTGTGTAGCGCCGCCCGGTGATGTGAACATTAGGCATTCCTTCTTTTGTCGTCAATAGGTATTCCTAACTTTTTTCACGTAGACACGAAAAAGCCCGCGCGGGGCGGGCTTCAGGCGGCGGATTTTTTTTACTTCGAGAATTTAACCTCGGTGGCCAGAGCCTGCTTGGCGGCCTGGTAATCAGACTTTGCGCGATGATCAGGAATTCTGTATGGGCTCATCGAGGAAAGATAGGCTGACCACTTGGCGTAAAGATCCTTGCTCAGCTCCAGCTGCTTGGCCGGCAGCTTGGACGCTTTCAGTCGAGCTACAGCCTCATTGCCCTGGGCGTGAGCGAATTTCACGCACTCCATGAATGAGTTGCTGTACTCGGCTTGCAGGTCGCGCAGGCCATATCGAACAGCGTCGCGCCCAAGCATTGCCTCCAGATCGCACTGGAATGCCGGCATATCGAGCTGGCTGGCAAAGTTGGTCGCCTCTGGCGACTCCTTGTCATAGGTGTAGGGGCGCGGTTTGAAAACGTGAGGCTCTTTCTTGGCTGGCGCTTCGGCATATCCGCCGGTACCAGGCTGAACCGGAGCACAGCCAGCCAGAAATGTTGCAGAAATGATAAATGCGGCCAGGGTGTTTCGCATAACTCTCTCCTTGAGGAAAGGCGCCATGCTATCACTACGCGAAGCCTGATCGGTCTATAGGAAGATCGACTTCGGCATTTTTCCATCAACCACTGTCCCCACAATCTCCCAGGCGTCATCGACTGCGCGAGTAGGGTAGGCAGAGTTCAAAGGCTTCAAATAGAGCTCACCGGCATCGCGCATCAACTGCTTGAACGTTGCTTCATTGGTGCTGATCATCCTGGCGACAACGAACTGTCCAGGCCTCGGCTCGATGTCCGGGGCTATCAGGATCAGGAAGCCCTCGGGGAATGAGGGGCTACCAGACGAAACAGTCATTGAGTCGCCCGTCACCCTCAACCAGAACGCATCCTCACCAGCCCATACATCTGAGGTGTGCTGAGGGCATAGCGCAACGTTACCCATCTCAACCGCCTCCCTTGCTGCGCCCGCCTGAACCCAGCTGATCTCCGGGTAGGAAAAGGACCTGGTTGGCTGTAGTGCAGCCTCTACATTCGACCCCTCGGCCAGGCCTGCGGACTTACGCACTGGCCCGCGACCTGTAGCAAGCCACTTGGGCGCAACCCCCAGAAAGTCGGCAGCAAGAAGCAGGTTCTGACCCTCGATGGTCTTGGTTTTGCCTGAAAGCCAGTCGTTTACGGATGGCGGCTTGATGCCGCACGCCCGCGCCAAAGCGGCCTGCGAGATTTTCGGAGGCCCGGCCATGATCTGCCGAAGTCGTTCTTGAAGTGTGCTCATTAGGGGAGCCTAACAGCTGCCATCTAAGGTATTCCTATTGACCTGCATAAAAGGTATGCCTAATATCTCTACCTAAGATTCCAGCCGGAGAGACCAGGCATGAACCCCAGCGCAATTATCGACGCTCTGGGCGGGACATTTCGCGTAGCCGAGCTGTGCGAGGTACGCCCGCCATCGGTGAGCGATTGGAAAAAGCACGGCATTCCTCGTGCCCGAATGATGTTCCTGCGCGTAGCTCGCCCGGACGTCTTCAAGGCTCTGGAGGAAGAAGCCCAGGAAGAAGCTTCCCAGCCCAGCGCTAGCGCAAAGAAAACCGCTGCTTAACCACTTTCAACCACAAAGGAACCCACCGTGTCGTACTTCGACCCCGACCACCTGCACAACAAGCCCACCAAGGTTCGCTTGGATGAGGCTGCCGACGATCTGCTGTCGGCGATGGCTCGCTTCAAGCGCACGCAGAAGGCAGTGCTCGCCAGGGAAATTCTGGAGCGCGGTCTCGACCAGATGATGCAAGAGCTTAACGCGAAGACTGACGTGGCCTGAAGTGGCCGAGGAGGCCCTGTGCCAGAAAGCAAAGAGCTGGAGATCCAGCTCGACGGGAAGGGCAATTCGGATCTGGCGTATCTAGCCAGGCAGAAGGGCTTAACCCCTGAGCAACTGGCGGCACAAATCATCAATGAGGCTCTCAACCGTATGACGAGAACAGAGCCTGGCCGAAGCAATGTTCGGTCGTTTCGCAAGGGCTAATAAGCCCCTGAGGGACTCATGAGGAACTGCCGTTGAAAACACCAACACCCAAACCGCAGACGCAAAAAAGCCGGTGGCTAGACCGGCTTCTTGTACTGCATTCGTAACACATGTGCGAGGCAATCATATATGCACCTTGGTAGCCAAATCAACACCGTGGCCCCCGCGCCACAAAATGCGAGCCACGATTTCGTGGCGCGAGATAAGCCAATAGCTATCTGCGGAGTGAAGATCCGGCAGGACAGCGAGGGACGTTATTCTCTGAACGACCTTGAGAAGGCTGCAAAGGCTGATGGGGTTGCAAAGGACATCAGGCCGAACGAGTGGCTGAGCCTCCAGGCAACCAAGGAAATAGAGGGTTTTCTAATTACGGAAAATCCGGGTTTTAAACCTGTCGAGTCGAAAGCGGGCCGATATGGCGGCACCTATGCAAGCCGGGACCTCATCTACAGCTATGCCATGTGGATCAGCCCTGCATTTCACCTGCACGTTATCCGCACCTTCGATGCCGTGGTTGTCGGTCACATCCAGCTGGTGGAAGGGCGCCAGGCCCGCGAGCGTGCACGTCTTGAGGCTCCGGCCCTGACCGATGCCATCAAGCATGGCCGCCTGTCTGTCGGCAAGGAAGTAAAGCACTACCACTTCAGCAACGAGTTCGACCTGATCAACCGTATCGCACTGGGTATGCCCTCGAAGGCGTACCGGGCAGCGCATTGCATCAGTCCAACCGACTCGATCCGCGACCACCTGACTCCGTGCGAAATCCGCTGCATTGAGCACCTTCAGCGCGTGAATGCCTCCCTGATTGACGTAGGCATGGACTTCGAGTCGCGCAAGAAGAAGCTGAGCCAGATCTACATCCAGCGTCACAGCCGTGCGCTGCTGTCCGAAATCAAGCGCCTGGAGTTCTGACCATGACCACCCTGACCTATCAGCAACTGGTAGAGCGGGCGGCCATGACGGCCCTTGACCTGCATAAGGCTTCAACGGCAACCAAGGCCCTCAAGGCTGAACTTCGCTCGATGTACGACAGCTACTTCCAGGCCCATGGGCGACCGGAGGGGAAATTCAATCCAGATAACGACGCCTTCCTGCCGGTGATGATGTTCACCAACTCCCAATACGACCGCGTCCAGGCGGCGAAGAAGGCCGAGTACAACGCAAGGCGCCGCCATGAGCGGGCTGTAGCGTCCCTCGCCGCTGCATGTGAATGCGCCGAGCACGGCCTGCACACCCACGACAAGGCCGTGCGGGGTGCAGCATGAGCATCGACATCAAAGAACTCAAACGGCTCGCCCGGAAAGTCGCAGAGTGCGAGGACCGGCCTGAGATTGCTGACGAGCACGCCGAAGCTGCTGATGCGCTCTGGCTGCACATGCACTGCCACACCATCCTGGGGCTTATCGAGGAGATCGAGCGCCGCGACGAGAACCCGAATTTCCGAGCGGTTCAGTCTGCGCACCAGGAAGCGGAAAAGCTCAAAACCGATAACGAGGCGTGGAGGCTTACCGTTGAGGCTGAGCGTCTCATCAAGCGCGGCATCTCTGACGAGAACGAGGCTCTGCGCATGCAAGTCAAAGAGCTCGACCTACTGTTCGGGCGCTACCTGCTTGGCATGCGAGCCGCCGTTGTGGAGTGGCAAAAAGGGAAGGGTGCCGATGCCGCGATGCAGTGGATCTGGAACGGCTTGCGTGGCCCTGGCGAGCTGCCGCCTGAAGAAGAAACCCAGGCCCAGGCCTACTTCGACCGCGAGGTAGTGAAGATCGAGGAAGGCCTGGAAGAGGTGTACGCCTACCGCGATAAGCGCCGTGCTGAGAAGGACAAGGAGCGCGGCCAATGACCGATATCCCGCGTCAATTCAAGGGTGTCTGGATCCCTGCTGAGGTCTGGCTCGATCACTCCCTGTCGATCACCGAGAAGGTGATGATGGTAGAGATCGGCAGCCTGCAAGACCCTGTGCGCGGCTGCTACGCCAGCAACAGCCACTTCGCCAGGTTCTTCGGCCTGTCGAGTTCCCGCGTGTCCGAGATCATCAGTGCTCTGTCGGCCAAGGGCCTTTTGCGGGTCGAACTGATCCGCGATGGTCGGCAGGTAGTAGAGCGCCGTGTGCGCCTCACGAACCTATTCGGAAAGTCGAATACCTATTCGGAAAACACGGCGACCCTATTCGGAAAAGGCGGTGAACCCTATTCGGAAAAGGCGGAGGAGAGTAATACAAAGAGCAACAGTACAACTGAGGGTGAGCGCGCGGCCGCCAAGGCGTCCCCGACCGCTTCGCGCAAGGCCTCGAAGTTTGACCCTATGACCGCCTGCCCTGCCAACGTCACCCCATCCGTATGGGCCGACTGGTGCCAGCACCGCCGCGAGATCGGCAAGCGCCTGACTAAGACCACCTGCGACCGCCAAGCCAAGACTCTGGCCGGCCACCACTCGCCTGACGCTGTGATCAACCAGTCGATCAGCAACGGCTGGACTGGCCTGTTCCCGGAGAAGGTGCTGCCGGGCGCCCAGCAGGGCCAGCGCCGCAACGGTCCCGACTTCAACGACACCAGCTGGGCTGATGACCTGGGGGGCTTATGACCGCACAACCGAAACTGCGCAGCGTGACGCAGATCATGGCCACGGCCCGCAACCTGCCAGCCGAGGTGCACACCCCGGCCAAGCAGTTGGACCCAGGCACCACCGAAGTGGTCAACGCCCTGTTCAAGGAGCTGCAGGCCATCTTCCCGGCATGGAAGCAGGCCTGGCCGGATGACGAGGCGCTGAAGGCTGCCAAGCGCAGCTGGATCAAGTCCTTCGTCGCTGCGGGCATCAATACGCTCGAGCAGATCCGCTTCGGCATCCAGAAGTGCCGGGTGCTGGGTACCGACTTCGCCCCGAGCAGCGGCAAGTTCATCAAGCTGTGCCAGCCGACACCGGAGGAGATGGGCATCCCGCCGCTTGCGCGGGCCCTGGCAGAGGCGCTGGAGAATTTCCACCCCAGCAGGGCAGGGTCACGCGTTTGGACGCACGCAGCGGTCCGCCACGCGGCCCTGCAATGCGAGGCGCAGAACTTGGGGTCGATGGAGGTGGAGCGGGCCGAGAAAGTATTCGCCCGGGCCTACGACATCACCATCCGCATGTTGGTCGCCGGCGAACCACTGGGCGACATCGCCACCGGCATCGGCCACGACAGCCAGAAGAGCCTGGTCGAGTTGGCCGACGAGTACGCCAGCCAGAAGCAGGTCCGCCTGCTGGAGATCCAGCAGATCCCAACCAGCGCCGCCGTGTGCCGTGCACACCTGCTGGCCAAGTTGAACATCAAGCGCGCCGGTCAGCCGGCCGGGGAGGGGGTGTGATGCGCACCTATCTGAAAGCGGTGCTGATGATCGTGCTTGCTCCGACCGTAATCATCGCGGGATCTGCCATGGCCACTTTGTGGTTCAAGTTCGCAGTGTCACTGGATCTTTCGTGGCCCGCGAAGCTGGCGGTCATGTGCGGCCCGTCGATCCTGCTGGCTGGCATCCCTACCGCCTGGCTGCTGAACAAGATCGAGGAGAAGCCATGAGCAAGAGACAACCCATGCAGCCAGTCGTGGTGGCGGCCGACGGCGTTATCCGCTTCAAGGCAAATCAGATCGTCAGCGACATGCTCGACCTTTGCCGGAAGCATGGTCTCGACCTGAATGAGATCGCCGCGCGCGATTACGAAAAGGATGACAGGTCCCAGCTCATGCAACTGATCGGATACAGCGTCAGCGGCTACGGCAACCTGGACTGTTCACGTGCCAAGCACGTGATGCGCGCCGATCAGAAGGCTGAGACGTTGGTGAAGGGGGTAGCGCAATGACCGAGAAGATCAGCGTCAACAGCCAGGCCAAGCTCTCCGAGGCTGTGACCATGCTCACCCGCATGTTCCGCGACAAGAAGTTCGTCGTGGTCAGCATGCGCCCGGGCAAGGACCGCACCCTGGACCAGAACGCCCTGTGGTTCGCCATGTACGACCGGATCGCCAAGAGCACCGAGATGGGCGACATCGAGGATGTGCGCCGGTACTGCAAGCTGCACTTCGGCGTTCCGATCATGCGCGCCGGTTGTGATGAGTTCCGCACCGGCTGGGCCGAGTCGTTCATCCACCTGCCGTATGAGGTGAAGCTTCGCCTGATGGGGCCGTGCGCCATGTTCGGTCCGGATGGCTTCCCGGTGACCCGGCTGTTCGACCGGGCCCAGGGCTGCCAGTACACCGACCGCATCGTCGCCGAGTTCGCGCCGCAGGGTGTCGTGTTCAGTGACCTGCTGAGCGAGGAGGCGGCATGAGCGACGGACTTGGAATCACAACGCAAACCACAGTGTTCCTCTCGGCCGAGAAGGTCGTGAAAGAGATGGACGCCGAGGATATTGGCTCGTTCTGTTCTGCAGTGGCTCAGCGACTGGATCAAGAGTACGCCGGGCGTGCCGGTGCCGCGGCGGACTTTGCCAGCGGGCTTAGTGAGATGGGCTGCCGGTTCCTGGCCGAGGTAGTCACGAGCTTCTACCAGCGGCAGAAACGGGAGGATCGCTGATGACTGGGATCAAGGAGATCAAGCCGAAGAAGTGCAAGGCACCAGGTTGCGGCAAGCCCTTCAAGCCGACCATGACCACGCAGAAGGTGTGCAGCATTGCCTGCGCCAAGGTCATGGCCAAGGATCCGAAGCTGCAGAAGGTTGCGGCCAAGGCTATCACCAAGCAGGCCCGCCAGGACCTGCAGGAGCGCCGGGAGAAGCTGAAGACCCGCCGCGAGCACATGGCCGAGGCGCAGATGGCGTTCAATGCGTACATCCGCGAGCGCGACTCTGGCCTGCCGTGCATCAGCTGCGACTCGCTCCCGAGCGACCACGACCTCATCACCGGAAGTCGCTGGGATGCCGGACATTACCGGTCTGTGGGCGCATGCCCGGAGCTGCGCTTCGAGCCGCTGAACGTCCACCGTCAGTGCGTGAAGTGCAACCGTAACCTGTCCGGGAACGCGGTCGAGTACCGCATCCGGCTGGTGAAGCGCATCGGCGCCGACCAGGTGGACTGGCTCGAAGGGCCTCATAAGCCCCAGCGCCTGACCATCGAAGACCTGCAGGCCATCAAGGTTCTATACAGGCAGAAGCTCAAAGACCTGAGGAGGGCAGCGGCATGACGCCAGCGTGGGGGGTTTCTGATTTTGGCCGCCCTCATGGTGGTGGCCGGCGTGGCGCTGTCCTGGGCAGGCGCAGTGCGCCGCAAGCGCAGCTACGAAGAATTCATTTTGAGAAAGGCCAAGCGGGCAGGGGGTGGACAGTGAACTATCAGAACGTGGTATCGGCAGTGGTCCGCGCCCTGGCGGCCGAGACGATCAACAGCGCGGGCGGTTGCGACTTCGAGCCGAAGGTCCAAGCGGCGAAGCAGAAGGGCGCCATCGTGGGCAAGGAGGCTGCCTTCCTCTTCGACTGCATGGTGTTCAGCCGGCTGCACAAAAACCTCACCTCGGAGCACTGGCGGCACTTGGTGGCGAAGTATTCGACGCACGTCGACCGCAAGCACGCCGCGATCGAGGAAATCACGCGCAGCCATCGTTCACCGGCACCGGAGCGTTTCCGTCACTGCGCCATTCTGACCTGGGCCATGCCCAAGCTTCCCGGGATCGACGGCAAGCGCAGCACCAGCGTGTTGCCAGCGGCCTGGTACGAGATGGACAACTGGAGCGACGATCCGCACCCGATCAAGACTCAGGAGCGCTGGAGGCGTGACATTCGCAAGGCCCTGGAGCGCGAAGTAGACGCTGCACTGGTCGAGGCTCAGCACATTCTCGACCATGAAGGACTTTTGGTGGCCAATGTCGCTTGACTGCGACTGAGCCAGTGAGCCAATATACGTCCATCCTGTGATTCCTGCGTCTGATGATGTAGGCAACTGTCGCGGGATGGTCTGGAGATATCATGACCCAGATCCATCGCTTCCCCTTCATTGAGACGTCCAGTCTCCCCAGCTACAACATTTGCCAACGAGCACGCTGCCTCCGAGACGCCTTGGAAGGCACGCATTACTGCGCAGCACATCAACCAAAGCCGAAAGCTCCTGATGCCGCATGGGCTGGCAAGAAGGTCGTCTACATCATCGGCGCTGCTGGTGATGAATTCGTTAAGATTGGCTACGCCACAGACCTGAGCGCCCGCCTGGTCAACATGCAGGTAGGATCAGCGCGAGAGCTGCTGGTGCACTGCGTGCTGGAGGGTGATATCAAGGTGGAATCAATTCTTCACCTGGAGATGCAGCAGCATCACGTGCGTGGAGAGTGGTTTAAGGCAGAGCCGGTAAAGGCGTTGTGCGAGAAGCTCCAGAAATGCCGATACACCAGGATGAGGCTCAAAGTAGAGTCGGTCATCAGCGAGTGGAACGAGTCTGGCCACCCTTGGGATGGCCGGGGAGTAGCGCAACGCCGTAAGCGACCAAGATTCACAATTAGCACCTAATCAAGGCCCGGCCCAAAAAGCCGGGTTTTTTGTTGCCCTCTGAGGGCCTCAAGAGTCCCGGCCGAGAGTCGGTTTTTTGTTCATGCACAGCGAGAGGTCGAGCATGGAGTTCTTCCACCGACTGCTCGAGAAGTTCGACTGGATGATTGCGGGCCTATTGGGGGCCTTGGTAGCGACCCGCTGGCACAAGGACGACCTGACCGACCGAAAGGCCTGGCTGCTCTTTCTGCTCACTGGTATGGCCTGCGCCCACTACCTCACAGGGATGGTCAGCAATTACTTCGGTATCACCGAGCCCCGCAGCGTTGCGGGCGTGGGTTTTCTTCTCGGCACCTTCGGCGGTTCTCTCATTGCCGCCATCAACCGAGCGATCAAAGCCGCCGATATATGGTCTGTCATCAGGTCCAAGTTCGGAGGGCCTAGCTCATGACATACGAATACATCAACGCCATCGCGGCTGGCCTCATCGCCATCTGGGCAACATGGTGCGTGCTGAGCGGAAAGGTACGCGACGGGGTGATTGGCAAGGTGCTGTACGCGGTCATCGCCATCAGCGGTTACGCCATCCTGGCCAGGTCCGAGCGCATGTTCATCACCGCCAACACGGCCTGGGCCACGCTGATGGTATCGCTGGCCCTGGCGGGTATACGGCACATGTTCATGCTTACCTACTGGCCGCGTGTGAAGCGCTGGATCTGCCGACACCTCCAATGCGAAGGCTGCAAGCCGGTTGAGTGATCGGCGCCACAAATTCGAGGTGCGCCGTTTCGTGGCGCGAGGTAGCACATGACAATCAAGCAACCCGACTGGGAGGCGATCGAACGAGCCTACCGGGCCGGGTCGCTTTCGGTTCGTGCCATTGGGGAATCTCAAGGCGTGAACCACGCCACCATCCTCAAGCGAGCGAAGAAAGAAGGGTGGGCCCGCGACCTGACCGAGCAGGTTCGGATAGCGACGAAACAGAAGGTAACCACATCGGTAACCAGCACCAGTAACCAGTCACCATCGGTTACCGACGCCGATATCATCGACGAGGCATCCAGTCAGGCTGCCTCTGTAGTTCTCGCTCACCGCACTGGATTGGCTAACTGGCGCTCGATCGCCGACAAGCTTTCGGTGGCTCTTGCCGAGATGGACGTCAACGAAGAGAACCTGGGCGATTTCTCCAGAGCGCTCAATGCTGGTGTCGATGCCCAGCTCAAGGTCATCAAGGGCGAGCGCCAGGCGTACGGCCTGGACAGCGAGGAAGGCAACAAGACCGTCGATGATCTGGCCGCCCTGATGGATGAACTATCGAAGGATGCCTGACCATGAAGCCCGAGCACATGAAACTGCTCCGGGATCGGTTCTGGCGACTGAACAACCTGTACTTCATCACGGACAAGCAGGGCAAGAAGGTCCGCTTCCGCATGACGCAGGAGCAGGTCGACTACTTCCAGGGGATGCACACCCGTAACATCATCCTCAAGGCTCGGCAGCTGGGCTTCACGACGCTGGTCTGCATCGTCCAGCTAGATGCCGCGCTGTTCGAGGCCGCCAAGTGCGCCCTGATCGCCCACACCCTGAACGACGCCAAGCGCTTGTTCCGGGAGAAGGTGAAGTACGCCTACGATCACCTGCCCAAAGAGATCAAGGCGGCCAACCCGGCGCGTAACGACGCCGCGGGCGAACTGGTGTTCAGCAAGGGCGGGTCGCTGTACGTGTCCACCTCCTTCCGGGGCGGCACGCTGCGCTACCTGCACGTTTCTGAGTTTGGGAAGATCTGCGCTAAGTTCCCGCATAAGGCGCGGGAGATCGTGACCGGTGCGTTCGAGGCCGTGGCCGCTGAGTGCTTCGTCACCATCGAGTCGACGGCAGAGGGCCGGTCCGGGTACTTTTTCGATTACAGCCAGTCTGCCGAGAAGCAGCAGCTGGCCGGCGTGCCCTTGGGTCTGCTGGACTGGAAATTCTTCTTCTTCAGCTGGTGGCGGAACCCGCTCTACTGGCTTGACCCGACCGATGCAGTCATACCTGACCGCCTGACTAAGTACTTCGACGACCTGGCCGCCAAGCACGGGATCGTCACCAACCCAGGCCAGCGCGCCTGGTACGCCGCCAAGGAAAAGACCCTCGGCGACGACATGAAGCGGGAGTACCCGTCGATCCCTGCCGAGGCATTCCAGCAGACGATCGAGGGCGCTTACTACGCCAAGCAGTTCACCAAGCTCTACGCCGCCCAGCGTATCGGCAAGCTGCCAGACAACGGCCACCTGCCCGTGCACACGTTCTGGGACATCGGTGTGGGCGACTCGACCGCCATCTGGTTCGTCCGGATCGTGGGCGAGGAATTCCACGTAATCGACTTCTACCAGAACAGCGGCGAAGGCCTGCGGCACTACATGAAGGTGCTCAAGGATCGCGGATATACATACGGCGAGCACTGGGGCCCTCACGATATCGATAACCGGGAATTTGGTAGCGATGGCAAGACTAGACGCGAAATCGCGCGAGAGGGCTACGAGATCGACGGCCAGCGCTATTCGCTCACCTTCCAGGTGGTGCCGAAGCTGAGCATCGACGAAGGCATCGAGCAGGCGCGGGAGATTCTGCCCCGCTGCGCCTTCGACGAGGCCAAGTGCGAGGAGGGCATCACCGCCCTGGAGAGCTACCGCAAGGAATGGGACGACAAGCGCGGCTGCTGGAAAGACAAGCCGCTCCATGACTGGTCTTCCCACCCATCCGACGCCTTCCGCTACTTCGCCGTAGCCAAGACCAAACGCTCGAGAGTCGAGCACATACCTGTCACGTTCACATTCTGAGGCCAGCATGCCGAATTACAGCGCTACCCGGCAGGAGTACAACGATGCTCTGCCGAGCTGGCGCCTGGTCAAGCGATGCGTGGCCGGCGCCCGAGAGATCAGGAAGCACGACGAATACCTGCCGATGCCAGACCCGACGAATCAGTCGGAGGAGAATCTGGAGCGGTACCGCCAGCTGAAGAAGCGGGCCATGTTTCTCAACGTGACCGGCCGCACCCGCACTGGCCTGCTGGGGGCGGTGTTCCGCAAGACAGCCGAGGTTCGGCTGCCATCCGGCGTGCAGTACTTGCTGGAGAACGCAAGCGGCGACGGTGCGAGCCTGGAGCAGCTGTCCAAGGAAGCGGTTGGAGAGTGCTTGGATACGGGCCGGGGTGGATTCCTGACTGACTACCCCAAGTTGGAAGGCGAATCCGGGCGCCCGCGCACAGCCGCCGAATCAGCCGGCAAGCAGGCCTGGATTCATCACTATCCCGCACTGAGCATCATCAACTGGCGCGAGAAGGTCATCGAAGGTCGCAAGCATCTGGTGCTGGTGGTCCTGCATGAGCAGATCAGCAAGGAGAGTGCCGACGGCTTTGAGTTCGAAATCGTCGACCAGTACCGCGCCCTGGTGCTGGAGGATGGCGTCTACAAGCAGCGCTTGTACCGAGATGACATCCCTGATGGCGAGGAAAGCATCCCCACCGACCAGGCCGGCAAGAAGTTCGATCACATCCCGTTCCACTTCTACGGCTCGGAGAACAACGACGCCGCAGTGGACAAGGGGCCGCTGGAGGATATCGCCGACGTCAACATCCTGCACTACGGCAACAGCGCCACGGTGGAGGAGGCCGGGTTCATTAGCTCACAGCCCACGCTGTTCATGACCAGCAGCATCACCGCCGATGAGTTCGCCAAGTTCAACCCGAACGGGGTGCACATCGGTTCGCGGCGCGGAATTATGCTCGGCAATCAGGGCGGCGCGACCATGCTGCAGGCCAAGGAAACCCAGCTTGCCCTGGAGCTGATGCGCGACAAGCAGGACCAGATGCTGATGATCGGCGCCCGCATCGTCCAGAAGGGCGGCGGTGCAGAAACGGCTGAGGCCGTGCGCATCCGCTACAGCTCGGACAACAGCGTGCTGGGCACCATCGCCGGCAACGTGTCGGAGGCGCTGAAACTGGCCATCCTCGACGCTGAACTGTTCATGATGGGTCAGCCTGACATGGAGGGGACGGTCTTCTGGCTGAACCAGGAGTTCTTCGACGAGGCCATGGATGCCCAGATGATCCTGGCCCAAGTCCAGCTGTGGCAGCAGGGCATCATCGCCAAGCGCGACCTGCGCACCAACCTGCGCCAGGCCGGCACCATCGAGTCGGACCGCACGGATGAGGATATCGACGACGACATCGAGGCTCAGCCTCCGGTAGTGGGCAGCGACCCGGGCAACGAGCCACCAGGTGACGGCGATGAGCAGTGAAGGCTATCTGGCTGACGCAGCCACCCGGCACCAGGCCTACGTCCAGCGGTATGCCGCCGGAAACCTCAAGCGGGTGGCCAAGTTCATCACCAAGGCCATCAACACCGCCAAGGCAGCCGTTCGCGGCGGCCTGAGCGCCTACGGCACGCGCAAGTACACCAGCGAGATCGACGCATTGCAGCGCGACCTGCAGGGCATCTACAGCGATCTCAAAGGGCAGGCCATGCTGGATCTCGGCGAGTTCGCCGGATACGAGGCTGCATTCAGTGCGCGGATGCTTGGCCAGGTGGTCACCGCACTGGTCCAGACCCGAGTGCCGGCCGCCGATCTGGTTGCCGCTGCTGCGCTGGTCGAGCCCATGCAGCTTGAGGCCCGGGCCGGGGTGCAGCGCATCAGCATTGCCGGTGCGCTGGACCAGTTCGGCACAGCAAAATCAGCACAGATCATCGGAGAGGTCCAGATCGGCTCTGCCCTGGGCGAGACCAGCCAGCAGATCAACCGGCGCCTGACCAGCATGCACCAGCTGCAGCAGGATCAGGCATCGGCGCTGGTGCGCACCATGACCAACCACATTGCCAGCACAGCGCGGGCTGAGACGTTCAAGGCCAACGACGACATCCTGGCCGGCAAACGACGAATCGCCACGCTGGACGGGCGCACATCGCCGTTCTGCCGCTCGATCGACAACACGGTGGTGCCATTCAGCGCGCCGTCGCCTCCGTTCCACTGGAACTGCCGAACGTCCGAAATACCGGTGCTCAAGCCTGAATTCGAGCGGGAGATTCCTGGCTCAGCCAGGCCGGCAGTCGGGCCTGACGGTGCTGAGCAGGTGTCGAGCAAGACCACCTACCAGCAGTGGCTCGCACGCCAGCCTGCCGCTTTCCAAATCGATGTCCTGGGTCCGGCCCGCTACAAGCTGTTCAGCAAGGGCGAGCTGACCCTGGACAAGTTCGTGGACCAGAACGGCAAGCAGATCACGCTGGACGAGCTGAGACAGCTTGAACCGCGCGCCTTCGAGCGTGCAGGACTTTGAACAGCCGGCCATGAGCCGGTTTTTTACGCCCGCGGCTGAGCCAACGGCAAATCATCCGGGGGATGACATGAAATACCTGATCGACAAAGCAGCATTCGACGCTCTGGAACCAGCCCTGCAAGCGCTCTACAAGGCCCAGGGCGAAAACTACGTCCTCGCGGTCGAGGGGCTCCCTCAAAACGAGGATGTTGAAGGCCTCAAGCGCCAGAACCAGACCCTGCTGGACGAAGCGAAGGAGGCCAAGCGCAAGGCGCGTGAGGCCCAAGAGCAGCTGACCCAGAAAGAGCTGGACGCAGCCAAGGCCCGCGGCGACTACGAGTCGCTGTACACCAGCAGCGAGCAAGCCCTGGCCGCCGAGCGCCAGAAGCTGGCAGACCTGCAGGCCGGCATCGAGAAGCGCGACCTGACCGGTGCGGCCTCCAAGATCGCGGCGCAGATCGCTGACGGCCCGAACGCCGAGATCCTGGCCGAATTCCTCGAGCGCCGGCTGCGCATTGTCGATGGCCAGGTACGTGTCACCGATGCTAGCGGGAACCTCACGGTCTCCACGCTGGAAGACCTCGGCAAAGAGTTTCAGAAAGAGCCGCGCTACGCCTCCCTGGTGCGCGGCTCGCAGGCCAGTGGCGGCGGGGCTGCCGGTGGCGGGGGTGGCGGGGCCACCAAAACGTGGGACCAACTGACCGGCATGGAGCGCGTAGAGCTCCGCCGAAATGACCCCGCCGAGCATGCGCGCCTCAAGGCAGCGCATGAAACGGCCCAGAAAAAAGGAAAGTAAGCAATGCCAACCATCCTCTCCGATGTGGTCTTCCGCGACGAACTGCGCGACTACATGCGCGTCAACACTGTTGAGAAGACCGCGTTCTTCCAGTCGGGCATCCTGGTCAACAACAGCGACATGTCCAGCCTGCTGGCCAGCCCGTCCAATACCTTCACCATCCCGTGGTGGGTCGATCTGGACGCGTCCATCGAGTCGAACTACTCGAACGACGTGTACACCGACATCGCCGTGCCGCTGGCGGTGACCAGCGCCGAGATGCAGGCCCGTGCCGCCTACCTCAACGAAGGTTGGGCAGCCATGAGCCTGGTGAAGAACATCACCAACCAGGACCCGCTTGAGTTCGTGGCCAGCCGCCTGACCAGCTACTGGCAGCGCGTGGCCCAGCGCCGCACCATCGCTACTGTCGTGGGTATCTACAACGACAACGTGGCCGACAACGGCGGCGACATGGTGGTGGACGCCGGCGGCCCGATTACCGCTGCCGCTGTAATCCGTGCCCGGGCGACCATGGGTGACTACACCCCGCAGATCGTCACACCGAACGGCACCAAGGCGCTCAGCGTGATCGCCATGCACTCGGCCGTCTACGCCGAGATGACGATCCTCAACCTGATCGACTTCACCCCGATCGCAGACCAGGTGCCCGAGTTCGGCCGCTACCAGAACATGCTGGTGGTGATCGACGACGGCCTGCCGGTGGTCGGCACTGCGCCGAACCAGAAGTACCTGTCGATCATCTTTGGCCCTGGCGCCATCGGCTACGCCGAGGAGCAGGACGAGGACGACATGGAATACGACCGCGAGGCGGCCCGCGGCAACGGTGGTGGCGCGGAAACCCTGTGGACCCGTCGCAACTTCGTTGTTCACCCGCTGGGCTACTCGTTCCTGTCGGCGACCATCACCGGCACCCCAGGCACCACCCGCCCGGTATCGGCGAACTGGTCCGACCTGGCCCTGGCCACCAACTGGCAGCGCAAATGGTCGCGTAAGCAGGTGCCGCTGGCGTTCATCACTTCCACCCTGGGCTCGTAACAGAGCCCCTTCGAGGAGATCACCATGGCACTCGCAGAAGACAACCACATCGACCCGAACAACAAGGCACGCTGGGGCTTCGGCGGCACGGCTGGCAACATCACCGTTGGCCCCCAGACGGTGGGCGAGACCGGTGGCGTTGAAAGCGTGCGCACCGAGCAGGACAACGAAGGCGCGCATGGTAATGGTGCCGGTATCGAGAAGACCGAAACCGCCAAAGCCAGCAAGCCCAGCGCCAAGTAACACCGGGGCTTCGGCCCCACTCATTTCAGCGGAGGCCTGATGGCTACCTACATCACCGTCGCGGACGTCGACGAAATCCTGGGTTCGACCTGGGCGCCCGACGACAAGAAGGCCATGGCGGTAGCGCAGGCCAACGCATACCTCACCTCGCTCCGTCTGTGTGGCATCGACATGGATGCCGTGCCGGAGGAGGTGAAACAGGCCGGTGCCCAGCTGGCTCTGGTCGCATCCACCGGCCAGCTGTACCAGCAGCAGACCGAGGGTTCACTCGAGGCGAAGAGCGTGAAGGCCGGATCGGTATCGACCAGCCGCACCTATGCCGCGCTCGACCGTACCAGCGCGGGCGCGCAGCCTGAGGGCGTGCAGTTCGCCCTGGCCCTGGTATCGCCCTGGCGCTGCAACCCGTTCACCTTTGCTGTGGACAGGGGGTAGCCATGGGATTGCGAGACGAAGTACAGGCTGATCTCGCCGCGGCGTTCGACGACGACCTTGCCGATGCCGTGTTCCCCTTCACCGGCTCCTACATAGGGCCAGGCGATTGGGACCCAGTGAGCGAGACCAGCACGGCCCAGCCGGTGACCTACACCGGGCGCGGCGTGTTCGACAACTACGACAGCCGCCGTATCGACAACATCAACATTCTAGTGGGTGATGTACTACTTATCTGCCTGGCCAACGAAGTCACGGACAAGCCAGCGGTAGGCCACGAGATCGCCGCCAACGACCTGATCACGGGCGAGCCAGTGACCTATCGCATTGTCAGCCCAGGCATAGATCCAGCCAAGGCGCACTACGAGATTCAGCTGAGGAAATAGCCATGGCGAAAAGAGGTTGGAGCACACCCCCCAGCCTGTTCGCGGGCGTGGTTGAGGAGCAGCTGAGCCAGCGCGTGCGCGTCATCGCTATTGCGATGCTCAACGAGATAGTCCTGCGATCACCGGTAGACACCGGACGGTTCCGTGGCAACAACATCGTCAGTGTGGGCGCTCCGGTGTACACCAGCACCGTGAATGTCGACCCAACTGGCGCTGAGACCATCCAGGCCGGTGTAAGGGCAGTTACAGGCCTTGAGCCATACACCCAGGTCTTCATCCAGAACAATTTGCCGTATGCAGGTCCGCTTGAGGATGGCCATTCCAAACAGGCGCCGGCCGGCATCTACGCGGTGTCGTTCAATGGCGTTGCCGAGGCCTACAGGACATGACCTTCGAACAAATCCGGGCCATCGTCACTGGCCGTATGACGCAGTGGGCGGGCATTCCCGCTGACGCTGTGGACTACCCGAATAACCCGAAGGGGCCGTTCGACCCAGCAGGCAAAGCAATCTGGGCCAGGCTGGCGGATGTGCCAGGACTGTCCAGTGCGCCCGAGGTCGGAATCGGCCCGTGCGTGCGCCGCACCGGCATCATCATGATTCAGCTGTTCGTGCCCAGCTACAAGGGCACCTTGGCCATCACCAAGGCCGCCGACACGCTGGTCCAGCACTTCGAGTTCTACAGCGACCCGACCGGACCATTCGAGTGCTACGCAGCCTCGGCCAACAACATCGGCGATGACGGGCACGGCTGGTACCAGGTCAACGTCAGCGTGCCATACCGGGCCTACTGACTTTCAGAGTCGACACTTCGTAAAATCCGTATGTAGGATGGCGCAACCTTAATGGAGCCGGTCATGTCAGGCACTGAACCACCAAAAACATGGAAAGATTCCTCGCATCGCAAGCGTCACCTGGTCGGACTAACCATGGATGGTGGTGTTCAGATTGTGGTGTCGCGCCACTGGCTTGCCGGTCGTAAAAGGTGGCATTACGAGGCTGAGACTCGAGAAGATGTCGACTTTCAGATAAAGCTGACCAGCCGAAAGATCTGACAAAATTGATAACCCCGCATTGGCGGGGTTTTTTGTGCTCGTCACACAGAGGTTTGCATGTCCAAGACAACCGTGGAGCTGCACCGCAGCTTGATCCGCGCGGCTAAGGCTGCGCTTGCCGCCTGGGAGCGCTGGCTTTTGGCGAAGGAGAGCAGCCATGACCATTGAAGAGTTGGCGGCAGAGCGCCTGGCTTTCGCAGAGCAAGTGGCATCGGCGCTGGAGCGCATGATTCATGAGTTCAAGGCCAAAACTGGTGTAGCGATACGTGAACTTGATGTGCGGACCATCTCGCAGAATTACATGGACGGTCGAATCGAATGCCACATTGGCAACATTGACGTCCAGCTTGACCTGCAGGTGCGCCCAAAAATCGGCGTAGGCGCCAACACGCTTATTGATTTCAGCTAACACCCCAAATTCACCGGGCACGCTGATCAGACACGCCGTAAGGCCCCTCTGATCGCCACGCCTCCCCGGATCACTACGATCTAAGGAGGCACCGATGAGTTCGGGCGCTAAGGTCCAGCTGGCCTGGATCAAAGAAGTAACCCCCGGCGTAACCCCGCCTGGCGATTGGAATGTCCTGACCCGCATCAGCAACGGCCTTACCCCGACCTACAACTCGGAAGAGAACAACGAGATCGGGTTCGACCGGATGTCCCAGGGCACGGCTCAGACCACCGTGGATGTTGGCGGCGACATCGAAACGAAGTGGCGATACGGCGCGCTGGACGAGTTCATGGCCTCCTGTTTTGGCAAAAACTGGGCCGGCAACGTCCTGACCATGGGCGACGACCGCATTACCTTCTCGATCGCCTCCTACGCGACCGACATCGGTGTGTCGGCCATCGCCCGAGGCGTTCAAGTCGCCACCATGAACTTCGATTTCCCTGGCGACAACGAGGTCACGGTCACCACGACCATGGCCGCCCGCGCCTGGGATGACAAGGGCGACAACACATCCTTCATCGTCAATGCCCAGCCGGAGATCAGCGACCGCCGGTTCAGCTTCAAGGACATCAGCGGCCTGAAGCTCAACGGCGTCCAGGTTGGCGAAGATAACGCGTGCGTCGACTCGTTCAATCTGCAGTTCGACAACGCCGTCCAGACCCAGCGCTGCATCGGCAATGGCAACCCGTACCCGGGCAACATCATCGCCACCACGTTCACCCCGTCCGGCTCGATCACGATCAGCTGGTCGAAGATGGCCTATCAGCTCTGGAAGAAGCAGCAGAGCAACGACGCAATCAGCCTGGAGTTCACCATCGGCAACGCCGACGGCGGGTACAACGTCCTGATCCCTGAAATGGAAGTGGTTGGCGACTGGCCGGATGGAGGATCGACCGACATCATCCAGGTCGAGCTGAACTACACCGCCCGCCGTGTGCCGCCGACCATCACCCGCCTGCCGGCGCCGATCGTTGTGGCTGCCGTAGATGTCACCCCGGCCACCCTCAGTGTGGCTGTTGGCGAAACTGGAGACCTCGAGGCTGTCGTCACTCCAGCCGGCGCCAGCCAGCAGGTCGTCTGGACCAGTTCCGACCCAGCTATCGCCAGCGTGAGCGAGACCGGCCTTGTCACCGGCCTGGCCGTGGGCACCTCCACCATCACCGCGACCAGCGCCGCAGACGGCACAAAGACCGACACCTGCGCTGTCACCGTCACCGCTTAACCCTTTGCCCGGCGCGCCCTGCGGTGTGCGTCGGGCCTTTTACCGCAGAGGATTACCATGGGCATCACCATTGCAAAGAAGCCTGAGCTGGATATCAACGGTCAGCGCTGGGTCGAGTTCGCCCCAGGTGCCGAGATCCTCGTCGGCTCGATCGCCAACCCGCTGTACAAGTCGCATCAAGCTCTGATCAACCGGCATCTGGCCGCGATCAATCAGCAAGCCCGGGTTGGCACTGCCGAGTTCAACCTGGCAGACATCCCTGATGTTGAGCTGG
Source organism: Pseudomonas sp. NY15356 (assembly GCF_048068175.1). NCBI lineage: Bacteria > Pseudomonadati > Pseudomonadota > Gammaproteobacteria > Pseudomonadales > Pseudomonadaceae > Pseudomonas > Pseudomonas sp. NY15356. The sequence goes on along the minus strand of NZ_JBLUPW010000009.1, from coordinate 105,372 downwards.
AGACCGACGATGATCTGTTCGTCGAGCTGGCGGCCAAGCACCTCATCAAGGACTGGAAGGGCGTCGATGTCGAAGAGAAGCCAGGCGAACCAGCTCCTTACAGCGCCGAGCTTTGCATCGCGCTGATCAACCAGATGCCAAGCGTCTACTTCCTGGCCCTACGCACCGCGACCGACATCGCCCGTCGGGTCGAGGAGAAGGCCGCAGCCACTGCGGAAAAGCAGTAGCGGCATACCTGTGGGGGCGCGAGTGGGCTGGCGATGCAAACGAGAAGAAGCGCTGGAAGCAAGAGCGGCTTGGCTCAGGCGTGCCTGATGCGCCCGAGATCGACGGCGTAACCGCCGAGATCCTTGAGGCCTACGCCTACATCAGCCGGTCCCGGCAGTACGTCGGCATGGTAGGTGCACCTGCACCCATCACGCCTTCGGCCATCACCGAATACCTCGACCGCTACCCATCTGCGATATGCCGCGAAGAGTTCGACGCAGCCGTCTTTGCCCTCGACGACCAGTTCCGCAAGCACTGGGAGGAGCAGAACGAGGAAGCCAGAGCGGACGCTGAATCCAAATCCAAGCCCAAGAGGCGCTGACGCCGGAGGGCGAAATGACGCAAGAATCCCGCCTTGCCATCACGATTGACTCGCGCGGAGCAAAGCGTAATGCGGATGACCTGACTGGTTCGCTCGAGCGGATGGAGCGGGCTGGCGACGCCGCAGCCGCTTCAGCCGATAGCGTGACCAGCAGCCTGGACGATCAGCGCAAAGAGCTTTCCCAACTGCTGGGCCAGATCAACCCAACGGTTGCTGCGCTCGGTCGTCTCGACGACATGCAGGAGAAGCTGGCCAAGCTCAAGAAGGCCGGGATAGTCGAGAGCGACACATTCGTCGAGTACACGCAGCGCATCAATACGATGCGCGATGCGCTCGGCGAGACCTCTGATGGCATGAATAGGGCAGGCATGTCTGCCAAAGCCTACCAGGCTGCGCTCCGAGGCTTGCCCGCCCAATTCACCGATATCGCGGTAAGCCTTCAGGCAGGCCAGGCGCCCCTCACTGTTCTGCTTCAGCAGGGCGGCCAGCTCAAGGACATGTTCGGCGGCATAGGGCCGGCCGCAAGGGCCATGGGCGGGTACATCGCTGGCCTGGTCAACCCGTTCACAGCCGCAGCCGCAGCCGCGGGCGTGTTGGCTGTAGCCTACTACCAAGGTTCGGAAGAAACCGAGCGCTTCGCCAATGCGCTTATCGAGAACGGCAACGCCGCTGGGCTGTCCGCCAACCAGCTGGCCGATATGGCCAACCAGGTGGCAGCATCGAGCGGGACCGTAGGAGCGGCCGCTGGGGTCCTGACCCAACTGGCCGCCTCTGGCAATCCGTTGCGCACCATGTACGTGGAGATCACCCAGGCCTCTTTGGCCTGGTCGAAGCAGACCGGTCGGGATATCACAGAGGTCGTCCAGACCTTCAACGAGATCGGCAAGAGCCCTGTCGAGGCCATCAAAAAGCTAGACGGCGAGCTGAATATCCTCACAGCGTCACAGTACGCAAACATCCAGTCCCTGCAGGAGCAGGGTAAGACAATGGACGCTGCGGCTATGGCGGCCGGGCTGTACGCCGAGGCCATCACCAGCCGGGCAGGGGAGATTGAGCGCAACCTGGGCACGCTGGAGTCCGCGTGGCAGTCCATCACCGGGGCAGCCAAGAAGGCCTGGGATGCCATGCTCGACGTTGGCCGCGATCAGACGATCGAGGAGCAAATCGCCAACACCGAGAAACTGATTGCCCAGCGCAAAGGGGGCATCATCGGTTTCTTCGCGGGCGATGACGATCAGACCCTGCGCGGGCTCGAAACCAGGCTGAAGCAGCTGCAAACCGCTTTGGCAAACAATGCCGCCCAGGCCGCCGCCGATGCAGCCAACAAGGCCACGCAGGACGCGGGCAAGAAAGGCATCGACCTCATCAACTCCACGTACAAGTCGAGCCTGACTCAGACCCAGAAGCTGCAGAAAGAGCTTGCTGATCTGGATAAGGCCCGGTCCGACGCGATCGCCGCTGGAGGCTTCACCGCGGCAGAGGAGGAGAAGTACGCCAAGTCGCGCAAGAACATCGAGCAGGAAATCGCGGACATCAAAGCTCGCGAGGCGAAGAAAAACGCACCGAAGGGGGTCAACAAGGGCGTCTCGGAGGCGGAAACGACGTTCGCCCGGCTGTACAATCAGTACGACCCTGCAGCCCAGGCGGCGCGCACCCTCACCAAAGAGCAAACCCAGCTGCAGCTCGCTCTGGACAGGGGCAAGATCAGCCAGGATGAGTACGGCAAGGCGCTGGCCCAAGCATCGATCAACTATGCCGCAGCCATCAAGGGCGCCCAAGGCCTGACCCAGGCCGAGCAGTACCGGGCTCAGCTTGAGCGGCAACTGGCTGGACAGCAGAACGAGTACAGCGTTGCTGCGGCAGGCGTCGGCATGGGCGACCAGCAGACCCAGCGCCTTCAGCAGCGCGTGCAGCTCGAGCAGCAGACCAACGACCGCATCCTGCAACTGCGCACCGAACTGGCCAATGCCACGACGGAGAAGCAGCGCCAGGATCTGCAGGCGCAGATCGATCTGACGAACGAGTTTCTCCCGCAGCAACTTGCAGCGCTCCAGGCAGGCTGGGCGCAGATGGACCAGGCCATGCTCAACCCGATCAACGGGTGGACAGCAGCAATCCAGAACTTCGGCGTGCAGGCCATGAATGTGGCCGGTCAAACGCAGTCGATTTTCTCTACGGCGTTCGGCTCGGTAACCCAGGGTATTACTGACCAGATCATGAACCTGAATCTGTCGTTCCAAAGCCTGGGCGACCTGGGCAAGAACGTGCTGCGGGAGATCGTGGCTGGGTTCGTGAAGATGGGCGTGCAAATGGGGCTGAATGCGGCCCTGGCTGCAACTCTCGGCACCGCTACTGCTGGCACTTCCATCGCGCTGGCTGGCACAACCGCTGCCGCGTGGGCGCCGGCGGCCGCGTTGGCATCTCTGGCAAGCTTCGGTGGCAACTCTGTTCCAGCTGCCGCAGCGCTGACTTCTACTACTGCGCTGGCCACATCGCTGGCGGCCATTCCAGGGTTCGCCACTGGCGGCTACTTCACCGGCTCTGGCACTGCCACTTCTGACAGCAACCTTGCCTGGCTCAGTGATGGGGAGTTCATCGTCAATGCCGCAGCCACAAAGAGAAACCGCGCCCTGCTCGAAGCCATCAACTCAAACGAGCGCGTTTCCTTCTCTGGATCTCCTTCGTCTGGATCGGCCGGTGCCGGTGGTTCTATCCAACAGACAGCGCCCCAGCAAAACGTGATTATTCACAACTACAGCAACAGCAAGGTACAGGCCAGGCAGACACCAAACGGAGACGTTGAAGTGATTGTTCAGGCTGCCGTGGATGAGATTTCAAACCAGTTCGCGACAGGCTACGGCCAGGTCGTTGACTCATTCGAGGGCGCATATCCAGTCCGCCGATCTGGCGTCTGATAAGGAGAGGCAATGATTCAGTACCCAGCAGAGCTGCCCCTCCCACTGCAGGATGGATACGGTTACTCGACCGCTGACCCAATGCGCTCCACGCCAATGGTCACCGGTCGACGCCGATATCGAAGGGTGCATAGATATGTGCCATCGACGCTGACGCTCAACTTCATCTTCGAGTGGGACGAGGCAGCGTTTTTTGATGCCTGGTACGCACGGACCCTGAACGACGGGCTGGAGTGGTTCGAAATGCCGCTCCAGCTCCAGCCGGGGTTCCAGAAGTACCAGGTTAAATTCACCGGAATCTACAGCCGGACTGAGCTCGACCAGGTGACGCGCTGGCGGTACTCGTTCGAGGCAGAGCTGAAGGATCGACCGTTGATTCCAGAAGGATGGGAGCAGTTCCCAGAGTATTGGTTCAACAAGGGGGTCATTGATATTGCTGTGAACCAACAATGGCCTCTCAGCAAATACGAGATCTACATGGACTCCTTCGACTACGGCGTTAACAGGGAGTGGCCAGAAGCATGAGCGCGATCGAAGAGTGCTATGCCTCCGGTCGCGGGATGCTGGTCGACACGATCGAGGCGAAAGAAGAGGGCGGTTCTGTCTCGCACCTCTATTGCTCAGGCTACTCCGACGTGACCTGCACGACGGAGGATGGCCGGACGCTGACATTTGTAGCAATGGCTATGGATCTGGCTCTTCCCAACAATGACAACAGCGCATTCCAGAACATCGTCATCGGTATGGACAACGTGACGGGAGAGGTGCAAGAGGTCGTCGAGGGGTCAAAAGCAGCCGGAAAGCGCGTCGTACTGACGTTCCGGCGGTATCTCGCTGAAGACCTGTCTTTCCCATCAGAGCGTTACCGCATGACCGTTCTCAGCCGTGATTACGGGGACGATGTGGCCAAGCTCACTTGCGGTCTCATGGACATGCTCAACACCAACGGTAATCGCCTGTACCTGACAGCCGCGAAAGCCCCCGGCCTTAAGTACCTCTAACCATGATCGAGAAATACATGCGCGCCCCGTATCGCGAGGGTGCACGGGGCCCTTTTGCCTTCGATTGCTGGGGTCTGTGCATCGCTGTTCGCCACCAGGTGTTCGGCCTGCCGCTGCTGCCAAGCCTGGGCGCCGTGGGCAAGGGCAAGCTCAGGGCCAATACCGCAGCCTACCACGACCTGCGCCAAGGCATGGATGAGTGCGACCCTGAGCCTGGGGCCGTTGCCGCCGTGTTCCGAGGCGCGCTGTGCCTGCATGTAGGCGTGGTGGTTGAGGCAGAAGGCAAGTTGAAGGTTCTGGACACAAACCCAGGCGGCGCCTGTCTTCGGACTGTCGGCGAGTTTGAGGCCTCTTACCCGAGAGTGGTTTTCTATCGTGATCGAGTTCTACCCGAACAAGCTGTCTGACACGGCGCCTCTGTGCACCTGGAAGACCGATCGCCGCATGACGATCGAGGATTGGCTGAAATCTCAGGCGCCTTCCTACCAGCGCCGCGAAAGTCCGCCGATCAGCGCAGTCCTCAATGATGAGCTGATCGACCACTCAATTTGGCACAAGGTCAAATTCAAGCCGTCCGACCTTTTGCAGCTGTACCGAGAGCCTAAGGGGACGGACCCGTTCTCCATCACCTTCGCTCTGTTCAAGGGTGCCAAGGCGGTACTGAAGGCGTTGATGCCAAAGATGCCCGGCATGCCTTCTACTGCCGGTGCGCAGCAGGGCGACCCCCTGACTGAGGCTAGCGCGAAGGGCAACAAGGTAAAGCTCGGCGATGTGGTTCGGCAGATTGCCGGTCACCAGCGGACCTATCCGTCTTACCTGACCCAGCCTCGCCGGTACTTCGCTGGGCCGCGTGATCAGCGCGTCGAGATGCTGCTCTATGTGGGCGAAGGCGAGTACGACATTCCGATCAGCAAGGTGAAGGTGGGGCAGACCCCGCTCATTTCGCTTGGTGAAGACGCCGAGTTCTCGATTTATCAGCCAGGCGCCGACCTGTCTGCTGATACCGCCCATATCAACTGGTTCAACGTTCCGGAAGTCGGGGCGAGCTCGAGCGGTGCCGCGGGACTTGAGCTGACGGTGGCCACGACGCTGACCCAGTACGCAAACGCCGATGTTTACCAGTTCTCTGGAGACACCATCAGTATCCCCTCCGGTTCGGGATCGTTCCCGTCCGACTGGTCTACTGGGCTGATCATTCGCGTTGTCGCCCCGTATTCGTACGAAGCTGTTGACGGCGGCGCGAGCCGGGACATCATCAAAGGGCCGCTGGAGATGCTGAATCCAAGCCCTGGCATGGAGATCGAGGTCGCAGGAAGCAACGCCGGCTACTACATCGTTAACAGCTACACCCCGGCCGCCGGCGGCGATCCAGCAGAAATGACCCTGGACTACGACGGCGGATCGCCCGTCATCGGGCTTACGCCGGGGACTGGCCAAGCCAGTATTGGCCCGCGTGGGCTTCGTTACCGCATCACGGCTTTCAGCGAAAGCCTCATGACGCTGGAGCGCCTGGCGTCGGATGGTTCTACCGACACTGACTGGCCAGGTTTCGACACCATGCAGTCGGTAGTTGCGGTGATTTCCCTGGACGCTTCGAACCTTCAGGGTGGCTACCGCGGGCCGTTCGCCTGCTGCCCAGAGGGCGAAAAGGTCACCGAACTGGAGTGGAGCGTGTTCTTCGCCAACGGCCTGTGCGGCATCGGGCGGGAAGGGCAGATCTACGGCATCCCCGCCTATCACACGTTCGAATACCGAGACATGGACGTTGCAGGGCCCTGGACCGTGGTCGAAAAGGTCCACAGCGGAAGTTCTCTTGACGCCCAGGGCTTCACCAATCGAATCGTCCTGCCGTATCCGATGCGCGCCGAGGCCAGGATCAAGAAGCGCTGGGTTCAACTCGGAGGCCGCGCCAACGAAGAAGCCAGAGACGACACGACCTGGTATGACCTGCGTGGACGCATGCAGAACTCGCCATTGAGCTACGAAGGACTGACGGTGATGTCCTTCAAGATCCGCGGCGGCGACCGGCTCTCAGCCCAGTCGGAGAGCCAGATTAGCGTCGAGGCAACCCGTATCCTCCCCTTGATGGAAGGCGGCGCCGGACCAACCCGGGACATCGTTCCGTGGTGCATCCACCAACTCAAGCAGCGCGGATACACCGACGACGATCTGGACATGCCTGAGTGGCAGGCCTTCCACGAAAAATGCGTTGCCAGGGGCGATACATACGACGAGACGCTTGATTCGCCGATCACCGTCAAGGACATGATCAACAATGCCCTTGCTTGTGGGTTCGGTGAGCTCGTTGTCTATCGCGGCCTGTTGCGACCTGTTCGCGACGAGGAGCGAGCGGTATTTGACGCGACGTATGGGCCCAAGACCCAAACCTACTCGCCCCAGAACATGACCAAGATGCTCAAGATCAGCGGACCTATGCCGTCGATCAACGACTTCGACGGCGTGGACGTGGAGTACTTCTCCCGCACGACTTGGGCCTGGGAGACGGTGAAGTGTCGCTGGCCAGGCGATCTCGGCATCAAGGTCGAGAAGATCAAAATGGCCGGATTCAGCGATGAAACAAGGGCTTGGCGTTTCGGTATGCGTCGCCGTGGCCACCAGAAGTTCCGCACCGACGTGTACAGCTGGGAAACCGAAATGGACGGCGGCAACAGCGGATACCTTAGCTTCGCCGCGGTTGCCGATGACACGCCAAAGCGCTGCCAAAGCGCGATCCTGCTTGGGTTTGAGGTCACACCTAGCGGGACCTTACTTCGCTCATCTGAACCTCTGGACTGGTCAGCGGGTGGGGAGCACCGCATAGGCGTCCGCAAGCTGGATGGCACGCTCTCAGGCCCATGGACCGCTACTCAGGTCGACACCTACACAGTGCGCGTCGATGCGCTGGACTTCGCTCCGGAAGTGGATGGACCGCTTGAGCCTCCGCACATTTTGTTCGGACCGGCTGACAAATGGGCCTATCCCGTGCTGATCACCAGCTCTGACCCCGCAAACGGCAATTTCGCAATGAAGGGCATGCCGTACGACGCCCGCGTTTACACCTACGACGATCAATTCCCACCGGCCTGAGCCGACCACATCGAATCAAGCAAGCCCGCCTAGTGCGGGCTTTTTATGCCCGGAGAAACTATGCGCTACAACACTGGCAATCCTGTTGGACCAGATGGGTCGAGCAGTCCATTCGATCTGCACGATAACTCTGGCGTAATTGATCTGCTGATGAATGGTCCGCTTGGGGAGTACCTGAGCCGACTTGGCGTGCCGCTGAAGTCCTGGCGCGGGATCATGCAGCAGGTGACCGACTACCTGATCGCCCAGGGCTACGAGTCTGTCTACCTCACCTATGGCGCTGGGGTCGTCGTAGAGCGTCAGACCCAACTCGTGCAGCGCGATGGCGAGCTGTACCGGGTCATGAATGCAGCTGACATTCCACTTACTCTAACCGGCACCTGGGCGACCGATGCGCCGAAGCTGCAGGCCGTTGGTGATGCCGCGCTGCGCCAGGCGCTGGCAGATCCAGGTGGTGCAAACCTGGTTGAGTACAGCGAGAGCACAACCTACAACGCAGGAACCGTTGGCGACGCACTTAGTAAGCTCGATGGCCTGCCAGATAAAGTCGACGGTATCAGCTCGGCGCAGGACTACGTCGTGGTTGATGCGCTCTACAATGGATCCGATGAGACCGCGGCCTATCAGGCTGCTATCACCAAGGCGATCGCCGAAGGCAAACGATATGTGAAGGTGAGTGGTGATCTTCTTGTCAATGGAACGGTAACTGGTCGAGGGAACATCATTCCTATCGGCAAGGGTAAATTCACCAGTATGCTGGGCGGTGCCTATCGCCGACCAGTATTTCCTGATCGGCATCCGAACCTCTATTTCCCAGGAATACGCCCAGGGCAGCATTTGGTTCAGTTCAGTCGTACCGCGACGCCGAAAGTGGTGCTGATGGGAGACAGTATCAGCACCTACGGCGCCAACAGCTATGCACAGAACACCATGCTTGCCGGGTTCCTTGAACAGAAAATCAAGAGCGACAACCCCACCCGAACCGTTACCTTCGTGAACCGTGCAATTGGCGGGCAAACATTCACCACAGCAAATACTCGTCCTGGCACACCGCCAGATCTTAATTTGTATCCGTGGTATACAGATCCAAACAGGGACTGGCTGCTGTACATCCAGGACCAAGCCCCGGAACTACTTATTATTTCGTTCGGGATGAACGACAGCGGCAATTTCAATTATGCAGCCCTTGATCAAATGATCGCCAAGATCAAGGCCTGGGGGAAAGTTCCAGACATAGTCTTCTGCACGAACCTCGTTCCATCAATGGAGCCAGGGTCCGACTACATGACGGGGTATGGAGACCGTTCTGGCCAAGAGGGCCGGGACCAAGTTGCTGGGTACATCCGAAACTATGCCGAGCGCAACAACTACGGCCTGATTGACATCAACCGCGTGGGAAATCTAATCAGGGACGGGTTCGATGTCCGCAATTCCCATAACAGGCTCAAAGACGTTAACTACAACGCTGCGGCTAACAATGGGTACTACCAGTGCTCGGAAGCCTGCAGAGATTTCCTCATTAGGTTTTCCATCACCGGAACCTCGGCTGAGCTGGCTGCAAAGTTCACCAATAGCCCGCCAATGGCGCTGCAGCTGAGCAACCATGCCGGCGACGTATGCTTCATCAACCGCACGAGCGGCGGGAACATCCAGCTTCAGCTGTATCACGATTCAGGCGCCCTGATGGATACCGTAGACACTGGAATCCCGATTCCGACCACGTCAATCTTCATGGCGGTGGAGGTGCGGGATAATGTACTACGATTTTCCACCACCAGCGCTGATGGCCTGGTAAGCTCCACGCCTGTCGTGGTGCCAAAAATACTACGTTACGGCGGCGTCTTCTTGCCGCGCCTCTATTACTACGGGACCCTAACTGGTCCGGCCACCCTGGTTACCTCGCACGTTTTTGACGACGAGCTTTTTAGGCCTAGCCTGCTCAATGATGACGTCTGGGGGGTTGGATCTAACACAGTCGGGACGAAGATCCCGTATGGCGGCAATGGTCTGAACCACCCAACTAGCGTCGGCGCGGTAGCCATATACTCGGCTGCGGTAGGTGCGGCGAACTTCAACCAGATCCAGCCCTATACGATTCCTGCTCTGGCTCCAGGCGGAGCGATGGTCGTCGCCGCAAACGACGCCGGAGCGCTGACTGCCGGCGTTCCAATCGGAGGGCTGTATCGTACAGCTACCGGAGAGGTGCGCTGCCGCATAGCGTGATGTTAAAATGCCTCATCAAAAAAGGGGTGCATCATGTTCGTACGAAATCTGTTGAGGGACGTTTTTAACCATCCCTACAAAGCAGCGGCTGTTCTTTTTGTAGTTATCGTATTCGCCCGCGAGTTCGTCATTGGTCCGTCAGATGGAGTTGAGGGCGGCCAAAATAGCTTGGAGAACATAGCTATAGAGATTGGCGATATTTCTAATCCTTCGGAGATCCATAGTCCAGACGAATGAATTTCATAGATAGAACGACCTCCCATACCGCCGCCTGGCGGTATTTTTTTGCCTGGAGAAAACCCATGCGTACATCGCAGCGCGGCTTGAGCCTGATCAAGTCGTTCGAAGGCCTACGCCTGCAGGCCTACCAAGATGCCGTCGGCGTCTGGACTATCGGCTACGGCACTACCCGTGGTGTGAAGGCCGGCATGAAGATCAGCAAGGAACAGGCCGAGCGCATGCTGCTGACTGACGTGCAGCGCTTCGAGCCAGAGATAGAGCGTCTGGTGGACGTGCCGCTCAGCCAGAACCAGTGGGATGCCTTGGTGAGCTTCACGTACAACTTGGGCTCCGCCAACCTGGAATCGTCGACTCTGCGTCGGCTGCTCAACGCTGGCGACTACACCGCAGCCGCAGAGCAGTTCCCGCGTTGGAACAAGGCTGGTAGCAAGGTGTTGCCGGGGCTAGTGCGTCGGCGCGCAGCTGAGCGCGACATGTTCCTGGAGGCGGCGTGAACGGCTGGGCGTTGCGCCTTGCCGGCGCCGGCTTGCTCATCCTGCTCGGCATGGCCGTTGGCACCTGGGCTACTACCAGCCACTTCCGCCCGCTGCTCGATAATCAGCAGGACCTGGCGGTGCAGTGCAAAATTGCGCGCGAGAACCTCGCTGGCCTGGCAGCGGAGCAAGGCAAGGCCCTGGGCGACCTGACCCTGGCCGCAAACGAACGTCAGGCCAGGGCAGAGCAGGCTGTGAAGGATGCCCAGGCCAGCGCCCAGGCCGACTACGAGGCGGCAAACCGCCTGCAGCAGGCGCATGCCGGCGGCGACCAGTGCGAGGCCGCGACCTCGATCATCGACAAGGAGCTGGGGTTATGAGCCTGGGGCTGAAATTGCGTTTCTGTGGGAGCGGAGCATGGTGGTTTCGAGCTGCAAGCCACGTGATCCGTGGCGTTTCCTGTGGGAGCGGGCTAGTGCTGACCCTGGGCCTAGCTGGGTGCTCCGGCAAGGTAGAGCCGCAGGTCAAGTACGTGCGCGTCGAGGTGCCTGTGCAGGTGCCGTGCCGGGCGCCGGAGGTGGCGGTACCGCCCTGGGCGGCCGCCGGCATGCGAAAGACCGACAGTCTGGAGGTGAAGGTGAGGGCGCTGCTGGCAGAGCGTCGGCAGCGGATTGGGTACGAGAAGCAGCTGGAGGCCGCGGTGAGAGCGTGTCGCTAAATAGGCAGTATCAGCTCTCGCCCTTGGTTCCGGACGTTACCCACGGCTGTGCCCACCCGGTACCACTCGAATGCTTCAGCCGGTTCGCCAAGGTTGAGCGCCATTTGCTCGGCCTGCTCCCGGGGCGTGCCTGGTGCAATCCATTCCCTAGCAAGCTCAGGCGAAAACACGACCGGCCGGCGATCGTGCACGTCGACCAGCCCTCCCAAGGCATCGGCGGTGATGATGACGAACCCGTCATGCTCGCCGCCGGTGAACTGCCCAATCGAGGCGCACAGGGCCGGCTGCCCGTCCCGCCGCCGGATGTAGTACGGCTGCTTCTTCGGCCCGTCTTCGTCGACCCATTCGTACCAGCCGTCAACTGGCGTAATTGCTCGGCTCGGCCAGATGGCGCGGAAGAATGGACCGTGCGCCACTTTCTCGACCCGCGCATTGATTGACGGCGCTCGATCGGTCGCCCAGTGCGGCCGCCATCCCCACCTCACCATGTCCGCCCGCGGGCCCGCGTCATCTACCCGAAGCACGGAGACCTGTGTTGTCGGCGCAACGTTGTAGCGCTCGAGAGCCTGGTCTCCTACGTTGTTCCTCCAGGCCTCCGGCAGGCTGAGTGTCTCGACGAAGTCGTGTATGCCTCGGTACTGGCTCAATCTTCCGCACATTCCCATCCCTCCTGCTCGAGCAGAAAGAATAGCCCGCCAGGCGGTACTGGCCTGGGTATCCGTTTGGGTGTTCAAATACTGTATCGATATACAGTATTGGTGCCACATGTACTTCCTACTCGTTCGCCGCCGTGAGCGCGGCATCGCCATCCCGAACGAAAAGCTAGCCAAAATCCAGCCGCTACGCGCTGACGTGCACATAGAGTACGGCTATAGCAAAGTGCTGGGTCGCCCGTGCATCGAGGCCTGTGTCTTCAATCCTATGCCGAGCGGCGACATCATCCCGCCTCTGCATGATGCCTCCGTGAATGGAATGGCCACACTCGGGATGAACATCACCGGCTTCGAGGAGGTCGACGGCGTGCTCTATGCGCAATCCTGGTGGTGCCGTGCAGCGGGAAATTACGATGACTGACCTACCGCGCGCCTGGCTCGACGAGCTGCACGATCAGTTCGCCCTGGTCTCAGACCCGGACGGGCGCGCCGCAGTCTTATCGGAAATGGCCAAGGCCGCACATCGGCGGCGAGAAGTAGGCGAGGGCGAACTGGTCGATATGCTGGAGCTCGCCGAGGCGGCCAGACTGTGGGCCCTGGTCGAGCATGAAAACGAAGGGGAAGAGTGACGCCTGCCAGGGCTGGAGGCGGGTCGGCAGAACGCCGAAGGCGGGGTGGAAATCGATTCCAAAACTAAAATGGCGACCCTTGTACAATGCGGGTTATAGGCGAGCGAATCCCCTTTCGTTTTGGAACTGATTTTCTAGTACAGGCAGCATGATGTGGCGATTCTTGTATAGGATTGCAAATCCGTCTACGCCGGTTCGATTCCGACCTCGGCCTCCACTATTCGAAAGCCCCGCAGCCATTGAGGTTGCGGGGCTTTTTTCATGCCTGCAGAGTGTCTCTGCCGTTCAGTTTGGACAAATCTGGGACACCGAAAAAGCCCCATTCTATAGCGTATAGAATGGGGCTTTGTGAATATTGCGGGGATCACTCATAGTGCTGCGAGCATGCGCTTGAATCGATTGTGAGCTTGGAGGTGCGTTCATCGAATTGGAATGTACGCCCTTCAATGTCTAGGTTCCGCTTGATGTGTTCCAGCGCAGCGGCCTCCTCAGGCTTGAGTTTGACTGTCGCAACGTTCGAGCCCGAGATCCCGATCTCGATGCGGATGTTATCTATAACGAGTTGCAGTTCTTCACTGGTCAATCTTTCAGTCATTACGTAGTCCTGTATGGCCGGCGCTGGGCTGGGCTCGGTGGAGTGTGGTGAGGTTATGTATGAGCAGCCTCTCGCTCTGGCACCAGTCGCACCTCGACGCGCTGACCAAGTGCGCGCGCGGCGCTGGCTAGGGTTGCCAATGTCATGCCTGGGTCGTCTTGGTCGAGCGCGCGGTCCACTGCAGTACGACTGGTATGCATGCGTGCAGCCAGGGCTTTCTTTGTTACCTTCTGGCTTTTCATGGCTTCAGCGATTTGCCAAGAGATGACTCGTTTGAGGGCGGCAGCAGACACTTCCTCTACGAGACCTTGCTCTGCAAGGAAATCGTCGAAATCGGAACCGATGTGCTGGTTCATTGCTTGCTCCTCTCTAGTGTCGCTTTGCGTTGTCTGGCGGTTTCCAGGTCAGACGCTGATGTTTTCTGACTCTTCTTGATGAAGCCGTGAAGCAGAACCATGACGCTCCCGTCTACGGTGAAGAGCAGCCGGGCGATGGTATCTACGAGGTTTACCCTGACCTCCCAAAGGCCCTTCTCAAGCTTCCTGACAACCGGCATTCCGATTGGCCAGCCGACCTGAACCGTTTTGATTTCGGTTCCGATCATCCGCTTATGGTCACGGGGCAGATCGGTCAGCCATTCGCGTACCGGTTCGTTGCCCGCTTCCGTGCGATAAAAACTGACGGTCAATGTAGGCGGCGTTTTATCCATGCGGCCAGTGTACCAAAAATGGTTCTCTATTCAACTGGGGGGATGTATGGGGGATTCGGCGACGAATTCGTGGCTTGATTCGGCTTCCGAGGCGTGAATCAAAGATGAGGGTGGGTTCGGATACGATGGCCTCCGATGGCGGTTGTAGGGCCGCCCGTGTATACACATAGACCCCATTCTATACGTATAGAATGGGGTCTATGTGTATGTGACCTACGGGTCGCTGTGCTTCGCATTGGCCTAGGCGTTAAGCAGGCTCATTAACACCCGACCATCAGGGCCGCTATCGCCCTCACTTGTATTTATCGAGCTTGGTCTCCGGCCCATTCTTGGCAATCTCCTGCGCCTTGCCATAGCTTTCGATCAAACACTTGTACTCAGGGCACACATGTTCCGCCAGGATTTCTGCGAAGCGCGACCCTTCGGCTCTGTTCCATGTGCGCATCAATTCCGCGACGATCGCAAAGGTATCGGTAGGGATCGCTCCGGCTTGGGTGACGCGGGCAATGGTCGTATCGGTCGCGAGCTTGCTCCAGTTGCCGGAGGCATCGACCACGCAATACGCCTTGTAGCCAGCCTGCACTGCGCTGATGGCGGGAAACGCCATGCACACGCTGGTGAGCGTGCCGGCGATGATGAGGGTCTTGCGCCCCGTCTTCTCGATTGCTTCTACGAAAGGTGGGTTGTCCCAGGCGTTGATCTGGCCGGTGCGCGGTACATAGACCGCATGCGGCGCGTACTGGTGGACTTCCGGAATCAATGGCCCGTTGGGCCCATCCGGCACGGATGCCGTGGTGATGACCGGAATGTTCAGCAAGGTGGCCGTCTTGGCAATGGCGATCACGTAGTTGCGAAGGTCTGGAATGGGGACATCGCGAACCGTGTTGAACAGCCCGCTCTGATGGTCGATAAGCAGGATGACAGAATCATCCGGGTCGAGCATTCCGTTGGTAGAAGCCATGCTGACACCTCGCAAGCCTAGGGTTGTGTTTCACCGCTCTCGGGAGGTGAGAGCACCAGAAAAAGTAGACGCGCCCTACTTGTTGCGCAAGCAAGGGCAGCTGGATCGACCTGCGCGCGCGGGAGCTCGAAAAAGCCACTCGCCAGGGCTGAAAGTGGGAAGGCTATGCTGAGAAGAGACCCACCTCAGGAGATCTCCCATGGCTAAGTGCAAGAAATGCAACGAGGACCTGCAATTCGAGCCAGACGACCGCAAGGACGGCCAGCAGGTGCAATGCCCGCACTGCAAGTCGCGTTACACGACGCGTTGGGTCGCGTCTTTTCCTGGCGCGCCGTTGAGCTATGAGCTGGTTCCATCGCAAGACTGACCAGGCTGTCGCAACCCGCCAGGGCCGAACCGGTCATGCCGCAGGCCGGCTCTGGCGCAGCGGCAATTGCACGCGAAACGTTGTGCCGGCGCCCACGGTGCTGTTCACCGAAATATCCCCGCCGTGCTTCTTCACGATGCCGTAGGACAGTGACAAGCCGAGCCCTGTCCCCTGGCCGACCGGCTTGGTGGTGAAGAACGGGTCGAAAATCTTCGGCAGCACCTGCGGCTCGATGCCCGCCCCGGTGTCGGCCACTTCGATCCATACCGAATCGTCCTGGTGGCCCGTGCGCAAAGTGATGGTGCCGCGTTCCGGGCCCATGGCCTGGGCGGCGTTGACCACCAGGTTCATGACCACCTGGTTGATCTGTGACGGCAGGCATTCGATGTCGGGAAGGGGCTGGTATTCCTTGACCAGGTCCGCCTTGTACTTGAGTTCGCTGGCCACGATGTTCAGCGTCGACTCGATGCCTTGTTGCAGGTTGGCCCACTGCCACTGTTGCTGACTATCGACCCGGGAGAAGTCCTTGAGGTCCTTGACGATCTGACTGACGCGGCCGATGCCTTCCTTGGACTCCCTGATCAACAGCGGAACGTCTTCAAGCAGGAAATGCAGGTCGATCTGTTCGCGCAGCTGGCGCAAGTGCTGCGCGGTGTCGCCGTTGCCCAGAGCCGTTTCCGCCGCGCGGTAGGCGTCGAGCATGCTCGATAGCTGCTGGAAGTAGCTGTCCAGCGTGCCGAGATTCGATGAAATGAAGCCGATCGGGTTGTTGATCTCGTGGGCGACGCCTGCTGCAAGCTGGCCGAGGGAGGCGAGTTTCTCCGATTGCACCAGTTGGCTTTCCAGCTGCTTGCGTTCGTCGATCTCGCTTTGCAGGGCTTCGCTGGCTTGCCTGAACTGAAGAGTGCGCTGTTCGACCAATTGCTCCAGGCGGTGCATCTGCAGGCTGGCACGTTCGGTCATTTCCCATTTGGTCAGCAGCGTATTGGCCATCTGCTGTACTTCGATGTTATCGAACGGCTTCTTGAGGATCAGCAGGCGGTCTTGTGCTTGCAGCCGGTCGAGCAGATCATCCCAGGAATAATCGGAATAGGCGGTGCAGACCACCACCTGCAGCTTGGGGTCGGCCTGCCATAGGTGTTCGATGGTCTTGGCGCCGTCCCAGCCATCGGGCATGCGCATGTCGACGAACGCCAGGGCATAGGGGCGTTGTTGCTGGGCGGCGAGCGTGAGTTTGCCTAGGCCCTCTTCGCCGCCATAGGCCGAGTCCAGTTCGAAGGAAGGCTGCTCGGATTTCGCCTGCACGCCGAACAACGTCGCCTCCATGGCATCCAGCTCGGTGGACCGGGTGTTGGCTGGGCAGAGGATTTTGCGAAAGTCGTCGTGGATCGACGGCATGTCGTCGATCAGCAGGATGCGCCGGTTCGAGAGTTCACTCATGCGTTCTCCGGGACGGTGATCAAGGGTAGTTGCAGGGTAAACAACGCGCCTTGGCCGGGGCCGTCGCTGTGGGCCGTCAGGTGGCCGTTCATTTCGATCGCCGCCAGGGCGCAGCTGTGCAGGCCGAAGCCGTGGCCTTCCTTGCGGGTGGTGAAGCCGTGGGCAAAAATCCGCGCCATGTTTTCCGGGGCGATGCCTTCCCCCTCGTCCTTGACGCTGATTTCCAGGAAGGCGTCGTCGACGATTCTGACGCCCAGGGTCATGGTTCGCGTGGCGTTGCCCATGCCTGACATGGCGTACTTGGCATTGCTGATCAGGTTGATCAGGATCAGCAGCAGGCGGTGCTTGTCACCCATGATCTGGGGTACATCGCTGTAGGCCTTGATCACCGTGACCTGGTGGCGGGTGAGGGCGCCGGCGTTCATGCGCAGGGCGTCGTCGATCAGCTCCTGGATGTACAGTGGTTCGGCCATGCTCTTGGTCCCGGCATAGGATTGCTGGGTGGCGACCACTTCCTTGATATGGTCGATGCTCTTGGTCATCCGTCCCAACTCCTCCATCATCTCCTGGTGCTCCTGGGCGATGGCATCGACCAACTGGTTGAGGTAGCCCGGCAACAACTTGCCTTTTTCGTCCTCGGTCAGGAAGCGGCCGAGATCGTCCGGGTGCGCATTGACCAGCTGCATGGCCTTGCCCAGGCCCTGGCTCTTGCTGTTGCGCAGCCAGCGGGTGATCAGGTCGCAGGAAGTATTCACGCTGTTGAGCACGTTGCCGACGTTGTGCAGAACATTGGTGGCGATCTCGGCCATGCCGGACTGGCGGGCTGAGGCCAGCAACTCGCTCTGGGCGTTCTTCAGTTCGCGGGTACGTTCATCGACCCGTTGCTCGAGCACATCGTTGGCGGTCTGCAGCGCGGTATTGGCCTGGTTGATCTCGCTGAAACTGCGGATCAGGCGAATGGCCAGGACCACCAGGGAGCACATCAGCAGCACGGAAAACAACAGCATGTAGAAGTGGTATTGCTTGTTGGTTTTCTCACGCAGTTGCTGGTCCTGTTCGAGCATCGTGGTGATGGCGTCCAGGCGCTCGGCCACCGGAACGGCCTCGATCGCTTCAAGCAATTGGTTGACGACTGGTTGCTCACGCCAGATCAAGGCGACGTGGTTGCTCAGAATGTCGACCGGCGTTCGAAAGTCATCCGGCATGTCCTGCACGTTCGCCGCAAGCTTGTTCAGGCCTACTTCGATTTCAGCGGCTTTTTCGGGGGAGGTGACTTGGGCGAACTCCAGGGCACTCAGTAGCAGGTCATAGGTATCGGTGGCGAAATTGTGGACTTCCTGCCGATCAGGGTCGGGCACGTTGCTGAGCTGGGCCTGGATGTCATCCTCGGCTGCCGGCAGGAAGGCCAGTGAGTTGCGTAGCAATGCGTTATGGGACTTGAAGCGCTCCACCAGGCGGGTCTTTTCTTGCAAGGCCTTGAGAAAACCCTCGTGGGCATCGCTCCATTGCTGGGCATCGTTGCGCCCATGGTCGGACTCCAGCGCATCGAAGCGGGCCCACAGGCGCGTTATTTCGTGGATAGGAGACACCAATGGGTCATAGTTGTGGGAAATCGCTACCCGCGCCTTAAGGATTTCGTTTTCCCATTGCGAGTCCTGCTGCTTGATCTGGCGTATCAAGTCACGAGAGCTGGTGTAGGTGAACGTCTGCTCGGAACTGGACTTCAGGTAGAGAAACATCAGTGTCGAGGCCAGCAGCAGCACGACGATGCTCAGCACCAACAGGCTGAAACGAGGGGAATACTTCATGGCTGGCCATTCCATTGCCCGGTGAGCGTCTTCAGGAACAGGACGATCAGGGTGCGGTCCTCTTCGCTGGGTATACGCCCCAGCTGGTACTGGAACATCACGTCCACGGCGCGCTCCAGGGTGGGCGCCGAACCGTCGTGGAAGTAGGGCGCGGTCAAGGCGACATTACGCAGGCTGGGAACCTTGAACACGGCACGATCGGCGTCATCGCCGGTGACATTGAAGCGCCCCAGGTCAGCCTGCGTCGGGTTGCCTCGGTCGGCGATATAGTCACCGAACACACCGAATTTCTGGAACATGTTGCCGCCGATATTCACGCCCTGATGGCACGCGATGCAGCCGTAGTCCTTGAAACGTTGGTAGCCGTACTTTTCTTCCAGCGTGAGTATGGCGGTGTCGCCCTGCAGGTAGCGGTCGAAGCGTGAACCGGGGGTGAGCAGCGTGCGCTGGAAGTCGGCCAGGGCGCCCAGGATGTTGGCCTTGGTCACTGCGTCGGGGTAGGCGGCGCTGAAACGCTCCCGGTAACCCGGGTCGTCGGCGATACGCTGCAGCACGCTTTGCCAGTCGCTGCCCATTTCGTGAGGGCTGGTGATCACGGCGCTGCCCTGATCCTCGAGGGTGTCGGCCCGGCCGTCCCAGAATTGGCGAAAATTCAAGGCAGCATTGAAGACCGTCGGCGTGTTGACCAGCAGGGGGCGACCATCGAAGCCGCTGGACCGAGGGCGATCATCCGCGCCGCCATGGTCGAGACGATGGCAGCTGGCGCAGGACAAGGTGTTGTTGATCGACAGCCTGGCGTCATGGAACAGCTGGTGCCCGAGCTCGACGCGCCTGGGGTCGGCTGGCGGTGGGTCGGGCAAGGGCTTGAGGGGTTGATCCAGCGGGACGGCGATGCTCCCCGCGGCCACGGCGCAGAGCAACAGCATGACAGTGCAAAGAACAGGTGGGCGTGAATGGATCATCGGGAGCATCCGTTATCCCTGGTGATGTGCGCGTGTGCCGGGCTTTGGTTCGAAGCTTAGTCGCCTGGCAGGCACTTTGCCTGCTACGTATAAGCGGCTGATACTTCACGGTGTGTGAAAAAGTCATCTAGCCTGTCAGTCAACCGCGAGCCCCTTGGCTGGGGTCGAGTCGTCACCGTTCAGTTTGCTTGAGGCCATGCCATGGAAGAGCAACCCGCCGCGCAGGCGATCCATCGACCCAAGGTGCTGCTGGTCGACGATGAGGCGCCGATCCTCAACAGTTTGCGCCGGCTGTTGCGCGGTCAGTTCTATGATGTGCTGCTGGCCGAAAGTGGTGCCCAGGCGCTGGAAATCATGGCCGAGCAGCCGGTGGACCTGGTGGTGAGCGATGCCCGCATGCCCAAAATGGATGGCGCCACGCTGTTGGCTCACGTGCGCCATCAGTACCCCACGGCCATGCGGATCATGCTCACCGGCTATGCCGACCCGACGGCGATCATCAAGGCCATCAACGAAGGGCAGATCCATCGTTACATCAGCAAGCCGTGGAACGACGATGAGCTGCTACTGGTCTTGCGCCAGGCGCTGGAGCATCAGCACTCCGAGCGCGAACGCCAGCGCCTGGAGCGCTTGATCCGCAAGCAGAACACCCAGCTCAAGGTGCTCAATACGAGCCTTGAAAAGCGGGTTGCGGCGCGCACCGCCGAATTGCAGCAGACCGCCGACATGCTCGACCTCGCCTATGAAGCGCTCAAGCACAGCTATGTCACCAGCACCGAAGTGTTTTCATTGCTCGCCAACCTGCGCCTGCCGCCGGCCAAGCAGACCAATCGACAGATCATCGAGCTCGTGCGCAGTTATTGCGCGGCTCACGGCGTCAACGATACCGACTGCCGCGACCTGGCCATGGCCGCCGCCCTGTACAACATCGGCAAGCTGAGCTGGCCGGACAGCATGATGGTCACGCCGTCGGAGCTGGTGCGCCATACCGAGCGCGACCGTTATCGTGACTATCCGAAGCAGAGCGAGTCGTTGTTGATGGCCCTGGAGCCGATGAGGGATGCGGCCCATTTGATCTTGCATCACCAGGAGCACTGGGACGGCAGCGGGTTCCCCGGCCGGCTCAAAGGCGATGCCATCCCGTTCGGCGCACGGCTGCTCAAGCTGGCGGTCGATTTCGTCGAGTTGCAGCGCGGCCTGGTGCTCGAACGGCAATTGAACAGTGACGAAGCCCTGCTGCACCTGCGCAAGTATGCCGGGCGTGTGTATGACCCGGGTCTGGTAGAGGATTTCATCGCGGTATGCGCGGCGATGCTGAGCGATGTGACGCTCGCCGATCCGCAGGTCAAGATGCTGCCCACGGGGGAGCTGGAAGCGGGGATGGTGCTGGCGCGCAACCTCAATGCAGAGAACGGCATGCTGCTGCTCAATGCCGGGAAGGTGCTGAGCGGGCCGCTGATCGACAAGCTGATCGCATTCGAGGAGATGGAGGGCGGAAAGTACAGTGTTTTCGTGAGGCTCCCGCCGCAGGAGGGCGAGAGCACGCCAGCGAGCGATAGCCCATGACCTGGGGCGCAGTGCGCCCCGTCGCGGTCATGTCAAGGAGGCAGGGTCAGTAGCCTGAGCCTCTCATCCAGCTCACGTAAACGGCTCGTTCATCGCTGGCAGTTGAATGCCAATGCCTTGATCTCGCCCTCTTCATCGACCGATTTCACGCCCATGCTGTCGGCGCCAAGTTCGCCCGCCCTGTTGAATGCCAGGTTGATGGCATCGTCCGCGGAGTTGCCCTGCAGGGTGAAGGTGTCGACCAGGTCGCAGGCGTTGACCGACGAGGCGGTCACCAGGTTTACCTGTTGGCCCTTTTCGGTCAGTTGGGTGGTGCAGCCGGGTAGCAGCGCGATCGCCAGCAGGGCTGCGGCAAGATGTATCGAAGGGGCCTGGTGAAGGGGCATCGTCGGGCATCCGTGGCGTGTGGAACAGGAGCCTCATCATCACCGATTCGGGAGCGAGTGTCTCGTATTGCTGCATCGGCCCTATCGCCGGCAAGCCCGCTCCCAGCAGTGGTTCCTGTTCGGCTCAGAGCTTGGATACGTCCGGCTGTACAGCTTCGACGGGCGTCTCTTCGGTGGTGGCCATCTGCGTGGGCAGGTTGGACACGGTCACCGCGTACTTGCCTAGGTCCTGCTCCTGGCGCTGGAAGTTGATCGCCACCTTTTCGCCTTTCCAGGACATGACTTCGGTCAGGTAGGACGCGCCAGAGCTCATCTTGATCCAACGGCTGTTTTGCTCGGCCGGTTCGCCGAACTGCTCGGTGAGCATGTCGGTGACCAGGTAGAGGCTGTTGGCATTGCCGCTGAAGACCAGCTCGCTCACCTGTCCGCCCGCCAGGGTCGCCACCAGGCTGTAGCCAGGGGAAATGGGCAGGTAGGGCAGGCCGCGGATTTCGAAACGATCCGGGTCGGAGGTGGCGACGCGGCAGGGTTCGGTTGGCCTGGTCTCATCGGTAGGGCATTCGGCAACCTGCTTGAGGAAGTCGCCTTGCAGGTCGATGCCCAGGAACGAACTCGGTTCCTGGCTCCAGACGCGGTTGGCCTGGCCTGGGCCTGCCCAGGCAGGGAGGGCGACGAGCAGGCTCGCCGAAACAGCCAAAAGGGAGAGAGGCCTCATGGAGTCCGTCCTTGGAAGGAAAAGTGGATATAGGGCTGCAGAATACTCACCCGCGCAGCGCATTCAATGCTGTCAATAGGCTATGCCAGACGTAATAGCATTCTGCCGGTTGAGTAAGACGTTTCGGATAAGTTCAATTTTAAGCGGAAAATTGTGACAGATTTCACACTTTTTCGGCAGGGGGCGGCTCGCCAAGAGGCAGAAAAGAAAAACCCGCCGATGGGGGAGGCGGGTTAAAGAACGTACGAAGCAGTTTCAGTGTGCCTATACGTTTGTCAGAAAAACGTGAAGAGCATGTTCACAACCTGTTGGGGGCCTATAGGTGGATCAGGTCCAACTGGCTGATCACGCAAACCGAGCCATCCTCGGGCGAGGTGGTGTCGCTGTAGTCCACCTGGTTGTAGACCCCGCCATGGAAATTGAAAATGCGCGCTCGCCATGACTCGGCCAGTTGCAAGGCAATACGCCCCGTGCGGCCATTGCAGCTCGCGCCCAGAACCACGGCGCCGGAGGCAGCTACCTCGATGCTGATCTCGAACGTTGCATTGAGCGGGACCTCCGCCAGCAGGGTGCTGGTGGGGGCCGTGGCTTGGTTGAACTCCGCACGAAAGCCGTAGGTGAGCTTGCCTTTGTTCCAGAATACCTTGATGGGGGGGCTGTCATCGTCCTTTACGTGCAGTTGGGAGATCACCACCTTTTGTATCGAGTTGACCTTCTCCAGTTTGAACAACTGGTAGTTGCGATGGTTGGCGGCGCTGTCCAGGGCCCAGTAGACGGCTTCTTTCCATTCGCAGCGGGTGCGATGGGTGCTTTTGCTGGAAGCCCCCTTGGTCGGTGCGCTCATGCGTACTGAACCGTCGGGCAGGCGTGCAACGTAGTTGGGCAGGGTGGCCAGGGCTACGGCGCCGGTGACTTCCAGTGCGGTGGGGTCGGTGGCGGATTTGGCAACGGGGGTGGTGATGATCAGGTTATCGATGTTCACGGCCATGCGGGTTCTCCTTGCAAAAAGATAGGTCCACACTTGTGCGAATCGGGGCAGCAGGCAGGGTTCCGAAAAATGCGCCAGGGCCAGATGAAAAGGCGCCCATAAAAAAGCCCGCCAGGGCGGCGGGCAAGGACGTTTTGAAGGGAGAGCCTCGACATTAACCGGGCGGCAGTTAAGCGAGCGTTAAGTGCTGCGCCATTGACCGACGCCTGCGATCAGCCTATACAGGCGTGCCTTAATTTCGTGAGCCCTGCCATGCACGACGAAGACGACCTGCACGAGCCCGAGCACGATCATCTGCTCGACCATGAGTTTTTCGATGACGACTCAGACCCGGAGGCCGATGCCCATGGGGCGCTGGACGAGGCCGAGGAAGACGAAGAGCTGCTGGATGATTTCGATGACGACGAACACCCGGCCTGGCACGACGACGTGGACGATTGAGCCCATCGTCGCCGTGCCGGTGCGCGCATCAGCGGCGGTCGAGGGAGAACCGCCCGGCACCGCTCACGGCCAGCAACAACAGGCCGCCGGTAATGCTCATGTTCTTGAGGAACTGGGTCATATTGGCGCTACGTTCAGGGTCGACCATGCTCCAGAACGGGTGGCCGATCAAGGCGGTGCCCACCACGAACAGCGCGAGCAGGAATGCCAGTGGGCGGGTGTAGAAGCCGAGCAGCAGCAGGATACCCACCGCGAATTCCATGATCACCGCGACGGCGGCTGCCAACATCGGGGCAGGGGCGCCGAGTGAGGTCATGTAGCCCACCGTGCCTTCGAAGCCGGTGAGTTTGCTCCAGCCGGAGAGGATGAAGAGGATCACCAGCAGGATACGGGCAAGCAGGATGATGATGTCGCGTTGGCCTTCGAACAGGGAGTAGCGCATGGTGGCGTTCCAGTGGAAAGGGACAATTTCACTGTAGCAGCCGCTTCGCTGTTCGCTGTGAGATGGCCCTGCAAGATTTCGCACGCCTGCATGCAGCCGCGTTCCGGCCGATACAGCGGCGATAAAAAAGGCGCCACCAGGGCGCCTTTTCAGAATGAGATGGTGCGAGTGGCGGGACTCGAACCCGCAAGGCTCACGCCGACAGATTTTAAGTCTGCTGTGTATACCAATTCCACCACACTCGCACGCTTGAAAGGGTCTTGCGACCGGCGCGCTTCCAAGGTGGAAGGGCCTGGCAATCAAGCGCGCTTTATAACCCATCGTTATAGACGAGTCAACCATACCCCTTATTTCAGGGGGTAATCGATTTGGCGATCTCGCGTAGGTTCCAGGCCGAGGTGAGTAGGCCTCGGGTATGGCCGTCCATCACCTTGGCATCGTTGCCATGCATCGTGTGGTGCAGATAGCGGACATGGCCGGCAAGCCCGCGACAGACCTCTTCGAGCTGCGTAGCCGTACGCTGCAGGTCCTCCTGCAAGCATTGCATTCGATGGTTGGCGGGCATGGTCTTCCTTGGCTGGCCGGCGGCGGGTGGACTATAGGGCAATTGACACACTGCTGTCATTACGCCACTGTTCCAGTCATAGGATCCAATGAGCCTTCGACATGACCTCCGTGACGCCCTCTCCCGCGAACACCCGCGTCGTGCGGCCAAAACTGTTCTGGCGATTAGTGTTCGCCCAGGTCTACTTGCTGGCCATTTTTCTCTACCTGAGCCTGGCGGCGCTGGGTGGGTACCTGCTGATGCTGGGCTTCGATGGTCTGCACCCACAGCCACAGCGCACCTTGGCGTTGGCGGGCGGCGCAGTGATCGTGCTGGTCTGCCTGTGGCTGCTCAAGGTCGCGATGCCTCGGCGTCTCGGCCCCAAGGTGATCGAGCGAGAAATCTGACGAATCTGCAGCCGGTGCTATGAGAGACCGGGACTTTTGACTACGCTCAGTGGGTGGCCTTGGTAGTGCCCGCGGAGCTTGCATGGTTTTACCCGACAGTCCCTCTCGCCCGGAAATGCCACCTAACCGCTACGAGCAGCTGGTTCAGTCGGTCGTGGACTATGCCATCTACATGCTCGACCCGTCGGGCGTGGTGGTGTCCTGGAACACAGGTGCCGAGCGGATCAAGGGCTACCGTGCCGACGAGGTCATCGGCCAGCATTTCTCGATGTTCTTCACACCCCAGGACCGTGCCGATGGCCGCCCGCAGCAACTGCTGCGCCAAGCCCTGGAGCAAGGCGTGGCCCAAGACGAAGGCTGGCGGGTACGCAAGGACGGCAGTCAGTTCTGGGCGCTGGCGGCCCTGGATGTGATTCGCGACGAGAATGGGCAGATCGTCGGCCTGGCCAAGGTAACCCGCGATATCACCGACCGCCGCGAGTCGTCCCTGCAGCTCGATGCCATCCGCGCCCAGCTGTTCCAGGCCCAGAAACTCGAAGCTCTCGGCCAGCTCACCGGTGGCCTGGCCCACGACTTCAACAACCTGCTCACCATCATCCTAGGTGCTGCCCGGTTGGCCCAGGGCAGCCAGGATCTGCAACGGGTCCGGCGGCTGCTCGAGCATATCGTCAGCGCCGGTGAGCGGGGCACCCAGCTCACCCGGCAACTGCTGACCTTCGCCCGCCACCGGCAATTGAGTGCCACACGCGTCGCCCCGGCTGAACTGATCGCCTCCACCCGAGGTCTTCTGCATCATGGGCTGCCGCCGGGCATCGAATTGCAAGAGTGCCTGCAGCCCGACCTGCCGCTGATCGAGGTGGATGTCGCGCAGTTGCAGATGGTGTTGCTCAACCTGCTGTTCAATGCCCGGGATGCGACCGGCAACGAAGGGCGCATCGTGCTGGAGGTGAGCTGCGTCGAACTGGCCGGCGAGGTGGAAGGCCTGCACGGTCGTTTCGTTCGCTTCGACGTGCGAGACACCGGCGAAGGCATCGACCCGAAGGTATTGCCACGGATCTTCGAGCCGTTTTTCTCCACCAAGCCCTTTGGCAAGGGCACCGGCCTTGGCTTGAGCCAGGCCTATGGATTCGCCAGGCAGAGCAACGGCGCCATCTGCGTGGCCAGCCAAGTGGGCGAGGGGACCTGCATGACCCTCTACCTGCCCGCCTGCCCAGGCGCCATCGACCTCGACCACAACGGGTAACGACCCATGGCAGAACCACTCAAGCGCCTGGCGACGGGCATCGAAGGGCTGGACATACTGCTCAAGGGCGGCCTGTTGGCGGGAGCGTCCTATATCGTCCAGGGGCCGCCAGGGGCAGGCAAGACCATCCTGGCCAACCAGCTGGCGTGTAGCCATGTGCGAAGCGGTGGCCGAGTGCTGGTGGCGACGTTGCTCAGCGAATCCCACGAGCGCTTGTTCCAATACCTGTCTACCCTGGCGTTCTTCGACCCGGCCCTGGTCGGTGACCAGATCCAGTTCGTCAGCGCATTCGATACCCTCGAGCAAGAGGGTCTGGATGCGGTGGTGCGGCTGTTGCGCCAGGAAATCGCCCGCCAGCAAGCCAGCCTGTTGATCGTCGATGGTCTGCTCAATGCCCGCGTGCGCGCGGAAACCAGCCTCGATACCAAGAAGTTCGTCTCGGAACTGCAAGGGCACGCGGCATTCGCCGGGTGCACCGTGCTACTGCTGACCAGTGCTCGCCTCCAGGAGGGCAGCCCCGAGCACACCATGGTCGATGGCGTGCTCGAATTGAGCGAGCAGTTGGTGGGCAGCCGTGCGGTGCGCCAGATCCAGCTGCGCAAGACGCGGGGAAGCGGCGCGTTGTCGGGCTTGCATGAATGCCTGATCGACCAGGGTGGGTTGCAGGTCTTCCCACGTCTGGAGGCGCTGTACAGCCATCCCAGCCATCCGGGCTCGGCCACCTTCACCCGGGTGTCCACCGGCAGCACCACGCTCGACGAAATGCTCGGCGGCGGCGTGGGCCAGGGTTCGGTAAGCCTGGTGATGGGGCCATCGGGTATCGGCAAGACCTCCCTGGGCCTGGCGTTTTTGTCTGCCTCGACCGCGCAAGCGCCGGGCCTGCATTTCGGTTTCTACGAAACACCTGCCCGGCTGGGCTTGAAAGCCACGGCGCTGGGGTACGATTTCGCGCGGCTCGAGCGCGAGAAAGCCCTGGAGCTTTGTTGGCAGACCACCACCGAGGGGTTGCTCGATCAACTCGGGGCGCACTTGCTTCGGCGTGTCGAGCTGCTGGGGGCGCAGCGGGTGGTGATCGACAGCCTGGGTGCCTTCAGCCGCTTGGCTATCGATCCGGCCCGGCTCAATGCCTTCTTCCGTGCCTTGATGGGCGAGTTGCGAGCGCGGGACGTGAGTGTCCTGGCGACTTGGGAAATGCGCGATATCTTCGGTTCCGAGATCACCGCGCCCGCCCCGGACCTTTCGAGCATTGTCGACAATCTGTTGCTGATGCGTTTCGTCGAGCTGGACTCCCGGCTGCGGCGCATGGTTTCGGTCCTCAAGGTGCGCGACAGCCATCACGACCCGGCGTTGCATGAGCTGCGCATGGGCCCGCAGGGCATTTTCCTGCACAAGGCCTTCGAAGGTGCCAGCGGGGTGCTGTCGGGCACGCCCGTACCCTCGGGGAGTGACTGATGGTATAGCGCGATGAACACGATCCTGATCGTCGATGACGAATACCTGATAGCCGACATCCTCGGGTTTGCCTTGGAGGACGAGGGCTTTCTGGTGGAAAAGGCGAGCAATGGCTGCAAGGCCCTGGATGCGCTGAAGGAAAAACGCGTGGAGTTGGTGATCACCGACTACATGATGCCCTTGCTCAATGGCGAGGAGCTGGTCAGGGCGATTCGCGATGAACTGCAACTGGCAGACCTGCCGGTGATTCTCATGAGCGGCGCGCAGGCCAACCAGGGGCGTATTTGCCCCGAGTTGTTCGACGCGGTATTCGACAAACCGTTCGACATGGACAGGATGATCGCCAAGGTACGCGAACTACTGGGCACCTGAGGCGCTACCCCGCGTGGGCGGGCCGAATGGTCAAGCGCATCCGTGCGGCTCGAGGCAAGGGCGGTCAGTGCTGGTCGTCGTTTTTCTCCGGGGCCGGGTTGCCTGCCTGGATGCGTTTGAAGATCTCTTCGCGATGGACCTGGACATCCTTTGGTGCATCGATACCGATCCTCACTTGCATCCCTTTGACTCCCAGAATGGTGACTTTGATGTCATCGTCAA
This sequence comes from Pseudomonas sp. NY15356, assembly GCF_048068175.1. Lineage (NCBI taxonomy): Bacteria > Pseudomonadati > Pseudomonadota > Gammaproteobacteria > Pseudomonadales > Pseudomonadaceae > Pseudomonas > Pseudomonas sp. NY15356. The sequence continues at coordinate 77,224 of NZ_JBLUPW010000009.1, read as the reverse complement.
TGACGATGCTTTCGCCAACCTTGCGGGTGAGTATCAGCATGTAGTTCTCCTTGGTGATGATGTAGTCCGCGCGGCCTTTTACCGCAGCGGTGGGAGCTGGTCCCTCTTCCTTCTCATTAAAGACGCTTTCGGCGAAGAGTAATTCCCCCGCAGATAAATTCTGTTACTTGTCTTCAGTCGCAGGTGCCGAAACCAACCGTAAGGTGATGCGGCGAAGGCGCTCGATGGCAAGGATAGGGGGCTGGCGGCCAGATGGGAAATTTCTCTGCTAGATAGAGTAAATAGAGCAATACAATAAGCGTTTATTTCGTTAACGCCTGTAGGAAAAGTAGCAATGACGCCTCCTCAGGCTCCAGCCCCCGGCGAGGCTTGACCCGTGGCAAGGCGGCCAGCCGCCCCTGCTGGTAATGGTCGAGCACGGCGGGGTGAATGTAGCAGCGCCGACAGACCGCGGGTGTATTGCCCAGGCGTGCAGCTACCTGTCGGACAATCGCCGCGACCTGGCGCCGGGCTTCGCTTTCCGACTCCCAGGCCAGGGGGCGCAACAGGTCCAGGGCCAGGACGCTACCTGCCCAGGTGCGGTAATCCTTGGCGGTGAAGTCGGCACCGGTCAGCTGCTGCAGGAACTGGTTGACCTCGCTCGACCCCACCGCATGGCGCTGGCCGTTTTCGTCCAGGTATTGGAAGAGCGTTTGCCCAGGCAGATCCAGGCAGCGCTTGATCAGCCGCGCCAGGCGCCGGTCACGCAAGCTGACATTGTGCTCGACGCCCCGTTTGCCTCGGAACTGAAAGCGTATGGTACTGCCCTCGACACTGACGTGGCGGTTGCGCAGGGTGGTCAACCCATACGACTTGTTCTCTTTCAGGTATTGCCGGTTGCCGATACGAATCAAGGTACTGTCGAGCAGGCTGACCACCAGGGCCATGACCCTCTCCCGATCCAGGCCAGGCCGCGCCAGATGCTGTTCCAGCTGCCGACGCAGGTCGGGCAGTACCTGGGCGAAGGCCAGCATGCGGTCATATTTGTGCTGGTCGCGCAGTGCCCGCCATTGCGGGTGGTAGCGATACTGCTTGCGCCCGCGGGCATCGCGGCCGGTGGCTTGCAGATGGCCCTGAGGGTCGGGGCAGATCCATACCTGGGTGTAGGCCGGTGGTATCGCCAGGGCGGCGATGCGGGCGAGGGTCTGGGCGTCACGTATGCGCTGGCCTTCGGTGTCGAAATAATGGAAGCGGTCGCGCCAGCGGCGCCGGCTCAGGCCAGGTTGGCTGTCGTCTACGTAATGAAGCGCTGCAGGCAGCGGGCAATCGAGCATGGGCGGTTGTCCATCGAACGGTCACAGATCAATGGACAACGGCCCCCAGGCCATTGCTCAGCCCAGCAGCGCCACCGACTTGATCTGCGCCCACAGCATCTGGCCTGGGTGCAGGTCGAGGTGGTCGGCCGAATAGCGGGTGATACGTGCCAACAACGGGCTGCCAGAGGCATCGAGGCTCACCAGGACGTGCGCCGGATTGTCCGCCGGGCGGCATTCGCGGATACGCACCGGCAGGCGGTTGAGGATGCTGGATGCATGGTCGGCACCCAGCGCCAGGCTCACGTCGCGGGCCTGCACTTTCAGGCGCAGCGGCTTGCCAAGGGTGAGCGCAGGGTGTGCGATGCGTAGCAGCGGCCCGTCGCTGCCGTGCAGACGCACATCGAACAATTGGTAATGCGCATCATGGCCGACCACGACGCCTTCGAGCACCACGCCGGCGTCTTCGCCCTGGGCGAGGGGCAGGTCCAGGCGCGCCAGGGTTTCGCCGACCGGGCCGCAGGCCAGGGCGCGGCCCTGCTCCAGCAACACCAAGTGGTCGGCCAGGCGCGCCACTTCATCCTGGGCATGGCTGACATAGACCAGCGGGATCTCCAGTTCATCGTGCAAGCGTTCCAGATAGGGCAGGATCTCGCGTTTGCGCGGCGCATCCAGTGCCGCGAGCGGCTCATCCATCAGCAGCAGGCGGGGGCTGGCGAGCAAGGCGCGGGCAATGCCGACCCGTTGCGCCTCCCCCCCCGACAGCGTCGCCGGCCGGCGCTCGAGCAGCTCGCCGATACCCAGCAGGTCGCAGGCATGGGCCAGGCTGACCTTGCGTCCGTCTCGGTCGATACGTCGCCAGCCGAATTCCAGGTTGCCACGCACCGACAGGTGGGGGAACAGGCTGGCTTCCTGGAATACATAGCCCAGCGGCCGTTTGTGCGGTGCCAGGAAAAAGCCGCTGGCGCTGTCCTGCCAGACGTCGCCATTGACCTCGATATAGCCGTCGGCTCGCTCCAGCCCGGCCAGGCAGCGCAGGCAGGAGGTCTTGCCCGAGCCGGAGTGGCCGAACAGCGCGCTGACGCCGCGCCCGGGCAGGTGCAGGTCGACATCCAGGGTGAAGTCGCCGCGCGCCAGCTTCAGGCGCGCCAGGATCGATGGGTGCATGTCAGCTCCAGCCTGCCTTGCCACGGCGCCCGGCATAGAGCGTCAGCAGCACCAGGAACGAGAACACCAGCATGACACCGGCCAGCCAGTGGGCCTGCGGGTAGGCCATGGCCTCGACGTGATCGAAGATCTGTACCGAGACCACGCGGGTCTTGTCGGGGATGTTGCCGCCGATCATCAGCACCACGCCGAACTCGCCTACGGTATGGGCGAAGCCCAGGACACTGGCGGTGACGAAGCCGGGCCTGGCCAGCGGCAGTACCACATGGATGAAGGTGTCCCAGGGGCTGGCGCGCAGGGTCGCGGCCACCTCCAGCGGCCGCTGGCCGATGGCGCTGAAGGCGTTTTGCAAAGGCTGCACCACGAACGGCATGGAATACACCACCGAGCCGATCACCAGCCCTGCAAAGCTGAACACCACGCTGCCCAGGCCCACGGCCTCGGTCGCCTGGCCGATCCAGCCGTGGGGGCCGAGGGCGATCAGCAGGTAGAAGCCGATCACGGTCGGTGGCAGTACCAGGGGCAGGGCCACCACGGCCCCGATCGGCCCGCGCAGCCACGAACGGGTACGCGCCAGCCACCAGGCGATCGGCGTACCCAGCACCAGCAGGATCACGGTGGTCAGGCTGGCCAGCTTGAGCGTCAGCCAGATCGCGCCCAGGTCAGTGGCGTCCAATGGCATCAGATGTCATACCCATAGGATTTGATCACCGCGACTGCCTTCGGGCTCTTGAGGTAGTCGACCAAGGCTTTGGCGGCCGGGTTGTTCTTGCCTTTATCGAGGATCACCGCGTCCTGGCGGATCGGGTCGTGCATTTGCGCCGGGACGATCCACGCCGAGCCGCTCTGCACCTTGCCATCCTTGTAGACCTGCGACAGGGCCACGAAGCCCAGTTCGGCATTGCCGGTGGAGACGAACTGGAACGCCTGGGTGATGTTCTGGCCCTCCACCAGCTTGGGTCGGGTGGCTTCGGCGAGGCCGAGCTTGTCGAGCACCTGGGTGGCGGCCAGGCCGTAGGGCGCGGTCTTGGGGTTGGCGATGGACAGGTGCCGGTAGTCGCCGATCTTCAGGACTGCGCCTTGCGCGTCCACATAGCCGGGCTTGGCCGACCACAGCGCCAGGGTGCCGATGGCATAGGTGAAGCGGGAGCCGGGAACGATGCGCTTTTCCTGCTCGAGCTTGGCCGGGGTGCTGTCATCGGCGGCGAGGAACACGTCGAACGGAGCACCGTTGCGGATCTGCGCATAGAACTGACCCGTGGCGCCATAGGCGGCCACCAGCTTGTGGCCGGTGTCTTGCTCGAAGGCCTTGGCGATGGCCTGGATGGGCGCTGTAAAGTTGGCCGCTACAGCCACCTGGACGTCGTCGGCCCAGGCGCTGTTGCAGGTGATCAGGCTGGCCAAGGCACTGGTAGCCAGGAACGGTAGGCGGATGCGCATGGGGTGGTCCTTGCTGGGTGGGTATCGTTATGGCGTCAACTATATAGCGATCGAGTGCTGGCCGGGAAGGGGCTGGAGCGTCAGGGGCGGCCCGGCCGGAAAGGGCATTGGCGGGCACCGGGGCAGGGCGCTACCATCGGCGGCGATGTCCTTCCCACTTCAACAAGCACAGGAAGCGTATGAACGAACAAGCTCTCTCTTTGCAGGAGCTGGCGGCCCCGGAAGGCACGTGCTTCGGCTGCGGTTGCTCCCATCCCAGCGGCCTGCACCTGAAAAGCCATTGGGACGCCGACGGTATCCACCTGCTGTGCCGGCATTCCCCCGACAGCGGTTTCATCGGTTGGCCGGGCCTGGTCTATGGTGGCCTGCTGGCCATGCTGGTGGACTGCCATTCCAACTGGACCGCCATGGCCTACCACTACCGTGCCGAAGGGCGCGAGCCAGGCAGCCTGCCGCGCATCGACTGCGTCACCGGCACGCTCAACCTGACCTACCTCAAGCCCACCCCGATGGGCGTCGAGCTGCTGCTCAAGGCCCGGGTGGAAGGTGAGGTAGGGCGCAAGAGCCGGGTTGTCTGCGAGGTTTGGGCTGGTGACGTGCTGACCGTCACCGCCGACTCGCTGTTCGTCCGGGTGGATACCGAGAAACTCAAGCTCAAGGCCCACGGCCAGGCGTGACTGTACGGGGAAGTAGCCGGCGCGGCGGGTTGGTTCTAGAGTGATAGGTCCATTTCTCCCAAGGGTTGACCCATGACCGATCTCGGCGCATTCCCCATTACCCGCAAATGGCCGGCGCAGCATCCCGAGCGCCTGCAGCTGTACTCACTGCCCACGCCCAACGGTGTCAAGGTATCGATCATGCTGGAGGAGATCGGCCTGGCCTACGAGGCGCACAAGGTCAGTTTCGACAACGACGAGCAGATGAGCCCCGAGTTCATCTCCTTGAGCGCGAACAACAAGATCCCTGCCATCCTCGATCCTAACGGGCCGGGTGGCCAACCTTTGCCGTTGTTCGAGTCTGGGGCGATCCTGCAGTACCTGGCCGAGAAGACCGGCCAACTGCTCAGCCAGGACCCGGCGACCCGCTACCAGACGATTCAGTGGCTGATGTTCCAGATGGGCGGCATCGGGCCGATGTTCGGCCAGGTGGGCTTCTTCCATTTCTTCGCTGGCAAGGCGTACGAAGACAAGCGCCCTCGGGACCGCTACGTCAACGAGTCGAGGCGCCTGCTGGGCGTGCTCGACCGGCATCTGAACGGCCGAGAATGGATGGTGGACGAATACAGCATCGCCGATATCGCGATCTTCCCGTGGGTGCGCAACCTGGTTGAGCGCTACAACGCCCGGGAACTGGTGCATTTCGACGAGTTCAAGGACGTCCAGCGCGTGCTGGCCAACTTCCTCGCGCGCCCCGCTGTGCAGCGAGGCCTGACCATCCCAGGCTGAGCCCAGCCCCTGGGTATACAGCCCCGCGGGAGTGGACTTGTCCCGCGATCAGGCCAGGCCGGCTAATCACCGTCGCCTGGCAAGGGCTTCGCCCTTGATCGCGGCGCAAGGCCGCTCTCGCACAGATGCTGCACAATTTCCCTCACAGCCCATGCCTGCGCGTGACCTCGGTCAATGTTCGCCCTAGGCTTGTCAGGAAAGAATGGCCCAGGAGAACACGATGATCCGCTGCAAGCGTGTCTATGACCCGATCGAGGATGGCGACGGCCAGCGGGTGCTGGTCGATCGCCTGTGGCCGCGCAACAAGCGCAAGGAGGACCTGCACGGTCAATGGGCCAAAGAGGTGGCGCCCTCCGATGCCTTGCGCAAGGCGTTCCATCATGGCGAGGTCGATTTTGCCGGCTTCACCGAACGCTACCAGCAGGAACTGGCCGCCCACCCCGAGCATTGGTACCCGCTGCTGGACCTTGCTGCAAAAGGGCCTCTGACCCTGCTGTATGCGGGCAAGGACACCGAGCACAACAATGCCCAGGTGCTGGCCGCCTGGCTGGAGGATGAGCTGGAGCGTCGTGGGCCGGGTAGCTCGCCGGTGTGCTACGCCCACTAGCCGTCATGGGAGAAGGCTGCCGATGCCCTTTGAACTGACCCCGGCCAGCGATGCCCATTGCACCTTCGCCCGGGACCTGACCCGTCGGGCCATGCTGCCTTACTACCGCGAGTTCGACTTGCTGTGGATCGAGGAAGCCTTCGACGAAGCCTGGCACTGGCGCGAGCAATGGCTGGTGGTGGAGGGGAAGCGCCTGCTGGGCTACTGCAGCCTCAGCCAGGATCGCCAGGCCTTGTTCATCCGCGAGCTGCACTTGCTGCCTGAATACCGTGGCCAAGGCGTAGGTGGCTGGGTGCTGGAGACCTTGGCCGGCTGGACGGCCCAGCGGCACCTGCCATTGCTGCGGCTGATGGTGTTCCGCAGCAACCCGGCCCGTAGGTTGTACAGCCGGCACGGCTTCGTCGAAATGGGCGAGGACGAATGCTTCGTCCGGATGCAGCGCACGATTGGTGGCTGACTGGTCGGGCAATTTCTGACTGATAGCCCAACGATGGCTTGCACAGATTGGATCCTAAAAGGCATAGTGCCATCTGGGTTGTCGACCATTCACTCGAAGGTCGCGCTGCATCGTAGTCGAAGGACAAGAGGAAGGGAGTCGCATGAATGGATTTGGCCCGCGCCTGCGGGAGGAGCGTGAGCGTCTGGGGCTGACCCAACGGGTGTTCGGCGAGATCGGCGGCGTCGAGCCCAATGCCCAAGGCAAGTATGAAAGCGGCGAGCGTACGCCTCGGGTCGACTATCTGGCTGCCTTGGCGAACCGAGGCGTGGATGCCCTCTACGTGCTCAGCGGTGTGCATACGCCTGCTCCCCTGGCCAGCCTCACCCTCGAGGAAGACCGCCTGCTGGGGATCTTCCGGCGCCTGCCCGAGGCAGACCAGGCCGCGGTACGACATCTGTTGAGCCGCCTGTCCGTCGAGGTGGGTGAGCGAGAAGCGCCGAGAATGCGCAAGATGGACCGGCAGGCACTTTTCGAACTAGGTTAGCGGCGGGAAAGTTTGTTAAGGTGGCGGGATCCAATCGCCCCATTGACGAGGTGTCTGCTTGATTAGGGTCTTGGTGGTCGATGATCACGATCTGGTGCGTACTGGCATCACCCGCATGTTGGCCGATATCGACGGCTTGCAGGTAGTAGGTGAGGCGGATTCCGGCGAGTCGGCGCTCAAGCTGGCTCGCGAGCTGAAGCCGGACGTAGTCCTCATGGACGTGAAAATGCCAGGGATCGGCGGCCTGGAGGCGACCCGCAAGCTGTTGCGCAGCCATCCGGACATCAAGGTAGTCGCGGTGACCGTGTGCGAGGACGACCCGTTCCCCACCCGCCTGATGCAGGCCGGCGCTGCCGGCTACCTGACCAAGGGCGCGGGCCTGGATGAAATGGTCCAGGCCATCCGCCTGACTTTTGCCGGGCAGCGCTATATTAGCCCGCAGATCGCCCAGCAATTGGCGCTCAAGTCGTTCCAGCCCCAGGGCTCGCCGTTCGATGCGCTGTCGGAGCGGGAGATCCAGATCGCCTTGATGATCGTCGGCTGCCAGAAGGTGCAGATCATCTCGGACAAGTTGTGCCTGTCGCCCAAGACCGTCAATACTTACCGTTATCGGATCTTCGAAAAACTCTCGGTCACCAGCGACGTCGAACTGACCTTGCTGGCCGTTCGCCACGGTATGGTTGACGCGAACCTGTAAACCTTCATGTCACAACTCTTCGATGCCAGCGCCTTCCTGGCGACCTGCAGCGGTCGCCCCGGTGTCTACCGGATGTTCGACGCCGAGGCGCGGCTGCTCTACGTGGGCAAGGCCAAGAACCTCAAGAAGCGCCTGGCCAGCTACTTCCGCAAGACCGGCCTGGCGCCCAAGACCGCTGCACTGGTGGGGCGCATCGCCCAGGTCGAGACCACCATCACCGCCAACGAGACCGAGGCGTTGCTGCTGGAGCAGACACTGATCAAGGAGTGGCGGCCGCCCTACAACATTCTGCTGCGCGACGATAAATCCTACCCCTACGTGTTCTTGTCTGACGGCCAATTCCCACGCCTGGGCATTCACCGTGGCGCCAAGAAAGCCAAGGGGCGCTACTTCGGCCCATACCCCAGCGCCGGCGCCATCCGCGAAAGCCTGAGCCTGCTGCAAAAGGCCTTCTCGGTGCGCCAATGCGAGGACAGCTACTACGCCAACCGCACCCGGCCGTGCTTGCAGTACCAGATCAAGCGGTGCAAGGGCCCATGCGTGGGGCTGGTGGCGCCAGAGGAGTACGCCGAGGACGTGCGCCATTCGGTGATGTTCCTCGAAGGCCGCAGCCAGCAGCTGGGCAACGAGCTCAATGCGGAAATGGAAAAGGCCGCCATGGCCCTGAACTTCGAGCGGGCGGCCGAACTGCGCGACCAGATCGCCTTGCTGCGCCGTGTCCAGGATCAGCAGTACATGGAAGGTGGCTCGGGCGACGTTGACGTGGTGGCCGCCTTCGTCAACCCGGGCGGTGCCTGCGTGCACCTGATCAGCGTGCGGGGCGGGCGGGTACTGGGCAGCAAGAACTTCTTCCCCCAAGTGGGTATCGAGGAAGACGTGGCCGAGGTGATGGCCGCCTTCCTGTCGCAGTACTACCTGGGTAATGCCGAACGTGAACTGCCAGGCGAGCTGATCGTCAACGTGACCCACGAGGACTTTAACGCCCTCGCCGAGGCCGTGCAGACCCTGCGGGGCCGTGAGCTGGCCATCAGCCATCGGGTACGTGGCACGCGGGCTCGCTGGCAGCAATTGGCGGTCACCAATGCCGAGCAAGCCCTCAACGCTCGCCTGGCCAACCGCCAGCATATGGCTGCCCGCTTCGAGGCCCTGGCCCAGGTGCTGGGCCTGGACGAAGTGCCCCAACGCCTGGAGTGCTATGACATCAGCCATTCCAGCGGCGAGGCCACCGTGGCCAGCTGCGTGGTGTTCGGCCCCGAGGGCCCGCTCAAGTCCGACTACCGCCGTTTCAACATCGAGGGCGTGACTGCCGGCGACGACTACGCTGCCATGCACCAGGCGCTGACCCGGCGCTTCGGACGCATCAAGGACGGCGAGGGCAAGTTGCCGGATGTGCTCCTGGTGGACGGCGGCAAGGGGCAGCTGAACATGGCGCGCGAGGTCATGCAGGAACTGGCCCTGACCGACCTGACCTTGCTTGGCGTGGCCAAGGGCGTGACCCGCAAGGCTGGTTTCGAAACCCTGTACCTCAACGACGTGGCTCATGAGTTCACCCTCAAGGGTGACTCCCCAGCGCTGCACCTGATCCAGCAGATCCGTGATGAAGCCCACCGCTTCGCCATCACCGGCCACCGTGCCCGCCGCGGCAAGGCCCGTCGCACCTCGAGCCTGGAGGATGTAGCCGGGGTAGGGCCCAAGCGCCGCCGCGACCTGCTGAAACATTTCGGCGGCCTGCAGGAACTCAACCGCGCCAGCATCGACGAAATTGCCAAGGCGCCAGGCATCAGTAAAAAGCTTGCCGAGTCGATTTATGCCAGCCTGCATAGCGAGTAGAATGCCACCCTCAACCTGCAGCCAGTCGTGCCGATGAATATTCCAAACCTGCTCACCGTTCTTCGCGTCCTGCTCATCCCGATCTTCATCCTGTTGTTCTATATGCCCTATCACTGGAGCTATATCGCCGCCAGCACGGTGTTCGCCATCGCTGCCGCCACCGACTGGCTCGACGGCTACCTGGCCCGTCGCCTGCAGCAGAGCACGCCCTTCGGCGCCTTCCTCGACCCGGTGGCAGACAAACTCATGGTTGCGGTGGCCCTGGTGTTGCTGGTGCAGGTGCATGCCAACTTCTGGCTGACTCTGCCGGCCGCGGTGATCATCGGCCGCGAGATTGTCGTTTCGGCGCTGCGCGAGTGGATGGCCGAGCTCGGGGCGAGGGCGCATGTGGCGGTGTCCAACCTCGGCAAATGGAAAACCGCCGCGCAGATGCTGGCGCTGGTGATCCTGCTCGCCAACCCGCCGGTGCTCAACGCCTGGGTGGTGCTCGGCTATGGGCTGCTGCTGGTCGCGGCGGGCCTGACCCTGTGGTCGATGGTCCACTACCTGGTCGCTGCCTGGCCGCACCTGCGCGAAGGCACCGAGCAGAAGTAAAAGTTTTTTTGAATCAAGGGGTTGACGTCGTTTGGCAGATCGCTAAAATGGCAGCCATCACGACGCGGGAATAGCTCAGTTGGTAGAGCACGACCTTGCCAAGGTCGGGGTCGCGAGTTCGAGTCTCGTTTCCCGCTCCAAATTCGATCCTTCAAGTTCTTGTAGGGTCACCGGAAAAGAGGCCTGATGGCCTCTTTTTTTATGCCTGCGATTTTGCAGCAGGGCTTGCCGTCAGGCTCCATTGCACAGCCGCACAAGGCGCTGTCGCGATGCCGGACGTCCTCATGGGCTTGCCCTGGTTCTCTTCTGTTCCGTTACGCAATAAAGTCCGACTCGGCCGGCGGTTCTGCCTGCGCGTCCTGCTGAATGGTGTTGTAGACAGCCAGGCCACACACGCCGCACAGCCCTACAGTGGCAAGCACGATATCGCCCAGGATCATGCCGACGATCAGCAGCATCAGGCTCAGGCGGAAAAGAGTGGTCATGGCTGCCTCCCTGGCAGTTGAGGTGAGGCCTCAACGATAACGCTCGGGCTCCAATTACGCAGCCGAATTTGGGGAGGATGGCAGTCCATCCATCTGAAATGGCCGATTGGTCCCGCAGGATGCGGCCGCTTGGCCTCAAGGTAGAAGTGTGTGGCACTGCATCCGTCCTTGATGCAGTGCCCGAAGGCGTGTGCCTGTGGGCACGTCAGGCCCGCTGACGCTCCTCGCCCATACAGGCCGCGGCAGTGAACAGCACGTCGGTGGATGAGTTGAGCGCAGTCTCTGCCGAATCCTGCAGCACGCCGATGATGAAGCCGACCGCCACCACCTGCATGGCGACTTCGCTGGGAATGCCGAACAGGCTGCACGCCAGTGGGATCAGCAGCAGCGAGCCGCCGGCCACGCCCGAGGCGCCGCAGGCGCACACGGCCGCCACTACGCTGAGCAGCACAGCGGTGGGAAGGTCCACCGGAATGCCCAGGGTGTGCACCGCAGCCAGGGTGAGGACGGTGATGGTGGTCGCCGCGCCGGCCATGTTGATGGTCGCGCCCAGGGGGATCGATACCGAGTAGGTGTCCTCATGCAGGCCGAGCTTTTCCGACAGGGCCAGGTTGACCGGGATGTTGGCCGCCGAGCTGCGGGTGAAGAAGGCGGTGATGCCGCTTTCGCGCAGGCACATCAGCACCAATGGGTAGGGGTTGCGGCGGATCTTCCAGAAGACGATGAGCGGGTTGACCACCAGGGCCACGAACAGCATGCAACCGATCAGCACGGCCAACAGGTGCGCGTAGCCGAGCAGGGCGTCCAGGCCCGATTCGGCCAAGGTCGCGGCCACCAGGCCGAAGATCCCCAGTGGCGCGAAGCGGATGACCATGCGCACGATCAGGGTGACGCCGTTGGACAGGTCTTCCACTACGGTGCGGGTGGTCTGGCCGGCGTGGCGCAGCGCTACGCCCAGGCCGACGGCCCAGGTCAGGATGCCGATGAAGTTGCCGTTCAACAGGGCATTGACCGGGTTGTCCACGGCGCTGAGCACCAGGTTCTGCAGAACCTCGCTGATGCCGCCCGGTGCCGTGAGCGCGGCTTCGCTGGCGCGCAGGGCCAACTGGGACGGGAAGGCCATGCTGGCGACCACGGCCACCACAGCGGCAGCGAAGGTGCCGAGCAGGTACAGCACCAGGATAGGGCGGATGTGGGTTTCCTGGCCGTGCTTGTGGTTGGCGATCGAGGCCATTACCAGAATGAACACCAGGATCGGCGCCACGGCCTTGAGCGCTGAAACGAAGAGTTTGCCCAGGAAGCCCAGCGTGATCGCCGTGGCGGGTGACAGCAAAGCGATTGCGATACCGGCCACCAGGCCGATGCAAATCTGCGTCACCAGGCTGGTGCGGTTGATGAAGCGAAGGACGGGGGTCATGCAGCAGAATCTCGTTCTTGTAAAACCGGCCACTTTAGCACAGACCGGTGTAGGCCTGTTCCGAACCCATCGCCGGCTTGCCGGCGAGTGGGGGTATCAAGGATCACCAATGGAACAGCTCCCGCCGTGCCCCCTCGGTGATGGCCACGATCCCGGGGTGGGTCACCTTGCGTTCCACCGAAATGGCATAGAACGACTCGTTCACCGCTTCGGTCTGGCCGATCAGGCGCACCCCATATTGCCGGCAGACTTCCTCGGCAATCACACTGGGCGCGACGAATATACCGCTACCGGACTGCCCGAAGGCCTGCATCAATGCGCTGTCGTCGAACTCGCCGATGATGCGTGGCTGTACGTGCTGTTCCGCCAGCCAGCGCAGCAGGCGGCTGCGCAGCACGGTTTCCTGGCCGGGAATCAGCAAGGGCGCATCATCCAGACAGGCGGGGAAGGGCTGGTCGTGCTGGTCGGCCAGTGCCGGGGTGGCGAAGAAGCTCAGGCCGCATTCGCCGAGCTTCTGGCTATAGCCTTTGATATCCAGATGGCTGGGCATAGGGCTGTCGGAGATCACCAGGTCCAGGCGCTGGATCGCAAGGTCGGCGAGCAGACGCTCGAGCTTGTCTTCACGGCAGTTGATGCGCAGCACGTTGTCCAGCTCCATGGTCGGGGCCAGCAAGCGGTAGACGATGGACTTGGGGACCACGTCGGCCACGCCTACGCGAAACAGGATCTGCTCCTGGGGGCCGGCCCGCAGCAGGGCTTCGAGTTCGCTGCCGATCTGGAACATCTGCTCGGCGTAGCCCAGGGCCTGGCGGCCGGTCTCGGTCAACTCCAATTGCCGGCCGACCCGCTGAAACAGCTCCAGGCTGTAGGTCTGCTCGAACAGGCTGATCTGCCCGCTGATGGTCTGTGGCGTGAGGTTCAGTTGCTCGCTGGCGCGGGCGATGCTGCCGGTCTTGGCCACCACCCAGAAGTAGTGGAGTTGGCGGTAGTTGAGCATCCGCTGGGGTCTCTGTTCGTAAAAACCGAAGTATAACCGCTGAAAATACGAATTTTCCTGATGTATCGCGGTCTTTAGAATGCGACCCCATCAGGCGTTTCGTGCGCCGCCGGGATATCGACAAGCGAGGACCCCATGTTGCAATTCAAATCCATTGGCACGCCGCTGGTGCTGGCCTTGGCCCTGTTCAGCCTGGCAGGCTGCGACCAGGCCGAGAAATCCGCCCAGCAGATGCTCAACCAGGCTGCCGAGTCGGCCAAACAGGCCATCGACAAGACCAACGAGGCTGCCCAGCAAGCCCTGAGCGATACCCTTCACCCTGAGGGTACCCAGCCCAAGGCCGACGCCAACCAAGACAAGACCCAGGGCATCTGAGCCCGGCCCGCTGAAAGGATTTGATAATGGAATATTTGCTGGAACTGGCTGCAAGCCCCGCCGCCTGGGTTGCTCTGGCCACCCTGGTGGCCATGGAGATCGTGTTGGGCATCGACAACCTGATCTTCATCTCCATCCTGACCAACAAGCTGCCGCAGGCCTACCGCTCCAAGGCGAGACGCATCGGTATCAGCATGGCGCTGGTCATGCGCCTGGCGCTGCTTTCGACCGTGGCCTGGATCGTCCAGCTGACGGAGCCGGTGATCGACGTGTTCGGCCACAGCTTCTCGTGGAAGGACATGATCCTCATTGCCGGTGGCCTGTTCCTGCTGTGGAAGGCGACCAAAGAGATCCATGAAAACGTCGACCCTCACGGCGCCAAGGAAGAAGCCAAGGCCGGCTCGACCGTGACCTTGGGCTTCGCCGCCGCGATCGGCCAGATCCTGATGCTCGACATCGTCTTCTCGATCGACAGCATCATCACCGCCGTGGGCATGACCGAACACCTGCCGATCATGATCATCGCCGTGATCAGTGCCGTGGTGGTGATGCTGGTGGCGGCCGACCCGCTGGCCAAGTTCATCAACGACAACCCGACCGTGGTGATGCTGGCCCTGGGCTTCCTGATCATGATCGGCATGACCCTGATCGCCGAAGGCTTCGGTGCCCATGTGCCGAAGGGGTATGTGTACGCGGCGATGGCATTCTCGACGGCGATCGAAGTGCTCAACATCATGGCGCGTCGGGCGCGGCTCAAGCGTGAGGCTGCCGAAGGCTGATGCAAGAAGGGGCGCACGGCGCCCCTTTTCGCGACACAAAGCCGCTGCCACAGGTACAGCACGATGGGGTGTGTTGTACCTGTGGCAGCGGCTTTGTGTCGCGATAGGGCTGCATGGCAGCCCGAGATCATCCGGTCAGTGCGCCCCTGCATGGCGCCGCGCATGGCGCGCAGGTTGTGGCTTGGGCGGGGTCTGTGGCGGCAGGTGGTGATGGGCGTGGCGGCGCACGATGCGCAATACACCCCACAGCATGGCGGCGGCGACGCTCAACCACATTCCCACCAGCATCAGGATTGCCATGGTCAGGCTCATATGTGCCTCCTTCGCTCGGGCGGGCGCGGGGCTCGCCTTCCAGACACTGCTTTAGTCTAGCTCGCAGCCCGTGACGTTCCATTGACCGAAGGTCTATTCCCTTGGGCCGTTTCGTTCCAAGCAGGCCCCGGGCTATACCCAGGCACGCGCCAGGCCTATGATCGGAGCCCGGGGCCGGGCGCTGCCTGCCTGGCGAGGAACAAGCGAGTGTCCATGTTGCAACGAACCTTCACTTCCACACGCTGCCTGCTGGCCGCTTGCCTGGTCGCCACCAGCCTCGCCGGTTGCGCCGGCGGCCCGTCGCCGATCGCCAAGGGCCTGCCGCAGCGGGTCGAGATCAGCAGCATGCCGTTCTACCGTGGCAAGGCCAACCACAGCGGCGCCATGGCCTTGGCGGCACTGCTGTCGCAACAGGGCGTCGTGGTGACCCCCGGTCTGCTGGACAAGCCCTTGAACCTGCCGCAGGGCGCCGATGCGTTGGGGCAGCGCATTCCCAAGGTGGCCCGTGAATACGGCATGGTGGTCTATCCCCTGGACAAACGCCTGGATGCCTTGCTGACCCAGGTGGCAGCGGGCAATCCGGTGCTGCTGCGCTACGAGGAGGGGTCGGCCTGGTGGAGCGAACCGCGCTATGCGGTGCTGATCGGCTATGACAGCTACAAGCAGCGCGTGCTGTTGCGCTCGGGGATGCAGCGTCGCCAGTTGATGGCCTTCGATGACTTCGAAGCTGCGTGGGCGAAGGAGGGGAATTGGGCGGTGCTGGTACAACCACCGCGGCAACTGCCGGCCCAGGTGGACCGGCAGCGTTGGCTGCAGGCGGCCGATGAGCTGGCCAGGGCGGGCCAGGAGATCGCGGCGAAGCAGGCCGTTCGCAGCATAGGGCAGTAATCGCGCTGGCCTCATCGCGGACAAGCCCGCCCCCACAGGATCTTGGATCGGCCTGTAGGGGCGGGCTTGTCCGGGGCGCCGAAGCGCCGAGGTCGGGCCTAGGCAGGCGACAAATCAGATACCCAGGCGGTCCCGCAGGCTGTAGTACCAGGCACCCAGCGCGCTGAACGGCACGCGCAACAGCTGGCCACCCGGGAACGGGTAGTGCGGCAGGCCGGCGAAGGCATCGAAGCGCTCGGCCTGGCCGCGCAGGGCCTCGGCCAGCACCTTGCCCGCCAGATGGGTATAGGTCACGCCATGGCCGGAGCAGCCCTGGGAGTAGTAGATGTTGTCGCCGATACGGCCGACCTGCGGCAGGCGCGACAGGGTCAGCAGGAAGTTACCGGTCCAGGCGTAGTCGATCTTCACGTTCTTGAGCTGCGGGAAGGCCTTGAGCATCTTCGGGCGGATGATCGCCTCGATGTTCGCCGGATCACGGGCACCGTACACCACGCCACCGCCGAAGATCAGGCGCTTGTCGCTGGTCAGGCGGTAGTAGTCGAGCAGGTAGTTGCAGTCCTCGACACAGTAGTCCTGGGGCAGCAGGGTGCGAGCCAGTTCTTCGCCCAGCGGCTCGGTGGTGATCACCTGGGTGCCGCATGGCATGGACTTGGCGGCCAGTTCCGGCACCAGATTGCCCAGGTAGGCGTTGCCAGCGACGATGATGAACTTGGCGCGCACCTTGCCTTGCGGGGTGTGCACGACCGGGCTGGCGCCACGCTCGATGCGCACGGCCGGGGTCTGTTCATAGATGATGCCGCCCAGCGACTCGACTGCGGCGGCTTCGCCCAAGGCCAGGTTCAATGGGTGGATGTGGCCACCGCTCATGTCCAGCATGCCGCCGACATAGTTGTCGCAGGCCACCACTTCACGGATGCGCTTCTGGTCCATCAGCTCCAGCTGGGTGTGACCGAAACGCTCCCACAGGCGCTTTTGCGACTCCAGGTGGCCCATCTGCTTGGCGGTGAGGGCGGCGAAGACACCGCCGTCCTTCAGGTCGCACTGGATGTTGTACTTGGCCACGCGCTCACGGATGATGCGGCCGCCTTCGAAGGCCATCTGGCCCAGCAGTTGTGCCTGCTTAGGACCGACGGTGCGTTCGATGACATCGATGTCGCGGCTGTAGCTGTTGACGATCTGGCCGCCGTTGCGGCCCGACGCACCGAAGCCGACCTTGGCCGCTTCGACGATGCTCACCTTGAAGCCGTTCTCCAGCAGGAACAAGGCGCTGGACAGGCCGGTGTAGCCGGCGCCGATGATGCAGACATCGGTCTCCACCTCACCCTGCAGCGCCGGACGTGGCGGCACCGGGTTGGCCGAGGCGGCGTAGTAGGACTGGGGGTAGGGGGTGTTGGCCATGCTAAGGAAACCTCGTGTTTTATATTTTTAACGAATGTACCGATGCTATCAATAATAATAAACACCCGCTAGTCGTCCGTTGAAAATCCTTTACTCGGCCCCTGGGCAGGCTCCTTTCGCTAAATAGTTTTAGGATTCAGTGGGTTAGCGTGAAAAAAACAGTTGACAGCCGTTTGGGAACGCGTAGAATGCGCCCACATCGACAGGCACATAGCTCAGTTGGTTAGAGCACCACCTTGACATGGTGGGGGTCGTTGGTTCGAGTCCAATTGTGCCTACCAAACAAAAGCCCCGGTTTTCCGGGCGTGAGAAGGGCGATCCGAAAGGGTCGCCCTTTTTTTGCTTTTTTAACTGTCGTTATTACGCCGGTACACCTGTCTCACGAGCGGCCGAGGTGGGGGCGGGGGACGGTGAACCGCTACCCAGTTTCTCCACCAACCGGTCCACATTCGTCTCCGCCTGCCTGATCGATTCCGCCAGGCGCTCGTCACCGAACTCGTCGTATTCGATGTACGCACCATGGGTATCGGTCACGCCAATGTAGGCGAACGCCGTGCGGATCGAGGCCTCGACATGGTTGCGCTCGCCCAGGCGCCCACCCGCCTGGTAGCCGTAGTCTCCCCGTGATGACAGGATCACCAGGCGCTTGCCGGCATCGGCCAGCAGTGGCCAGTAGGGCTCGCCATGGCGGCTGCGGTCGAAGCCGAAGGTGCGCCCCACCCGCACGATGTTGTCGATATAGGCCTTGAACTGTGCCGGCGGACCGAAGTTGTACATCGGCACGCCGACCACGATCAGGTCGGCCTCAAGCAGTTCGTCGATCAGCATGTCGCTGGTGCGCAATACCTCGTGCATCCAGTCCTGGCGTGCGGCTTCGGGGGTGAACGCCGCATGTATCCAGCGACCGGAGACAGGGGGAGGGGGCTGCTGGCCCACGTCACGGTAGATCACGTTCGTATCTGGGTGGCGCGTAATCCACTGCTCGACGAAGCGTGCGCTCAATCGCCGGGTATGCGAGCCGTGGGGCGTCGTGTCGGATGCGCCCGGACGGGCACTAGCATCGATGTGTAGAAGCGTGGTCATGGGCAAGACTCCTTATGGATGACGTTTGTTCATTGATGAGGAGTCTGTGTTGAAAGCTCTCGGGCTACAAACGATGATTGTTCAGTCAACAGATGATCTGGAGTCATCCATAATGGCCATTCGCCTTCCGTCCCTGAGTGCATTGCGAGCCTTTGAAGCGGCAGCGCGGCTGCGCAGTTTCAAGAAGGCTGCCGATGAACTGGCCGTGACCGCGACGGCGATCAGCCACCGCATCAGAGTGCTGGAAGATGACCTCGAGCGCCCGCTGTTCGTGCGCAAGGTGCGTGCGGTCGAGCTGACAGCAGACGGGCTGGTATTGGCCGCGGCGGTGAGCAGCGGGTTCCAGGCAATGGCCGGTGCAGTGGAGCAGATACGCAGGCCTCGCCGGGCGTCGGTCACCTTGTCGGCGACGCCCGCGTTCGCCACCAAGTGGCTGGTACCCAAGCTGGCGGCGTTCCAGCACGCGCATCCGCAGATCGACCTGCATGTGCTGGCGTCCAACGCGCCGGTCGATCTGGATAGTGGAACCGTCGACCTGGCGATCCGCTATGGGCACGGCCGCTACCCGGGTGTCACGGCCAGGTTGCTGCTCGAAGACCGCTTTGCGCCGGTCGCCAACCCGGCCCTGCTCGCTCGGGTTGGCAAGGATGTGGCGCAATGGCCTTTGATTCATTTCGATTGGCATCGACCGCAAGCGCTGGACCTCACGTGGCGCGCCTGGGCACGGGCGAAGGGGCGCGCGGCCGGAGACATGTCGACGGGCATACGCTATTCCGAGGAAAGCCATGCCATCCAGGCTGCCGTGGCCGGGCAGGGTGTGGCGCTGTTGAGCGTGCTGCTGGTCGAGGAAGAACTGCGCATGGGCGTGTTGCAGGTGGCAGACGAGCCGGTGCTGGAGGGTATGTCCTATCACCTGCTGAATACCGACCGCCGCCCCCTGTCGGAAGCGGCGGCGCTGGTGCATGCCTGGTTGATGGACGTGGCGGGCTCCGTCAGCGCTTAGTCGCGCCGCGTGCAAGTTCCTGGGCCAGGTAAGGTGCCGTGCGGCTGCCCTGAGCCTGGGCCACCTCATGTGCGGGGCCGGCTGCCACGATGCGCCCGCCGGCGTGGCCGGCGCCTGGCCCGATGTCGATGACCCAGTCGGCCTGCGCCACCATGCGCATGTCGTGTTCGATCATCACCACGCTGTTGCCGGCCTCGACCAGGCGTTGCAATTGCGCCATCAAGCGGTCGGCATCGGCCACGTGCAGGCCGGTGGTGGGTTCGTCGAGTACATACAGGGTGCGGCCGCGCTGGCTGCGTTGCAGCTCGGTGGCCAGCTTGATGCGCTGCGCCTCGCCGCCGGACAGCTCGGTGGCCGGCTGGCCCAGGCGCAGGTAGCCCAGGCCGATTTCGCGCAGCACCTGCAGCGAGCGCAGCACGGCGTCTTCACCGGCAAAGAAGTCGCAGGCCTGCTCGACGGTCATGCGCAGCACGTCGGCGATGCTGCGGTCGTGCCAGCGTATCGCGAGGGTGTCTTCGTTGTAGCGGTCGCCATGGCAGGTGGGGCAGGGGGCGTAGACGCTGGGCATGAACAACAGCTCGACGCTGACGAAGCCTTCACCTTCGCAGGTATCGCAACGGCCCTTGGCCACATTGAACGAGAAGCGGCCCGCGTCGTAACCGCGGCGACGGGCTTCGGCGGTGGCGGCGAACAGCTTGCGGACCGGATCGAACAGGCCGGTGTAGGTGGCCAGGTTCGAGCGTGGGGTGCGGCCGATCGGCTTCTGGTCCACCTGTACGACGCGCTGTACGGCATCCACGTCGCCGCCCAGGTGGCCGTGGGTGCGCTCGATCACCGTGGGCCCTTCGGGCGCAGCGTCGCTATTGTCGGTTTCCGGCTCGTGCCCAAGATGCAGCAGCATCAGCTCTGGCAACGCCTGGGCTGCGAGGCTCGACTTGCCGGAGCCGGAGATACCGGTGACCGCGGTGAGCACGCCCAGCGGTATACGGGCATCGACCCCCGCCAGGTTGTGGCGATGAATAGTGTTCAGGGCCAACCAACCCGTGGGCACACGGGCTCGGCTGGCAGGTGCGGGCGATTGGTCGAACAGGTAGCGGGCGGTGTGTGAGCCGGCCACTTCGCGCAGGCCTGCCGGGGCGCCGCTGTAGAGCACCCGTCCGCCGCGTTCACCGGCATCCGGGCCCACGTCCACCAGCCATTGGGCCCGACGCATCAGTTCCAGGTCGTGCTCCACCACGAACACCGAGTTGCCGGCGTCGCGCAGGCGGTCGAGGGCGTCGTAGAGCGCCTGGCTGTCGGACGGGTGCAGGCCTGCCGAGGGTTCGTCGAGCACATAGACCACACCGAACAGCAGCGCACTCAACTGGGTGGCCAGGCGCAGCCGCTGCAGCTCGCCTGTCGACAGGGTCGGCGTGGCACGGTCCAGGGTAAGGTAGCCCAGCCCCAGGTGTCGCAGGGTGCGCAGACGACCCAGTACGCCTTCGGCCAGGCGCCGGGCGGCCAGCTGTTTTTCTGCCGACAGCGCGTCGTGGCTGTCGGCTTCGCCGCGACTGGCCGGTTCGAGCAGGCCTGCCACCTGGTCCAGCGGCATGTGCGCCAGGGTACCGATATCCACCCCGGCGAAAGTCACCGACAGCGCCTCGGGCTTCAGGCGCTTGCCGCCGCAGGTGGCACAGGGTTGGCCCTCCATGAAGCGTGACACGCGTTTGCGCATCAGGGCGCTCTGGGTATTGGCGAAGGTATGCAACACATAGCGCCGGGCGCCGGTGAAGGTGCCCATGTAGCTGGGTTCGAGCTTGCGTTTGAGCGCTTCGCGGGTTTCGGCGGGGGACAGCCCGGCATACACCGGCACCGTGGGTGTTTCTTCGGTGAACAGGATCCACTCGCGGTCTTTCTTCGGCAGGTCCTTCCAGGGGCGGTCCACGTCGTAGCCGAGAGTGACCAGGATGTCACGCAGGTTCTGCCCGTGCCAGGCCGGTGGCCAGGCGACGATGGCCCGGTCGCGGATGCTCAGGGTCGGGTCAGGTACCATGGTCGCTTCGGTGACTTCATACACGTGGCCCAGGCCATGGCAGGCCGGGCAGGCGCCCTGTGGGGTGTTCGGCGAGAAATCCTCGGCATACAGCATGGGCTGCTCGGGCGGGTAGCTGCCAGCGCGTGAGTACATCATCCGCACCAGGCTGGACAGGCCTGTCACGCTGCCGACCGAAGAGCGCGCGTTGCTCGCCCCACGCTGTTGCTGCAACGCGACCGCCGGCGGCAGGCCCTCGATGGCATCGACGTCCGGAATACCCACCTGGTCGATCAGGCGCCTGGCGTAGGGCGCCACCGACTCGAAATAGCGGCGCTGGGCCTCGGCGTACAGCGTGCCGAAGGCCAGCGAAGACTTGCCTGAGCCGGACACCCCGGAAAACACCACCAGCGCATTGCGCGGGATGGCTACATCCACGTCCTTCAGGTTGTGTTCACGGGCGCCCCGCACCACCACGTAGCCGTCTTCGGTCGAGACGCAGGGGGCACCGGTGGGTGAAGACAACTTCTGGGTCATGGAGGGGCTCGGTATGCGGCAAAAAGGTCTACGTTAGCCAATAACCCTCTGGCGCGCCTACCCCAGGCCGTCAATGGTGAGACGAGGAGCGCCCTTTCGTGGGCGTGGGTGTTCACCAAATGGAACGCTGAAGGGTGATGTGTCGATCTACCGCGCGGCCCGTTGGGCAACTACTGTATAGGGTCGGAGCCGTTACAAGGCGAAGGCCGCACCTTTCGCAGGCACATGCGGCTTGCACGCCACAGGAGCAGTACATGAGCACCCACGAAACCCACAGTGAGTTGTCGCCCTCGCGCGATTGTCCGATCAACGATGGGGTCCGGGCGATCCAGCGGATTACTTCGCGCAGTGCCGAAGTCGGCGGCGGCATTCCCGTCAGCCGCCTGTTGCCTTCTCGGCACCGGCGAATGATTGGCGCCTGGTGTTTCCTGGACCATGCTGGGCCGGCGGTCTTCGAGTCGGATCATGGTTTGCGCGTAGGGCCGCACCCACACATCGGCCTGCAGACCTTTACCTGGATGATCGAAGGCCAGGTGTTGCATCGCGACAGCCTGGGCAACACCCAGGTGATCCGTCCCGGCCAGGTGAACCTGATGACTGCCGGATACGGGATCACGCATACCGAGGAATCGCTCGAGGGGCAGGATCGGTTGCATGCCGTACAGTTGTGGATCGCGTTACCGAACGCGGCACGGGAGCGCCCGCCGGCCTTCAACCATTATGCGGACCTGCCGAAATGGCGGGTCGATGGCTTGGAGCTGACCCTATTGGCCGGGGCATTCGACCAGTACAAGGCGCCTACCTGCATCTTCTCGCCTCTGGTAGGCCTGGACTTGGTGGCCCAGAGCGCAGTGGATACCGGGCTTGCCCTGGATGCCCGGTATGAATATGGCGTGCTGCCCTTGAGCGGGCAGTGGCGGGTCAATGGCGAAGTATTCGGCGAAAACGAGCTCGCCTACCTTGGACGCGGCCTGGACACCCTCGACCTTGAGGCTTCTGCCGGCGCACGTGCCATTGTGCTGGGCGGCTTGCCGTTCGAGGAGGAAATCTTCTTGTGGTGGAACTTCGTCGGCCACAGCAAGGCCGAGATCGCCCAGGCCCAGGAAGAATGGGAGCGGGGTGGTGCCAGGTTTGGCGAGGTCAGCGGTTTCGATGGGCCGCGCCTGACCGCGCCGGCCATTCCCTGGCAAGCATGAGGCGCTCGGCGATGGCGGCTCGTGCGCTTGGCAAGTGCTGGCTGTTCGCCCCGTTGAGCCTGGGCCTGGTGTTGGCTTCACCGGCCCAGGCCGATAACGCCCTGGGCCAGAAGGACACCATCTTCACCGGCATCAACGAACGGCAGGCGGTGGAGCTCGGCATCGCGCCAGGGTTGGTCGAAGGCGCACGCCTGGATGCGCTGGTCAGGAATTACTATTTCCAGCGCGATAACCACTCCGACCTGGTCAGCCGCGACCCGACGGAGTGGGCCCAGGGTTTTCTGTTTTCGTTCAGATCCGGCTTCACCGATACGCCGGTCGGGGTGGGCGTAGACGCCCATGCCTTCCTCGGGGTCAAGCTCGATGGCGGCGGCGGCAGTGGCGGCGCTGGCCTGCTCCCGCTGGACGCCTCGCTCAGGCCTGGGGATGAGTTTTCCAGTGCCGGTGCGGCGCTCAAGCTCAGGTACCACGACACCTTGGTGAAGGCGGGCGACCAGTTGGTCGAGACGCCGATCGTGGCGAGCGGGACGAGCCGGCTGTTTCCTCAGTCGTATCGTGGCGTCACGCTGAAGAACCATAGCGTCCAGGGCCTGTGGTTGGATGCGGGGTTCGTCGAGTCCACACGCTTGCGCAACCAGAGCGGCCATTCCCACCTGGTCACGGCCTATGGCGCGCGCAACCGTGCAGGCGTGGCTGCGGACCGCGAAAGCCCGCATATCGGCTGGGTTGGGGGTGTCTACGACCATCCTCGAGGGCTGCAGCTGACGGCCTACGGTGGCCAGCTCGAGGACATGTGGAACCAGTACTACCTGGGAATCTCGCACGTGTTTCGGGTCAATGATGCGCTCGTGCTCAAGCCCTACCTGCATTACTACAAGACCCGGGACGAAGGGCGTAGCCAATTGGGCGCCATCGACAATGACACCTACAGCGGCGGTATCAGTGCGACGGCCTATGGCCAGACTTTGACCTTGGGCCTGCAGAAGGTCGATGGCCGTACGCCGTTCGACTACATCACCCAGAACGACCGGATCTTCCTGTACCTGAGCAATTCCCAGCAATTCGCCGACTTCAATGGCCCGGGCGAAAAGTCCTGGCGGCTGCAGTACGAAACGAACCTGGCGGTGCTCGGGGCGCCGTCGCTGCAGTTCATCGCGACCTACACACGGGGTGAGGCGGACCTGACCCGAGTGGACCCGGACAGCATCGGCTATGGCTATATCTACAACCCCGATGGCAAGCACGCCAAACACTGGGAGCGTGACCTTGCCCTCAAATACCAGGTGCCGTCGGGGCCGGCCAAGGACCTGTCGTTGACCCTGCGCTGGGCGGCCCATCGCGAAGGGGGTGGCTATACCGCACCGGGCAATACCCGGGGCAACTCCAGCGCCGATGAGTACCGGTTGATCGTCGACTATCCGATCAGCCTGTTCTGACGGCTATTGGGCTCGCACGCTCCTGTAGAGTGGACTGCCCCAGGAAGTTGGACACCCAATCCAACCCTTGGGGCAGACCAGAGGGGGCATCGGGCTAGAAGTGCCACTCCATATGCAGCGTCGGTGCCCGGGTGTTGACGCCAGGTTTGTTCACCGCACCGTACTTGTGGTGCCACCACTCGTATCCGGGCCCGACCCAGAAGGTGTTCCTGACGCCGGCGGCCAGCTTGCCGACGTCGACCATCAACGCACCGCGCACCAGGCTCTCTTCACCGGTATCGTCGTGGAAGTAGTCTTTGCCTTTCTCGGTCTTGTAGCTGGCGAAACCGTGGAACTTGAATGGCACCTCGCCCACCTGGAACGGGTAGCCCCATGCCAAGTGCACCACATAGTACGGGTCGAACTCGATGTTCTCTGTCTTGCAGGCCGACAGCCCGCAATGGTTCCACTCCATGGAGTAGAACAGGCTCAGGTCCAGGTAGCCGGGCACGTCGAACTTGAGCGTGGGCCCTACCAGCAGCTGGCGCTTGCGGGTGGAGAAGTCGGTGTTCTTGTAGTTCAGCTCGACGCCGCCGCTCAGGGCGATGTCCTTGATCGGGCCGTAGCGCAGCGAACGGTCGAAGACCTTGCTCAGGTACAGCTGGTGACGGTAGGCCAGGTAGGCTTCCACGGCGCCGGAGTCGCTGTCTTTCTTCGGGTCGTTGGCGTCGGACTTGAGCACATCGAGGTTGAAGAAATCCATGCCCCAGTCGTTGCCGCGGGTATGGCCGAGCTGGTAGATCTCCTTCTGAATCTTCTTGCCCACGGGCGGTTCGCTGAAGTGCTGGCCGTAGCGAAAGCCGATGAATGTGTCGCTCCATTCGGCGGCTTGGCAGGTGGTGGCGAGCGTGCCCAGGGAGAGTGCGGTCAGTACCTTGCAAATGCGTTCTTGTAATTGTTCTGCGTTCATCTAGGTGCGTTTCCGGGTTGGTTGCCGCCTGCATGTGAGGCGGCGGGGGAAGGGCAGTCCAGGACTGCCCAGGGGTCACTTCATGGTCGGCATGACGAAGTCGGCACCGGTGCGGATGCCGCTCATCCAGCGCGAGGTGATGGTCTTGAGGCGGGTGTAGAAGCGCACGCCTTCAGGGCCATGCATGTGGTGGTCGCCGAACAGCGAGTTCTTCCAGCCACCGAAGCTGTGGAAGGCCATGGGCACCGGGATCGGCACGTTGATACCGACCATGCCGACCTGGATCTCATGGCCGAACATGCGCGCCGAGTCGCCGTCGCGGGTGAAGATGGCGGTGCCGTTGGCGTATTGGTGCGCGTTGATCAGCGCCACCGCCTCCTGGTAGCTCTGCACCCGCACCACGCCAAGGACCGGGCCGAAGATCTCTTCCTGATAGATGCGCATGTGCGAGGTGACGTCGTCGAACAGGCTGCCACCGAGGTAGAAACCACCCTCGAAGCCAGGTTGCTGCATGCGGAACTGGCGGCCATCGACCACCAGCGTGGCGCCTTCGGCGACGCCGATATCGACGTAGCCGCGTACGCGTTCGAGGTGTTCGCGGGTGATCAGCGGGCCCATTTCTGCGCTTGGGTCGGTACCGGGGCCGACCTTCAGCGCGCGGACCCGTGGCGCCAGGCGCTCGATCAGCGCGTCGGCGGTGGCATCGCCCACTGCCACCGCAATCGAGATCGCCATGCAGCGCTCGCCGGCGGCGCCATAGGCGGCGCCCATCAGCGCATCGGCGGCTTTGTCCAGGTCGGCGTCGGGCATCACCACCATGTGGTTCTTCGCGCCGCCCAGTGCCTGCACGCGCTTGCCGTTGGCCGCGCCGGTGGCATAGATGTGCCGTGCGATGGGCGTGGAACCGACGAAGCTCACGGCCTGCACGTCGGGGTGGGCAAGGATCGCATCGACCGCCGCCTTGTCGCCGTTGACCACGTTGAACACGCCAGCCGGCAAGCCCGCCTCGGCCAGCAGCTGTGCCAGCAGCAGGGCCGCCGAGGGGTCGCGCTCGGAGGGCTTGAGCACGAAGGTATTGCCGCAGGCCAGGGCCACCGGGAACATCCACAAGGCGACCATGGCAGGGAAGTTGAACGGCGTGATGCCCGCGACCACGCCCAGCGCCTGGCGCATGGCGTGTGAGTCGATGTGGCTGCCGATGTTTTCGCTGACTTCGCCCTTGAGCAGGTGCGGTGCGCCGCAGGCGAACTCGACCACTTCGATACCGCGCACGACCTCGCCCATGGCATCGGAGTGCACCTTGCCGTGCTCGGCGGTGATCAACGCGGCGAGCCGTTCGGCATTGTGTTCCAGCAGTTCCTTGAAGCGGCTGAGAATGCGTGCGCGGCGCAGGGGCGTGGTGGCCGACCAGGCCGGGAAGGCGGCCTTGGCTGCGGCAACCGCCTGGTCCAGTTCCTCGGCGCTGGCCAATGGAACCCGGGCGCTGCGCTGGCCGGTGGCGGGGTTGCAGATGTCGGCGAAGCGGCCGCTGCGGCCTTCGCTGAGGTGTCCATCGATGAAGTGCTGCAAGGTGATCATGGGGTTTTCTCCAGGCGAGCAGCTTCTTCCTGGCACGTCACAGGTGCCGGGCTTGCAGGCTGCGATTACGGGTGGGTGGTCAGGATGAAGCGGTGTCGGCCGGTTTCAGCGGGGTTGCCCGGCTGCCGAGCGGCACGTCGGTTTGGGGCATGAAGCACATGATCAGCATGCCCATGGCGAAGAAGCCTGCGCATACCAGCAGCCCCAGCCCCAGGCTGTGCTGGGTGGCGATACCGCTGAGCAACAGGGGCGCGAAGGCGGCGAGGCCGCGGCCGAAGTTGAAGCAGAAGCCGGCACCGATGGTGCGCACACGCACGGGATACAAGGCGCTGAAGTACGAGGCGAACAGGCTGGCGAAGGCATAGAAGAAGGCGTACACCGGGCCCAGCCAGAACAGGACTTGGTTGTCGGTGGTCAGCGCATAGAGTGCCAGCATCACCGCGCTGCCCAGCAGCGACAGCAAGGTGGCGTTGCGCTTGCCGATACGGTCGGCGATCAGGCCAAAGGCATTGATCCCGATGAAGGCGCCGATGTTCAGGATGGTCATGAAATGCGCCATCATGCCGATCGCAAGCCCTCGTTCGTGTATCAGGTAGGTCGGCAACCAAGTGCTGGCGCCCCAGAAACCGATCACCGAGCAGCTCGCCGCGGCAGTGCCCAGCAAGGTTACGCGCAGCAGGCCTGGGCCGAAGATCTCACGCACCGAAGCATTCACCGGCGCATCCGCGCGGGCCGCGTTCTTCTGCGCTTTCCATTCGGGAGATTCGGGCACGAACAGCCACAGGTACAGCACCGGAATCAGGGTCGAAACCCCCGCCGCCAGGAACAGCATCTGCCAGTTCGGCAGGAACGCTTTGCCGGCCATTGCCGCGATGGCCGCGCCCACCGGGAACGAGCTGAGCACGAAACCGGTGGCGCGCGCCCGCTGGTGTACAGGCCAGGTTTCGGCGATGTAGGCCGAGACGATGCCCCAGACGCCACCCAGGCCAAGGCCCGAGAGGAAGCGCAATACCAGCAGCAGGTACCAGTTGTGGGTGCAGGCCACCGCCATGGTCAGTGCGCCGAAGCTCACCAGCGACAGCAGCAAGGCCTTGCGCCGGCCGTGGTTGTCCGAATACCACCCGGTCGTGATGCTGCTCATGCCGATGCCCAACAGCGTGGCCGAGGCGAGCATGCCGGCCTGGCCGATGGTCAGCCCTAGGTCCTGCTGGATCACCGGCAGTGCGATGGTCAGCAGGATGATTTCCATTGCGTCGAACAGGTAGGCGAGGAAACCGCCCACCAGCACATGCCATTTCGAGATGCTGCGCATGGTCGGGCTCCTTCAGCGGTTCGGCCGGTGGTGGGAGGAAAGGGTCGGGTCGGTGTGCCGCATGGTGTTCTCCTTGTTCTTGTTGTGTACGGCATCGGGCGCACATGGCGCCGGCCAGGAGGTGTCTACAGCAGGGTGCAGCTTTCCTCGAAGCTCAGGCGCGGGCTTCGCGGGAACAGTTTGGCGGGGTCGCCGTACCCGAGGTTGCAGAGGAAATTGACCCGGACGCGTTGTCCGGGAAAGCTGCCGCCATCGCCGAAGAATTCGGCCTCGACCTGGGCATGGTCGAAGCCCGACATCGGCCCGCAGTCCAAGCCCAGGGCACGGGCGGCGAGAATGAAGTAGCCGCCTTGCAGCGAGCCGTTGCGCAGCGCCGCAGCCTCGATCATGTGTGGCTGCGCGGCGTACCAGTCGCGCATGCCCGGGTTGTGCGGGAACAGCTTCGGCAGTTGCTCGTGAAAGTCCGCGTCATAGCCAATGATGGCGGTGACCGGCGCGTTCAGGGTCTTGTCCACGTTGCCCGCGGCGAGCGCCGGCAGCAGCCGGGCCTTGGCCTGGGCGCTGCGCAGGAAGACGATGCGCGCCGGGCAGCCATTGGTGCTGGTTGGGCCCCAGCGCACCAGGTCGTAGATGGCGCGCAGGGTGTGGTCCTCGACGGGCTTGTCGAGCCAGCCGTTCTGGCTGCGGGCTTCGCGAAACAGCAGGTCCAGGCCCTGTTCCGACAGTGTCTGTCTCATGGTGCCGAACTCCTTGGTGGTCAGCGGGTATGGCGCTGGCGCTCGGCCAGCGAACGGGGGGTGACGGTTTCGCCTTCGTTGCTACCGCCCAGGAAGAACTCCACCGACATCGGCGGGCCCCACTGGTAGAGGCTGGAGTCGCAGGCCTGGGTGCAGTTCATGGGCGAGGCATGGTTGAACAGGTCGCCGTCGGTGAAATGCTCGATGAGGTTGCCCGAGGGGTCGCGCCAGTAATCGAAGATCTGGCTGCCGAGCACATGGCGCCCGACGCCCCAGAATGGTGTCCAGCCTTGCTCGTTCATCCAGGCGTGCCCCAGGCACTGGGCATCGAAGTCCTGCACCTCGAACGAGGCGTGATGGACCACGTCCCGCCCGGCCTGGAACAGTGCGATGGTGTGATGGTCGGTCCAGTTCTCGCCACGGTCCAGGCGCAGGAAGGCAGCGGATGGGCACTGTTGGTCGCCTTCGACGATCAGGTCCGAGGGCAGCATGCCGAGCACATCGCGGTACCAGGCCATCATCCGGGGCATGTCGACTACGCCGATGGCGACATGGCCCAGGCGCATGACCTGCGCCGGCCCCTTGCCGGGGCGCTGGACTTCGCCGAAGCGGCGTTTCTCCACCGCCGAGTTGAGCACCAGCGCGCTGCGTTGGGGGAGGGCCTCCACGGGCTGGATGCCATGCACCAGCTCGATGCGACGACCGGAGGGGTCGTGCAGTACCACGCACTGGCCACCGCCCGGGTGCGCCAGCGCCTGGATCGACGACGCCCCGGGCAGGCGTTCGGCAGCCTGCAGGTCGGCGAAGGACTCGACCGCGAAGGCGATGGCGCCCATCGCGGGGGTATCGGCGCGTTCGGCGATATAGACGTAGGGCAGGGGGCCGGTGCCCCGCAGGTACAGGCGCTGTTCGGTTCGGTGGCTGACGACCAGGCCGAAGTCGCCCAAAAATCGTTCGAGGCGGTCAAGATCGGTGTGCTGGTAGACCACATGGTTGATGTCTTTGATGTGCAACATGGCTGCGCTCCTTGGCAGAGGGCCGTCGACAGGTTCGGGCATTCGCGGGCAGGGCCTTTTTCCAGGCGGCCGCAGGCGCGGACCGCGAATCGGTCCGGGCGCAGGCAGCCGGGATCACCGACACGGCACTGGGCCGGTCGGGGAAGTCCCTGCGGGAAGCGAACGGGGTTGGGCGAACGACTGTGGCGCGGCCTCAGGCCGGCGGCGTCTCGGCGACGATCGGGTTGCTCAGGGTGCCGAGGCCTTCGATCTCGACGGTGCAGACATCGCCAGGCTGCATGAACAGCATCGGCCGGCGGGCCCAACCGATGCCCGCCGGGGTGCCGGTGACGATCACATCGCCAGGCTCCAGGGTCACCGCCTCGCTGAGCACGCTGATCAGCTGCGGCAAATCGAAGACCATGTCGGCGGTGTTGGCCTGTTGTTCGATCTTGCCGTTCAGGCGTGTGGTCAGGGTCAGGCCGCGGGCGCCGGGCGGCAGTTCATCGGCACTGACGAAGGTCGGGCCGAAGGCACCGGTGGCATCGAAGTTCTTGCCGATGGTCCATTGCGGGGACTTGAACTGGTAGTCGCGCACCGACGCTTCGTTGAAGATCGCATAGCCTGCGACATGCTCCAGCGCCTGGTCCTGCGGAATATGGCGGCCGTGGCGGCCAATGATCACGGCCAGCTCGCCTTCGTAGTCGAGCTGTTCGGAAACGTGCGGGCGGACGATGGCCTCGCCATGGCCAACCAAGGAAGTGGCAAAGCGCGGGAAGAAGGTGGGGTAGCTGGGCTGCTCGTAGGGGCTTTCCTTGGTGTGGTCGGCATAGTTCAGGCCGACGCAGACGATCTTGCCAGGCCGCTCGATGGGGGGCAGGTAACGGATGCGTGAGGTATCGAGCTGGGGCGCCTGGCTCAGTTGCTGATGGGCCTCACGCAGCGCCTCCTGGCCACGGCCGAGCAGCGTCAGGAGCGAGCCGGGGTAACCTGGCAGGTTCTCGGTAAGGCCACGCAAGCCACTGTCGGTTTCCACAGCCAGGCCCTTGGTGGTGCCTTGGACAAAATGTACGAAACGCATGATCTGTACCTCGCTGTTATTGTTGTTCAAGGTTTCCAGTAAAAGGGTACGGTACCGTACCGTTTCGTCGAGATTCCCATTAGTCGTGGCGGGTGTCAATCAATGCGCTAAGACGTTTTTCGAATAGAGCGGGTGGTGGACGCTTCGATTTCATTACATGCCTGGAGCTCCAGTCGTGGTGCAGGTAGGCTATGAAGCGAGCCCGCGCGCGCAGTACAGGCCGCTAGCGCTGATGCCTGTGGGAAGGGGCGCAAAATCAAATAGTGATGTGTTATTCGATGAAGAGGTGTTGCTTGAGCGAGCGCGTGGAGAGTCAGCGGCAGGTCGAAAAGCGTGAAGGCATTCTCGCCGCGGCGACGGAGATGTTCCTGGAAGAGGGCTACGCGGGCGTCAGCGTCGATGGGATCATTGCCCGCATCGGCGGCTCCAAGCGCACGCTGTATGCCTATTTCGGTGACAAGGATGGCCTGTTCGCCGCGATTATCGCCCGCTTGTGTGACGAGATCGTCAATCCGCTCAAACACATGAACCTGGCCCGCAAGCCCTTGGCCGAAGCTTTGCGCATCATTGCCGAAACCTTCCTCGGGGTGGTGCTCGCCCCGCGCACGATCGCCATCCACCGCTTGATCGTGGCCGAGGCGCTGCGGGCGCCGGAGGCGGCCAAGGCATTCTTCGAGGCTGCGCCGGGTGCGGCCTACGGTTGCTTGCAGGATTATTTCGAATGGGCAGCCCAAGAAGGCCTCGTGTGCCCAGGGGATGCACAGACCCGCGCCGTGCTCTTTCTCGACGCGCTGACGGGGGACTTCCAGCTGCGTTGCCTGCTGGGCTTCATGGAAACGCCCACCCAGGTCGAACGACAGCGCCGCATCGACGATGCCATCGTGGTGTTCCTGGATGGGCTGAAACCCGCGACCGGCCTGCCGTCGAGCTAAGGTCCGGAGCTTCGTTGGCAGCGCGTTCTGCAGGCGGAACGCTGTGGCCCATCCAGGGGCTCTAGCGGCCGTTGTGAGAGATCACTAACGTTTTCTGTTTGGCACCGTTACATGAACGCCTTCAGGAGACCTGGATGAGGCCTTGCAGAAAATCCGCCGCGCTGTTGTCACTGGCCACGGCCCTGGGCAGTGCCGAGGTCGTCGCCGATGCCATCAGCCTTCCACCCTTGCCGCTGGGCAATACCAGTTTCATGGACGGGATCGTGCGACCCGGGATGCTGTTCGAGTTGCCGATCCAGCATTACCGTGCGCAAGACGCCACCGACGCCCATGGCAGCGCGGTGCCGGGGCGGCAGAAAGTGCACAGCACCACGGTCCTGCCACACCTGGCCTATATCACCGAGCACAAGATCCTGGGCGCCAACTACGGGATGGAAGTGCTGTTGCCGCTGGTGCACCTGGACGTCGATATCGACGACGGCCCGGACGCGTCACGCACGCGCCAGGGTGACCTGATCTTCAGCCCCCTGTTGCTGCAGTGGGACCCCGTGCAACTGTTCGGGCGACCCTACTGGCAGCGCCTGAACCTGGTGATCACTGCACCGACCGGTGATTATGACCGGGACGCCAGCCTCAACACCGGCAGCAACCTATGGGTGGTCAGCCCGCACTACGCCTTTACCTGGGAGCTGACCGACCGCCTCGAAGTCAGCGGGCGCCTTCACTATGCCTGGTCCAGCCGCAACGACGATCCGGCCAGCCGGCTGCAGGCCGACAGCGTCCAGCCGGGCGAAGCGATCCACAGCAATTTCTCGGTCTCCTACGCGGTGTCCGACGCCTGGCGCGTAGGCCTTGCCGGCTATCAGCTGGAACAGATATCGGCCGACCGGGTCGATGGCCACCGGCAGAGCGACTCCCGCGAGCGCGTGCTGGCCTTTGGTCCGGGGGTGATGTACCACCATGCGCGGCATATGTTCTACGCCAATTACTATGTCGAGCAGGGCGCGAGGAACCGTTCCGAAGGCAACCAGCTCACCTTGCGTTACCTCTTGCCGTTCTAGCGCGAACGGGCGTTCGGTTTTTTCGTTCAGGAAATGGAACGCTGTGTGCCATTCACCCCCCTGGCGAAGCGGGAATGGGTCCACTAATTTCCCAACGACGCCAGCGCGTCTTTATCCAAGCAGAGGAGATCGAGAGATGTGGAGCAAACCCAGCTATACCGACTTGCGCATTGGCTTCGAAGTGACGATGTACTTCGCCAATCGCTGACAGGCCGAGCCCCGGCTTGCCGGGGCATAGGTGTCGTGGTGCTTGCCTAAAGCCCTGAGGAAATCGCATGAAGCTCAACCATTGCACGTCTGAAAACCGCCTCGGCGAAGCCCGTACCTTCGCGAGGCTGGGGTCATTGTTGTTGGTTGCCAACCTGGCGGGCATGTCGCTGACGGCCATGGCCGATACCCCGCCGGCGCCGGGAACGCCGATTCCGGCTACCGAAGGCTTCGAGAAGCGTGTTGTCGCCACGGGCTTGGCGAACCCACACAATATGGTCCTGGGCCCCGACGGCTACCTGTGGCTGACCGAGCAGGTCAGCCGGAAGATCACCCGCGTGAACCCCAAGACCGGTGAGGTGAAAGTCGCCCTCGCCGTTGCCGATGCCGTGCACTCCCAAGCGGCCAACGGGCACCATGAACAGGATGGCCTGCTCGGGATCGCCTTGCACCCACAGCTGCTCAAGGGCACGGGGCAGGACTATGTCTACGTATCCCTGACCTATGCCGGCGGCGACTCCGAGGCTTTCCCCAACCGCACGCTGATCCGTCGCTACACCTACGACGCCAAGACCAACACCCTGGGCGAAGCTACGGACCTGCTCAAAGGCCTGCCCTCGGCCCGCGACCACCAGAGCGCACGCCTGCTCTTCGGCCCGGACGACAAGCTCTACTACTCCATCGGTGACCAGGGCGCGAACCAGCTCTCCTACCTGTGCGAACAGAACAAGGCGCAGATGACGCCGACCGCTGCGCAAGTCAGCAAAAGCGACTGGGTTCACTACGCAGGCAAGATCCTGCGCCTGAACCTGGACGGGTCGGTACCTGATGACAACCCGGTGATCAACGGTGTGAAGAGCCACGTCTATGCCTACGGGATCCGCAACGTCCAGGGGATGGTGTTCGTCGGTGACAAACTCTTCGCCACCGAGCAGGGCCCCAACAGCGATGACGAACTCAACCTCATCGTCAAGGGTGGCAACTACGGCTGGCCCTATGTGGCCGGCTTCAAGGATGGTCAGGGTTACGCCTACGCCAACTACAGCGCTGCCAAAGGTGGCTGCAAGGGCAACGAAGACCAGTACCAGAACGGCCTGAAAGTCCCGGAAGGCATTCCGGTGCAGCAGGAAACCCAATGGTCTTCCACGGCATTCGTCGAGCCGCTCAAGACGCTGTTCAGCGTCGGCAATGACTACGTCTACAACCAGCCGGCCTGCAAAGAGAACAACCTGTTCTACATCTGCTGGCCCACCATCGCGCCGTCCTCGGTCACCTATTACTCCGCGTCCGGTAACGCTGCCAAAGGCTGGGGCAACTCGTTGCTGATCACCAGCCTCAAGCGTGGCGTGGTGTACCGGGTCCAGCTCGATGGCTCCAAGACCGTGCCGATGGGCGATGCAACGCCGGTGTTCCGCTCGCTGAACCGCTACCGGGATATCGCCGTCGACCCCAGCGGTGAGGTGATCTACGTGGCCACGGATATCGAAAGCAGCCTGGGCACCAATGACAAGGGCAGCGCGACAGCGAAGTTCGAGAACCCTGGTGCCATCCTGGCGTTTCGCAGTACGGGCAAGTCGCGGTAGGGCCTGATTGCATGCTCCCGCCATGGCGTGTAGCGTCTAACGCCTGACGATCACTCAAGGCGGTGGGCATGCAATGAACGTTTCTGAGATCGAACCCCAAGCGGTCGACACCGCGATCACCCGCAGTGCGATCTTCCTCGTGGCGACCTTGATGCCGGGCAACGAACACCGTGACACCGTGCGCGCCTTGTGTGGCGACCTGGCCGGGCTGGTCCGTTCGGTCGGCAAGCGCGTACCGTCGGGCAACCTTTCCTGTGTACTGGGTTTCGGCGCCACGGCCTGGGGTGTGCTGTTCGGCGCGCCATACCCGGCATCGCTGCACCCGTTTCGCGAAATCGGTACCGGGGAGCGTGTGGCAGTCGCCACACCCGGGGATATCCTCTTGCATATCCGTGCCGAACAGATGGACTTGTGCTTCGAGTTGGCGGCGCAGGTCATGAAACGCCTGGGGGCGGCTGTGACGGTCGTCGATGAAGTCCAGGGTTTTCGCTACTTCGACATGCGCAGCATCATCGGCTTCGTCGACGGCACGGAGAACCCCAGCGGCCGCGAAGTCGCCAAGTTCACCCTGGTTGGCAACGAAGACCCGTCGTTCGTGGGGGGCAGCTATGTGCTCGTGCAGAAGTACCTGCATGACATGACGGGGTGGAACGCACTGTCCACCGCCGATCAGGAAAATATCATTGGCCGCACCAAGCTGTCGGATATCGAGCTGGATGCCTCGGTCAAGCCCAGTTGCTCCCACAGCGCCCTGACCACCCTGGACAAGGACGGCCAGGAAGTGAAGATCCTTCGCGACAACATGCCGTTCGGGCGTCCGGGGGCAGGGGAGTTCGGCACCTATTTCATCGGTTACGCACGCTCGCCCGCGCCTATCGAGGAGATGCTCGAGAACATGTTCATCGGCAAGCCGCCCGGGAACTATGACCGCTTGCTCGATTACAGCCGCGCGGTCACGGGTGGATTGTTCTTCGTGCCTTCCGCCACGTTCCTGGATGGCCTGGCGTAATAAACGAGCCAAAACACGGCGAAGGGGGCTGGCGCAAAGTTTTTGATTTTTTTGAAAAAAACGCTTTACAGGCTTTCGTAACCCCCTTAATATGCGCGCCACACGACAGGCACATAGCTCAGTTGGTTAGAGCACCACCTTGACATGGTGGGGGTCGTTGGTTCGAGTCCAATTGTGCCTACCAAATACAAGCCCCGGTGTTCCGGGCACGAAAAGGGCGATCCGAAAGGGTCGCCCTTTTTGCTTTCGCTCCATGCCCCTTGCAGGAGCGACCTGGTACCGCAAAAGGACCGCAACGCAGTCCTGTCTCTTTGCAGGCCGTGCACGAACGCCTCTGCTTCAATCCAGAGCTCTCACAGCTCCATCACCATTTCATGCCACGCCATGCCGCCATGGTCAGAGGCCGAAGGCTTCACATAGCGGTAGCCCATGCGTGTGTACAGCGGCACATGGCGCTCCTTGCACATGAGGTGAATGGTGCGTTTGCCCATGGCCCGCATGCGCTCGATGAAAGTGTCCATCATCGTCGTGGCATAGCCCTTGCCCTGGTGCGCGGGGTCGACCACCACCGACATGATGACGGCATTGGGCGCCTGGCTATCGTGGCCCACCAGCTCCTTGAATGCCTCGTCGGACATGACCACGTCGTGGGCGCAGCCGCAGTTGATGAAGCCGATGATCTGGCCATCGAGTTCCATGATCAGGAAGCCTTGCGGGTATTGGGCGATGCGCGTCGCGATCTTTTCGCGGGTGGCCGCCTCGTCGCCTTCGTAGGCCTCGGTCTCGATCTGGAAGCAACGGTCGACATCCGACGGGCTGGCGGTGCGGAAGGAAGGTGTACTCATGGCGATCTCGTTCAGGTGATCTGACGGTCTTGGCAAGTGCCGTCGAAGACCTCCGATTGTCCGTTTGCCAGCCTCAAGATCAAGCGTGGCGAAAGGAAAAACATCATTGCATAGCGTTATAACATAACATATTGTTGTGGGCGACCATGCCGACATGGCTATTCCGTGTCTCCACCTTGGGAATTTGCCCGTGATCCTGTGCCAAGACCTGCAATGGGGCGCCGTCAATCGCCCACTGACGCCATGCCTCAACCTCAGGCTGCCTGTCGGCAGCCTCACTGCGGTGGTGGGCGCCAACGGGAGTGGCAAGAGCAGCCTGTTGAAGGTGATCGCGGGGTTGCAGATGCCCTTGTCGGGCCGCGTGCGCGTGGCGCTTCCAGATGCTGGGGGAATCGGCTATCTAGTTCAGCAATCGGCCATCGACCGCCAGTTTCCCATCGACCTGGCCGGGCTGGTCAGCGGCGGCTTCTGGGGGCAGCGCCTCACGCGCTCGCAGCGCAATTGCCAACTCGAACAGGTGCTGGAGGCGTGGGACCTCGGCCAGCTCCAGTCCCAGCCCTTGCAGGCGCTTTCCGGTGGCGAGCTGCAACGTGCCCTGCTGGCCAGGCTGAGCCTGACCAAGCCTTCCCTGATGCTGCTCGACGAGCCCGATGCGGCGCTCGACGACAATGGCCAGGCCCTGCTCTGGCGGCACATCGAGGCTTGGCACAAGGCCGGTTGCACACTTGTCGTCGTCAGCCACGACCTGGCCCGAGTGCAAGCATCGATAGAGCAGTGCCTGGTGATCGACCGGCAAGGCTGCCGGCATGGGCCGAGCCGCGCGTTGATCGCCCAGCCCGGCCTGGCCCAGGTGGGTTGAATGGTCGATCTACTGTGGCAGCCCTTCGCCGAATTCGCCTTCATGCGCCGCGCATTGCTCGGCGGCCTGACATTGGCGCTGAGCGTCGCGCCGCTCGGGGTGTTCCTGGTGGTGCGGCGCATGAGCCTGATCGGTGATGCGATTTCCCATGGCATCCTGCCGGGGGCGGCACTGGGCTTCTGGCTGGCCGGTTTGTCGGTGATGACGATGACCCTCGGCGGGCTCATGGCCGGCTTGGTGGTGGCGGGCTTTTCGGCCCTGGTCAGTCGGCACACGGGCTTGCGCGAGGACGCCAGCCTGGCTGCGGTCTACCCGATCTCCTTGGCTTCGGGCGTGCTGCTGCTGGGCCTGGCCGGCAAGCGCCTGGACTTGCTGGGGTTGCTGTTCGGCTCGGCACTGGCCGTCAACGAAGCGACCTTGCACGTCATGTACAGCGTGGCGGCTGGCAGCCTCGTACTGTTCGCCGTGATCTACCGCCCCTTGCTGCTCGACAGCCTCGACCCGGTGTTCCTGCGCACCGTCAGCCGTCATGGTGCCCTGGCCCATGGGCTGTTCCTCGGCTTGGTGGTGCTCAACCTGGTGGTCGGCTTCCAGGCCATCGGGGCGTTGATGGTGGTGGGCCTGATGATGCTGCCGGCCATCGCCGCGCGCTTCTGGAGCCAGAGCCTGCCTCGGTTGATTGCCATCGCGGCGGTGATCGGCATGGCCTCGGTGTGGCTGGGGTTGCTGCTTTCCTTCTACGTTTCGTTGCCCAGTGGCCCGGCAATCGTCGTCATGGCGGGGGCCGCGTACCTGTTGTCGGTGATGGGCGGGCCGGTGCATGGCCTGTTGCGTCGCCATTATTCGCCGGTCGTTCATTGAGGAACCTGTATGCGCCTATCGCTCTTTCTGATCATCCTGCTGCTGTCGCCGGTGCTGTCTGCCGGCGAGCGGGTCAAGGTCGTCACCAGTTTCAGCATCCTTGCCGACATCACACAGCAGGTGGGAGGCAGGCATGTCGAGATCATCAACCTCGTGGGCCCCGACAGCGATGCGCATGTGTATGAAACGACCCCCGACGATGCCAGGCATGTCGCAGCTGCCGACCTGATCGTCGAGAACGGCCTGCATTTCGAGCCATGGCTGGAGCGGCTGGTGCGTAGCAGCGACACCCAGGCCAAGGTGATCCGCGCCAGCCAGGGGATCATCCCACGTACCCTGGAGGAAGACGGCCACGCGGTGGCCGACCCCCATGCCTGGAACAGCCTGGCCAATGCCAAGCTCTACGCCAGCAACATCGCCAAGGCGCTGGAACAAGTGGACCCTGGCCATGCGCAGGCCTACCGCGCGAACCTGGCGGCCTACACGCAGCAGATCGATGCGCTGCTGCTCGAGGTGCGCAAGCGCTTCGCGGCACTGCCGCCCGGCAATCGCAAGATCGTCACGTCCCACGATGCGTTCGGCTACCTCGGGCAAGCCTACGGCATCACCTTCGTCGCGCCCCAGGGGCTGTCCACTGAACGAGAGGCTTCGGCACGGGAGGTGGCGGACTTGATCACGCTGATCCGCAAAGAGGGTATCAAGGCGGTGTTCATCGAGAACATCAAGGACCCGCGGCTGCTGCAGCAGATCGCCGATGAGACGGGGGCGGGTATCGGCGGCACGCTGCACTCCGATGCGCTCGCAGCCCAAGGGCCGGCTAGCAGTTACTTGGGGATGTATCGGCTGAACGTGCAGACCATTACCCAGGCCTTGGGAGGCCAGTGATTGCCAAGTGACCTGCGGTGCATCTACCTCGGCTGCAACGACACCCCAAGCACCCGCGCACTTTGCAAGGCGAACCAGAACGTGGCGACGTCGGCGGTGCTGTCCAGCGAACGGCCGCTGATCGCTTCGATGCGGCGCGCCCGGTACACCAGCGTCTGCTTGTGCACATGCAGGCGCTGGGCAGCATTGACCCAGGAGCGGTTCTCTTCGAGAAACACCTGCAAGGTGTGCAACAGGTAGGTGCCGTTGGCCTGGTCGTAGTCATGCAGCGCGCCGAGCACGGCGCGGAATGCGCGGTCTGCCTCGTCGGGCGTGCGCGGCAGCCAGGGGGTGTCGGTTTCCAGCTGGGCGTAGCGGCACACCCGGCGCTGGCCATGGGTATGCGCCAGGGCCAGGCGGGCTTCGCGCAGGGCGTCCGGGCCACGCTGGGCTTGGCCGAGCGCGGTGCTGGAGCCCAGTTGCAGGTCGAGCTGGGCGCTGTAGCCCTCCTGCAGGCCATCGCGGTGCAGCAGGATCAGCTCCTGCCCCTGGGCGCGGACCAACGCGCACTCGTCCAGAGGGCGCAGCTGATCTTCCCAGGTGTTGCCATTGGCTGGCAGGCGCGCTGCCGAGATCACCGTGTCGGCCAGCGTCACGCCTGGCAGATGGGCACCCAGACGCTCGAGCAATGCATCCGTTTGCAGGCGCTGCTGCAAAAGGTCATCGAGCAGCTCCGAGCCCAGGCGCAGGCGCCGCTCCCGCTCAGCCTGCAGGCGTTGCACTTCCAGGCCCAGCACCGCTGTCAGGTGGTGGAGCATGCCGTAGTCGGGCAGCCGTGTGCCGCTGACCACCAGCAGGCAGCCCGGCTCGCTGGGC
Organism: Pseudomonas sp. NY15356; assembly: GCF_048068175.1. Classification (NCBI taxonomy): domain Bacteria; kingdom Pseudomonadati; phylum Pseudomonadota; class Gammaproteobacteria; order Pseudomonadales; family Pseudomonadaceae; genus Pseudomonas; species Pseudomonas sp. NY15356. The sequence continues at coordinate 37,503 of NZ_JBLUPW010000009.1, read as the reverse complement.
AGCTCGATGCTCAGGGCTTCGCCGGTTGGCAGGGCATGACGACGTACCATCGGTTGATGGCCGCCTTGGCGTTGGCGTGCCGCGCCGAGGCTGGCCACCAATGCCGACGGTAGTTCAGGCAGACCGGGAGCCCAGGGGGTGAACTTCCCCATCGATACCAGGTACAGATGGCATTGGATATCCGCCTGCAGGCGCGTGAGCAGGGCCGGCAGGCCCAGGCCCTGGATGCTCAGGCGGGCGCTTTCGTAGACCTTGGCCAGGGCCCCGCGTCGGGCGAATTCATCCTGCTGGTTGGCATCGATGATGGCTCGGGTCACCGCGGCGAAGGGCACCCCGTATTCGGTGAGGATCACCGGGAAGCCCAGCGCCTCGGCCTGTTCGGCCAGGGCGCTGATGTCCGCAGGGGCCTGCATGTGTTCGCCGATCATCATGCCGGCGATGCCTGCCTGGGCCAGCCGCGCGACATAGGCCTGCTGCTCGGCCGGCGCCTTGGGGATGCCCAGCCCGGTGGTCATCAGCACGTCGCCTTCACCCAGCCATTCGGTGGGGTCAGGCAATTCGCAGACATGGGCCCAGCGCACGTTGTGGTCCAGTCCCTTGGCACCACTGAGCAGCCGCGAACGGAGTTCCGGTATCGCAATCAGGTCACGAACGCGTTGCAACATGCGCAGGCCGCTCCAGGCGGTGGTCAAGGGTAGGCCTCCCATACTGCCTCAAGCGTGCAGTGTCACCAACTGGCGGGCAACATGCCCAGGGCCGACAGCACCGCGTACACGCCGCTGGAAACGAAGATCAGCACGATCAGCCCCTGCATCACCGGGTGCGCATACCAGCCACAGGTGAATGCCGGCTGCTGATCGCCTGCCTTGCGCGCGGCATTGAGCAACAGGATCGGAATGATGCCCATCAGCACGCCGCCAAAGGTGCCGGCGAAGTACAGCGCATTGACGAAGCCGCTGAAGCCCGAGTACGCCACCACGATCGGCGGCAGGGTCACCATGGCCAGCACCATCAGGCGCTTGCGCTTGTTACCCTCATCGCCCAGGCGCATCTGGTCGAAGATATTGGTGAACAGGCAGCCGCCCAGGCCCCAGTAGGAGGTCAGCATGGCCAGCAAGGCGAAGGCGTTGGCCACATAGTAGGCCCACTGCCCGAGCGACTTGCCCCAGCTCAGGGTGGCCACTTCGCTCAAGTGCTCGGTGCCCACCAGTGCGATCACCGACGCCGGGATGGCCGCCACCAGTACCAGGGTCAACAGCATGCCGCCGATGATCAGCCCCGGGATGCGCCTGGGCGTCTCCAGGTTGCCGCGCACGATCTCCGGCACCAGGAACTGCGCACCGAACACGAACACGGCCAGGTTGAAGATCGGTACCACGTACTGCCACTGGCTCTGCCACAGGTGCACGAGGGATGAGTCTTCATGCAGCACGGTGGCACCGATCAGCAGGCAGACGATCAGTACCATGCCCGAGCTGATCAGCTTCTCCGCCACGCCCAGGGCCTTGAGGCCCAGGTACAGCACCAGCGCTGCGGGAATGAAGAACAGCAGGCTGCCTTGTTGCCGGGTCAGGCCGTACTGGCCGAAGAAATCGGCGAGGATATTGCCGCTGCCGCTGATGTAGGCGATGAGCGCGCCATAGCTGTTGGCGGCGACCGCGAAGAAGATCAACCAGCCGCCGAACGTGCCCAGGTATTTGCGCGACAAGCCACTCAACTGCAGGTTCTGGCGCGTGCGCAGGCAACTTTCGGCCACATAGAGCATGGTCACTACGCAGAACAGGCAGGTGACCAGCAGGCACACCAGCAACGGGATGTAGCCGACCTTGCGGGCGGCGAAGGCCATGCTGAGCACGCCCGCGCCGATGTTGGTGCCGATGATGATGCCGAGCGTTTCGAAGCGCCCCAGCGCGTGGGCCTTGAGGCCGGACTCCTGGAGCGTCTGTTGTTGTACACCCACTTCTTGTACCTCGTATTTGTCTGTGGGAAAGCGGCTGGTGTGTGGTCAGTCGAGAATCAGGTAGGTCTTGCGCACGGTGGTGCGGATGTCCCAGGTGCCCTGGGTATCGGCCTCGAAGTACAGTGCATCGCCCGCCCTGAACGCGATGGGCTGGCCATGCTCGGGGGTGAAGCTGCCTTCGCCGGCCACGATATAGCTGTATTCGGCCTGGGCCACCTGGCGGCGGAAGGTGCCGGGGGTGCATTCCCATACGCCGGTGGTGCCCTTGCCGTCTGGCAAGGTGCGGTGCGCGGCAGTGCGCGCCTGGGCGCCATCGTCGCCCAGGACGGTGGGTTGGCTGAAACCTGGCTGGTCGTCCAGGCGGATACGGATCAGGGACATGAAAGGTTCCTCAGGCTTTGTCTTCGAGGCCGGCCGGGGCGAACCGGGCCAGGTAGCGGTCCATGGCGGCCGGGCGTTGCCCGGCCAGTTCCGAGCGCTCCTTGCGCAAGACGGCGTTGCGTACCAGCGAGCCGCCCAGGTAGCGGACCGGCTCCGGTGGGAAGGTGCGGCAGCTGCGCTCTACCAGCGGGCACTGGCTCCAAGGGTCGTTGCGGCCCAGCGCCAGGCTGGCGAGGATGCGCCCGCCCAGGCGGCTGGGCCCCACACCGTTGCCGCTCCAGCCGATGCCATAGTGGATGTTGTGGTGGCCGTCGAGGCGGCCGAACACCGGCAGGCTGTCGTAGGTACGGTCGATCGGCCCGGACCAGCGCGCCTCCACCGGTACGCCCCGGAGCATCGGGTAGGTCCGGTGCAGGTCGGCTTCGGTCAGTGCCAGGCTGGCCTCGTCCTCGCTGAACACCTGGCCGATACGTGAGCCGTAGCTGATGGCGCCGGTGCCTTTGCCGAAGGCGATGCGCCCGTCATGGGTGGTGCGGTAATAGTCGACCATCAGTTGCGAGTCAGTGATCGATTCGCCGCCCGTCCAGCCGATATCCCGCAGGCGGCCAGGTATGGCCTGGGTCGCCACGATCGAACTGTTGACCGGTACGATCAGCTTGGACAGCGAGGGCAGGGCGGCGGCCCAGGCGTTGACGGCCAGTACCACGGAACCTGCGCGTACGCAGCCTAGGGCCGTCTTCACGCTGGCGGGCTGGCCGGGCTCGATGTGGTGCACGGCGGTGCCCTCGTGGATCTCGACGCCGCTGGCCAGCGCCACGCGGCGCATGCCTTCGACCAGCAGGGCCGGTTGCACGGTGGCATTGCTGCGCTCGAACACGCCCGCCAGGTGCACCGATGAGCCCGTGCGCCGGGCTACCTCACGTGCGTCGAGGCGTTCGAACGGCTGCACGCCCAGGCGCTCGCAGGCGGCCAGGGTGGCGTTCCAGGTGTCGACATGCTGGGGCGTGGTGGCGGTCCACAACCAGCCGCTCTGGCGAAAATGCGCCTCGATGCCGTGGCGCTCGCAGAACGTGCCCAGCTCGGTGATGGCGTGTTCAGCGGCTTCGCCCAGCAGGCGCGCTTGGTCGGGGTCGCAGAAGCTGCGCAGGGTGCCGATCTTCGGCCACCAGGACATCACGAAGCCGCCGTTGCGACCGGAGGCGCCGCCGCCACAGACGTGCTGCTCGATCACCATCACCCGCGCGCCAGGCTCCTGCTCCTTGAGGGTCAGGGCCGTCCACAGGCCGACGAAGCCGCCGCCGATGATCACCACATCGGCGTCATGGTTGCCTTGCAGCGGCTGCGTGGCCTGTTGCAGCAAGGAGGTCGCCGTCATCCAGTGGCTGGGTTTCAAAGGCGGGGTGGGTGTCAGTTTCATTGTTGGCCCCTGGTGGTGGTTGGAAGGCTCTAGTGTTTCCACTACCCACCGGGGCGACAATTAGACGCACATAAGAATTCGTATTAGCACTTCATACGCTCGTACAAAGCATCGCGCTCGCAGCCCAGCAGCTTCCACAGGCTCGCGGCGCACGCCAGCACCGCGAACCCCACGCCGACCCACAGCGCCAGGGAAGCGCCGCGTGCCGAATACACCTGGAAGAACCCTGCCACCAGTGCCGCGCCCAATACCTGCCCGAGCATGCGCAGCGTGCTCGACAGGCCGCCGGCGCCGCCGCTGCGCTCGGCCGGGATCGAGGCGATCATGTCGCGCATGTTGGGTGACTGGAAAAAGCCGAAGCCGGCGCCGCACACCGCCATGCGCAGGGCGATCTCCCACGGCCCGGGTGAGGGTGGCAAGGTGCAAAGCAGCACCAGGCCCAGGCCGAGGATGGCCATGCCCAGCGCCGTAAGGGTGCCGGTGGCATAGCGGTCGGACAGCCGCCCGGCAATGGGCGCCATGATCGCGGCCATCGCCGGCCACGGGGTGATCAGATAGCCGGTCTGCACCTGGGAGAAACCCAACTGGTATTGCAACATGAAGGGCAGGGCGACGAACGCCAGGCTCTGGGCCGTGAGGGAGGCCCCGGCACTGGTCGCCGACAGCGCGTAGCGTGGCTCGCGCAGCAGGTCCAGCGCCAGTAGGGGCGCGGGGGTGCCGGCCTGGCGTCTGAGCAGCAGGTACAGCCCCAACCCGGCCAGCCCCATGCTGCCCAGTGTCAGACGCCACAGTGCGCCCTGGGCCAGGCCATTGATGGCATAGACCAGCGCCGCAAGGAATACCGCGCACAGGGCGGCGGCCAGCCAGTCGAACGGCCGCCCACTGGTGGGCGTGGGTGGTAGCGAGCGCAGGCCGAGGGCCACCCCGACCAACCCCAGGGGCACATTGATCAGGAACAGCCAGTGCCAGCTGCCCAGGCTCAGGATCAGGGACGCCACGCTCGGCCCGGCCGCCAGCGACGCCCCCACCACCAGGGCGTTGACGCCCATGCCACGGCCGAGCATGTGGTTGGGGAAGACGAAGCGCGTCATCGCCACGCCGACGCCGAGGATCCCGGCGGCGCTCAGGCCTTGCACCAGGCGGCCGACCAGCAGCCATTCGAACGAAGGCGCCAGCCCACAGAGCAGCGAAGCCAGGATGAACAGCACTAGCCCGGCCATGGAGATGCGCCGGTAACCGATGATGTCGCCCAGCGATGCCAGCGGCAGCAGGGCCGCGATCATGGCCAGGTGATAGATGCTCACCACCCAGATCGCCTGGGCGTCGGTGGTGCCCAGGTCGGCTGCGATGGTCGGCAGGGCGGTATTGGCGATCGCCGTTTCCAGGTTGGCCATGGCGATGTTGAGCATGATCGCGATCACGGCGATCAGCCGTTGCGGTCGGGGTACCCCTTCACCAGGGGGCGACAGGGCGGTCTGCTTGAAGGCGAACAAGGCGAAACTCATGGGCAGGTCAGGGCAATGAAGCGCGGGCCCATGGTAGGAAAAGATCGCCGAGGGCAGAAATTAAATATCGGCATCGCCTGCAGTGGGAATTCGAATTTCGCCCGCGCCTGCGACACCGACACCCTGATCGGGGGCAGCGGTCATGCTAGAATCCGCCCCTTCGAATCAGGAGGTAGACGCGTGCGCAAACTGGCGGTGGTAATGGCAGTGCTGGCCCTGGCCGGCTGTGAGAACGAGGTCGAGGGTGTACACAAGCAGGTTGCCGAATACCTGCACAACCCCAAGACGGCCAAGTTCGCCAACGTGCGGATCGACACCCAGGGCTCCATCTGCGGCCAGGTCCGCGGCAAGGACGACGCCGGGCAGTACGAGGCATACCGCAGCTACGTGGCGATCAAGCACGACGGCCAATACGAGATCATCGTCGATGAAACCGGCAACAACCTGCGCATCCGCGAAGTGTGCGGCGGTGCCGACCTGCAGCGTCGTGCCGACGCCCTGGCCGACCAGCCGGCTCCGGAAGGCTGGGATGTGGAGGTGATCCAGGGGGCCAACATGGGCGCACTGAGCGACATGACCGCACGCCTGATCGAGAAGGGCATCCCGTCGTCGGTCGAGTACCGTGACGGCAAGCCGGTGGTGCTGATGGGGCCGTTCCCCACCAAGGCCGAGGCCGAGGCGCGTAAGGCCGACGTCATGGCACGCCTGGGTACTGACTCGATCGTCATCCAGCACGGCGCCAAGCGCTGAAAGAGCCCTAGGCAGGGGCAGGACAAGCCCGCTCCCATAAGTGGATGCAAGTAGCTACAAGGGGGCGCACAGGGATAGGCAGGATTGTGCAGCTATGCTTGTGGTCAAGCAGGCTGCTGAGGGGAAGGGGCTCATGTCTACGCTGGAACGGGCCATTGCCATGGCGACCAAGGCCCACGAAGGGCAGTTCGACAAGGGTGGTGCGGCCTATATCCTCCACCCGTTGCGGGTGATGGCGCGGGTCACCACGCCGGAGCAGCGGATCGTCGCGGTGCTCCACGACGTACTCGAAGACACCCCTCTGACCCTCTCGGACCTCGCCCGTGAAGGGTTCCCCCTGAAGATCCTCGCCGCCGTGCTGGCCCTGAGCCGGCGCGATGGGGAAAGCTACGAGGCCTTCGTCATGCGTCTGGGCGTCGACCCGCTGGCGCGGCAGGTCAAGTTGGCCGACCTTGCCGACAACAGCGACCTGTCGCGCATCCCGTGCCCAGGCCCGGCCGACCTGGCCCGGCTCAGCCGCTACCAGCAGGCCAGCGCCTACTTGCAGACGCTGGCCTGAGGCTCAACCGCAGGCGTTGAGGTTCACCGGCCCGACGAAGTCATTGCCGTGCCCCATCACGCAGGCCACCCGCTGGTTACGCTGCAGTTCCCACGGCTGTGGCGGGTAGGTCTTGTTCCAGGCGTTGAACAGCTGGCGGTCCTGCTTGGACAGGCGCAGGTTGTACGTCTTGCTCATGTAGAAGTAGGTGCGCGCGATCATCCCGCGGATCGATGGGCGCGGCATCACCTTCCTGGCCTTGAAATCCACCTGGGTCAGGCAGCTGCCGTACTGGCCTTGCTGCTGGGGCAGCCAGCCGAAGCTGTAGTTGCTGCGGTCGCCATTGACCTCGCCGATGCTTGGCACCAGGTTGTGCAGGTCGGCCTCGGCACGCTTGTACACCTCGTCATGGCGCGAGCAGTTCTTGCGCCCGCCGTTTTGCCAGCACTGGCGCTGGTGGCCGATGTGCCAGGCCGGCACGATGTGTTCCCACTCGATGCGCGAGGCGCGTTGGGCATTCTTGCGTGGGGTATAGCCGCAGGAGGCCAGGTCGACCTTGTTGCCCTTGTACTTGCAGCCGCAATAGAACTCTGTGGACTGCGGCGCGTACAGCCGCCACGCGACCTTCTTGGCTTCCTGGAAGGTGCGTGGGGCGTCGGCGTGGGCGGTGGTGGCGGTGAACAGCAGGCAAGCGACAGCGAAAAGCGAAACTCTCATGCGGGGTCAGTCTTCCTTGGGCACGGTCCAGAAGATCTGCACACCGCCGTCGTCGCGATGGGCGAGGGTGACGTTGTCGTTCTCGGCGATCTCCTCGAGCAGGGTTTCCCAATCGTCGGGGGACTCGTGCTCCAGGCGGAAGATCAAGGCGGCGCGGCTGCGCTGGGCGATAGGGCTGTTGATGATCTTCTGGATACGGATACCCAGTTGTTCATAGCTGCTGGGGGTTGCTGCGGAGGTACTGGCCACGGGGCTTTTCCTTGTTTTGCTGTATGCGCATACAGTATTTCACTGTAGGTATTTTCGCAACAGCGTGTAAGGTGAAAAGCCTATATGACCGTGGTAGAGCGGTTGGTTCCGTAGTTGCGGGTACGCAAACCCGCTCCCACAGAAACCCGCGATTGGCCGGCATGCCGTGCACACCGGCCAGACCTTGCGAGTATCAGTATTCCCAGAAGATCCGCTGCAGCTCCTTGCTGTCCTGGGTCTTGGTCATCGCCACCATGGCCAGGATGCGCGCTTTCTGCGGGTTCAGGTCATGGGCCACGACCCAGTCGTTCTTGTCGTCGGGCTGCTCGGCATTGCGCAGCACGAAACCGCCCTGGTTGACGTGGGAGGAACGGATGATTTGCACGCCGTTCTTGCGCAGCTCCTGCAAGGCCGGCACCACGCGCGAGGACACCGAGCCATTGCCGGTACCGGCATGGACCAACGCCTTGGCACCGTTCTGGGCCAGCGCCTTGTACGCCGTGTCGGTCACGTTGCCGTAGCCGTAGGCGATGTCCACCTGCGGCAGGCTGTTGATCTGCTTGATGTCGAACTCGGAGTTGACGGTGTGGCGCTTGGCCGGCAGGCGGAACCAGTACGACTTGCCTTCCACCACCATGCCCATCGGGCCCCAGGCGCTCTTGAAGGCTTCGGTCTTGATGTTGACCGACTTGCTCACGTCACGGCCGGACTGGATCTCGTCATTCATGGTCACCAGCACGCCCTTGCCGCGGGACTGCGTGTCGCTGGCCACGGCCACGGCGTTGTACAGGTTGAGCATGCCGTCGGCGGACATAGCGGTACCCGGGCGCATGGAGCCGACCACCACGATCGGCTTGTCGGTCTTCTCCACCAGGTTGAGGAAATAGGCGGTCTCTTCCAGTGTATCGGTACCGTGGGTGATGACGATGCCATCGACGTCCTTGCTGTCGGCCAGTTCCGCGACGCGCTTGCCCAGCTTGAGCAGGTCGTCGTTGGAGATGCTCTCGGAGGCAATCTGCATCACCTGCTCACCGCGTACGTTGGCCAGGTCGGCCAACTCCGGCACGCCGGCGATCAGCTTGTCGACGCCCAGCTTGGCGGCCTGGTAGGTGGCGCTGTTGGCAGCGCTGGCGCCAGCACCGGCAATGGTGCCGCCGGTGGCGAGGATGACCACGTTGGCCAGCTTCTGCTGGGTTTCGGCTTCCTTGGCAGACGCGGTAGAGGGCAGGACCAGCAGCAAGGCCAGTGCGCTGGGGGCGAAGGTTTTGAGTGCAGCATTCATCGTTATTGTTCTCTCTCTTCCTGTTGAGGTTGTTGCTGTAACGCATAGGCTGTCAGGCAGGTTTCATACCAGCTTGGCCCTGCAGGAACGGCCTTGTGCCCCACCACGAACTGCCGGGGCTGCTAGGCACCCCATTGCGGCACAAGGCCGTTCCTGCAGGGTGTATTCCATTCGGAGCACCGAACAAGCGTAGGAAAAGGTGTTCGGTTTTTCGGAAATATTCCCGATAATCCCGACGTACGTGACCCGAGCCAAACCGCGTGCGGAATTTGACAAAAGCAGGTCTTGTTTCCATAGTTAGGCAACGCAAACGTTTGCGATCCGATAAAAACCACAAGATTCGGAGTCAATTCCATGAAACTGCCATTCCCTGGCCGCGTTTTGGCCCTGGCTGTGTTCTCCACGCTTTCCCTCGCACTGCCCTTGTCCGGTGCCCATGCCGAAGAGAAACCCAAGGTCGCCTTGGTGATGAAGTCCCTGGCCAATGAGTTCTTCCGGACCATGGAAGACGGCGCCAAGGCCTATCAGCAGCAACACCCCGACGACTTCGACCTGGTGGCCAACGGCATCAAGGACGAGTCCGACACCGGTAACCAGATCCGCATCGTCGAGCAGATGATCGTCTCCGGCGTCAACGCCCTGGTCATCGCCCCGGCCGACTCCAAGGCCCTGGTGCCGGTGGTGAAGAAAGCCATGGATGCCGGCATCACCGTGGTCAACATCGACAACCGCCTGGACCCGGCCGTGCTAGAGAGCAAGGGCATCAGCGTGCCCTTCGTCGGCCCCGACAACCGCAAGGGCGCACGCCTGGTCGGTGACTACCTGGCCCAGCAAAAGCTCAAGGCGGGCGACCAGGTCGGCATCATCGAAGGCGTGCCCACCACCACCAACGCCCAACAGCGCACCGCAGGCTTCAAGGACGCCATGGACGCCGCACAGATGAAGGTGGTCTCGGTGCAGTCGGGCAACTGGGAGATCGACAAAGGCAATGCGGTGGCCGCGGCCATGCTCAATGAATACCCTGACCTCAAGGCACTGCTGGCCGGCAACGACAGCATGGCCCTGGGGGCCGTCTCGGCCGTTCGCGCTGCCGGCAAGACCGGCCAGGTGCAGGTGGTGGGCTACGACAACATCCGCGCCATCAAGCCCATGCTCAAGGATGGCCGCGTACTCGCCACCCTCGAACAGCATGGCGCCGACCAGGCGGTGTTCGGCATCCAGGCGGCGTTGCAGATGCTCAAGGGCGAGAAGCCAGCGGTGGATGCCGACAACGTCATCCAGACGCCGGTCGAGCTGGTCACCCACCCCTGAGCCAGGCAGGAGTCGGCCATGTCAGCCACGGGCAACCACGCCACCCTCGCCGTCAGCGGCCTGGGCAAGACCTACACCCAACCGGTGCTCGGCGATGTGACGCTTGAACTGCGTGCCGGCGAAGTACTGGCGCTCACCGGCGAGAACGGCGCAGGCAAGAGCACACTGTCCAAGCTCATCAGTGGCCTGGAAACGCCCACCACAGGGCAGATGCGCTATCGCGGCGATCCTTATGCGCCTGGCAGTCGCAGCGAGGCCGAGCGCCTGGGTGTGCGCATGGTCATGCAAGAGCTCAACCTGCTGCCGACCCTGACCGTGGCCGAGAACCTGTTCCTCGACAACCTGCCCAGCCGCTTCGGTTGGATCAGCCGCACGCGCCTGCGCCAGCTGGCCCGTGCAGCGATGGCTCAGGTTGGCCTGGACGCCATCGACCCGGACACCCCGGTCGGCGAACTCGGCATCGGCCACCAGCAGATGGTCGAGATCGCCCGCAACCTGATCGGCGACTGCCATGTGCTGATTTTCGACGAACCCACGGCGATGCTCACCGCCCGCGAGGTGGAACTGCTGTTCACCCAGATCGAGCGTCTGCGCCAGCGCGGCGTGGCCATCGTGTACATCTCCCATCGCCTGGAAGAGCTGCAGCGCGTGGCCCAGCGCATCGCCGTGCTGCGCGACGGCACGCTGGTATGCGTCGAGCCGATCCAGCGCTACAGCAGCGCCGAGTTGGTCAACCTGATGGTCGGGCGCGAGCTGGGCGAGCACATCGACCTGGGGCGCCGCGAAATCGGCCAGACGCTGCTCAAGGTCCAAGGCCTGAGCCGGGGCGACAAGGTGCGCGACGTGTCGTTCGAGGTCAGGTCAGGGGAGATCTTCGGCATCTCCGGGCTGATCGGCGCCGGGCGCACCGAGCTGCTGCGCCTGATCTACGGCGCCGACCGTGCCGACAGCGGTCATGTCGAGCTTGGCCAGCCGTTGCAGAACGTGAACCTGGACTCTCCCAAGGCGGCCGTGCGCGCCGGCATCGCCCTGATCACCGAGGACCGCAAGGGCGAAGGCCTGCTGCTGAGCCAGTCGATCAGCGCCAACATCGCCCTGGGCAACCTGGGCGCCGTGTCCCGTGCCGGCATCCTCGACGCTGATGCCGAACGGGCCCTGGCCGAGCGGCAGATCAATGCCATGCGCATCCGCAGTGCCAGCCCCGCGCAGGCAGTGGGTGAGCTCTCCGGCGGCAACCAGCAGAAGGTAGTGATCGGCCGCTGGCTGGAGCGCGACTGCCAGGTGCTGCTGTTCGATGAACCTACCCGCGGCATCGACGTGGGTGCCAAGTTCGACATCTACGGTCTGCTGGCAGAGCTGGCCCGCCAGGGCAAGGCCTTGGTGGTGGTGTCCAGTGACCTGCGCGAGCTGATGCTGATCTGCGACCGCATCGCGGTGTTGTCCGCCGGCCGTCTGGTCGACACCTTCGACCGCGACCGCTGGAGCCAGGACCAACTGCTCGCCGCAGCCTTCGCCGGCTACCAGAAACGTGACGCGCTGCTGCATGAGGCAGCGCCCAGGATGGCCCCATGAAAATCACACCCCTCGACACCCCGGGCAACGCGCCCGTGCGCCGCAGCGCCAGCTACTTCGGCCTGGGCACCTACCTGGGCCTGGCCGGCGCCTTGCTGGCGATGATCGTGCTGTTCTCGTTCCTGAGCAGCCACTTCTTGTCCTACGCCACCTTCAGCACCCTGGCCAACCAAATCCCTGACCTAATGGTGCTGGCCGTGGGCATGACCTTCGTGCTGATCATCGGCGGCATCGACCTGTCGGTCGGCTCGGTGTTGGCGCTGGCGGCCTCGGCGGTCAGCGTGGCGATCCTCGGCTGGGGCTGGAGCCCGCTTCCCGCCGCGCTGCTGGGCATGGCCGTGGCGGCGCTGGCCGGCAGCATTACCGGTGGCATCACCGTGGCTTGGCGCATTCCTTCATTCATCGTCTCCCTGGGCGTGCTGGAAATGGCCAGGGGCCTGGCCTACCAATTCACCGACTCGCGCACCGCTTACATCGGCGATGCCTTCGCCTGGTTCTCCAACCCCATCGCCTTCGGCATCTCGCCAGCCTTCATCATCGCCTTGCTGGTGATCGTCCTCGCCCAGCTGGTGCTGACGCGCACCGTGTTCGGCCGCTACCTGATCGGCATCGGCACCAACGAGGAGGCCGTGCGCCTGGCCGGCATCGACCCGCGCCCGTACAAGGTGCTGGTGTTCGCCCTGATGGGCCTGCTCGCGGGCCTGGCCGCGCTGTTCCAGGTCTCCCGCCTGGAGGCCGCCGACCCCAATGCCGGCGCGGGCCTCGAGCTGCAGGTGATCGCCGCCGTGGTGATCGGTGGCACCAGCCTGATGGGCGGGCGCGGCTCGGTCATCAGCACCTTCTTCGGCGTGCTGATCATCTCCGTGCTGGCCGCGGGGCTGGCGCAGATCGGCGCGTCGGAGCCGACCAAACGCATCATCACCGGGGCGGTCATCGTCATCGCCGTGGTGCTCGACACTTACCGTAGCCGGCGTGCAGGCCGGCGGAACTGAACCCATGGCAACCATCAAAGACGTCGCGGCACTGGCAGGTATCTCCTATACCACCGTGTCCCATGTACTGAACAAGACCCGCCCGGTCAGCGAGCAGGTGCGCCTGAAGGTCGAGGCGGCCATCGCCGAGCTCGACTACGTGCCCAGCGCCGTAGCCCGTTCGCTCAAAGCGCGCAGCACGGCCACCATCGGCCTGCTGGTACCCAACAGCGTCAACCCGTACTTCGCCGAACTGGCCCGGGGCATCGAGGACGGCTGCGAACGCAACGGCTACTGCGTGATCCTCTGCAACTCCGACGACAACCCGCAGAAGCAGCGTAGCTACCTGCGCGTGCTGCTGGAAAAACGCATCGACGGCCTGATCGTCGCCTCGGTGGGCGAGGACCGCGACCTGCTGGAGAGCCTGACGGGCGTACGCACGCCCATGGTCATCGTCGACCGCGCCCTGGAAGGTGTGGATGCCGACCTCGTGCGCATCGACCACGAGCAGGGCGGCTACCTCGCTACCCGCCATCTGCTGGACCTGGGCCATCGCGACATCGCCTGCATCGGCGGGCCGGCGGACACCGGTGCCAGTCAGCTGCGCCTGGCGGGCTTTCGTCGGGCCATGGCCGAGCAGGGAGTGGAGGTGCCGCAAGACCGCGTGCTGCATTGCGACTTCAGCAGCCCCGGTGGCCATGTCGCCGCCGGGCGCCTGCTCGACGGCGCGCGCCCGACGGCGATCTTCGCCGGCAACGACATGATCGGCTTCGGCGTATTGCGCGCCGCCGCCGAGCGCAACATCAGCGTGCCTGGCGAACTATCGGTGATCGGCTTCGACGACATCGAACTCAGCCGCTACGTCTACCCGCCGTTGACCACGGTCGGGCAGTCGATTCGCGAGCTGGGCGAGAGCGCTGCGCAGTTGCTGCTGTCGCGCATCGCCACGCCTCGCAGTGGTGACGCCGAGCAACGCATCGTCGCCCCACGCATCGTGCTGCGCGAGTCCACCGGGCCGCGCCCGGACCTGTTCAATGATTACCGCTAAGGAGGTGCCATGAGCGCGAAGGTCGTGGTGGTCGGCAGCCTCAACATGGACCTGGTGGCCCGCGCCCAGCGCCTGCCCCGGGCCGGCGAGACCCTGGCCGGCGACAGCTTCTTCACCGTGCCTGGCGGCAAAGGTGCCAACCAGGCGGTGGCCGTGGCACGCCTGGGGACGAGCGTGGCGATGGTCGGCAACGTCGGCGACGACGCCTACGGCCAGCAATTGCGCCAGGCCTTGGCGCACGAAGGCATCGACTGCCGGGCGGTCGGCGTGTGCGAGGGCGTTTCCAGTGGCGTGGCGCTGATCACCGTGGATGCCGCGAGCCAGAACGCCATCGTCATCATTGCCGGCGGCAATGGGCTGCTGACGCCGGAGGCCGTGCAGCGTTTCGATGCGTTGCTGCAGGCGGCCGAGGTGATCATCTGCCAGCTGGAAGTGCCCATGGCCACGGTGGCCTGGACCCTGGCCCGCGGGCGCGAACTGGGCAAGACAGTGATCCTCAACCCGGCACCAGCCACCGGCCCGTTGCCGGCGGACTGGTTCACGCATATCGACTACCTGACCCCCAACGAAAGCGAAGCCCATGCCCTGACCGGGCTAGCCGTCACCGATCTCGACAGCGCCCGTAGCGCCGGCGAACGGTTGCTGGCCCTCGGCGCGGGCAAGGTGATCGTCACCCTGGGCGCGCAGGGGGCTTTGTTCGTCACGCCGGCGGGTAGCCGCCACTTCCCCGCGCCGGTGGTGCAGCCGCTGGACACCACGGCGGCAGGCGATACCTTCATCGGCGGCTTTGCCGCGGCCCTGGTGCGCGGTCTGGAGGAGGGCGACGCCATTGCCTTTGGCCAGCGTGCCGCGGCCTTGTCGGTGACCCGTGCCGGTGCCCAGCCCTCGATTCCCTACCTGGCGGAGCTGGTGCCATGAAAAAGGCCGGGGTGCTGAACATCGCGCTTTCGCGGGTGATCGCCGGGCTCGGTCATGGCGATATGCTGGTAATCGGTGATGCCGGGTTGCCAGTACCGCCTGGGATCGAGTTGATCGACCTGGCAGTGGTGCCGGGTGTGCCGGATTTCGCCAGTGTGCTGCGGGCGGTGTTGGCCGAGATGCAGGTGGAGCGGCATGTGCTGGCCGAAGAGATGCTCGACATCGCACCGCCAGCGCTGGTGGTGGTGCAGCAATGCTCGGGGCAGCTCGGCTCGCAGGCACTGTTGTCGCACCAGGCGTTCAAAGAGCTCTGCCGACAGGCCAAGGCCGTGGTGCGTACCGGCGAGTGCAAGCCCTACAGCAATATTGCCCTGATAGCTGGCGTTACCTTCTAGGGCGCAGCGCAGGGCAAGCCTGCTCCCACAGGTAGGGCGGTGTCTTTGAAGCAGCACAGGACAGGTGGGAGCCGGCTTGCCGGCGATTGGGCCGCAGCGCGGCCCCAAAAACATCTCAAAGGCAACAAGGAGTGCCTCATGCTAAAGCACCTGCTACAAGGAGCCATCCTCATGTCTATCCTCGCCACTGCTCCCCTGCAGGCCGCCCCGCGCGACCTGATCATCGACACCGACCCCGGCGCCGACGACGTGGTGGCCCTGTTCCTGGCCATGGCCTCCCCGGACGAGCTCAACATCCGCGCCATCACCACCGTCGCCGGCAACGTGCGCCTGGCCAAGACCTCGCGCAACGCCCGCCTGGCCCGTGAATGGGCGGGTCGCGAGGATATCCCAGTCTACGCCGGGGCAGGGCGCCCGCTGGTGCGCAAGCCGATCTACGCTGCCGATGTGCACGGCGAAGAAGGCCTGGAAGGCGTCACGGTCCATGAGCCCCGGCAAGGCCTGGCCCAGGGCAACGCCGTGCAGTACCTGGTCGACACCCTGTCCAGCGCCGAGCCCCACAGCATCACCCTCGCCATGCTCGGCCCACAGACCAACCTGGCCCTGGCCTTGATCCAGAAGCCCGAGATCGCCAAGGGCATCAAGGAAGTGGTGGTGATGGGCGGTGCGCACTTCAACGGCGGCAACATCACCCCGGTGGCCGAGTTCAATCTCTACGCCGACCCCCATGCCGCCGAAGTGGTGCTGGCCAGCGGCGTGAAGCTCACGTATGTGCCCCTGGACCTCACTCACAAGGTGATCACCAGCGAGGCCCGCTTCAAGCAGCTGGCCGCCGTCAACAACCAGGCCAGCCGGCGCGTGGTGGATATCCTCAATGTCTACGTCAAGCGCGACATGGACCTGTACGGCATGCCCGGCGGCCCGGTGCACGACGCCAGCGTCATCGCCTACCTGCTCGAGCCCGAGCTGTTCAGCGGCCGCCGCGCGCACATGGTGATCGACAGCCGCGAAGGGCCGACCTTCGGCCAGACCGTGGTGGACTGGTACGCCGTGCTCAAGCAACCTGCCAACGTTTTGTGGTTGAACGAAGGCGACGCCCAGGGTTTCTTCGACCTGCTCAGCGCGCGCCTGGCTCGATTGCGATAGCCGCGTGCGGTGCGTAGCGCTCGAACACCTGCTCGATGAAGCTGCGCGCCGCCTCGCTGCCGCGGTCGCGCACCAGCAGGTCGATGGCGATCAGTAGCAATTCCTCGGGGGTACCGGGGCTGTAGGCGCTCTGGCCCTCGGCCCATTTGACCTTGATGTCGGCATCGATGCTGTGGCTGCTCATGGAAGGCTCTCGTGGCGGGCCCGGGCTGTGGGTCGAACACCTGACCTTGGCATTCGAAGGGAGGCGTGGTGCGCTCCGCTTGCAGCAGTAAATCATGCCTTGGCCTTGGGCGCACAGTGGCATGCCGGGCATCCGTCGCAAAATCCGGTCACGATTGGCTTTTGGCCTGGGGGCCTCGCTTCAGGCAGACTTGTCCGGTTTTGCAACAAATGTGGAATGGAACTGTCGCATTAGGCAGTTCCCGTGATCGATTAGGAGGATTCATGTTCCGTACCCGTGCTTACCTGGCGACCTTGCTGGCGGCTGCAGTCCTGGCAGGTTGCAGCACAGGCGGTTCCTCGGGCGGTGGCGACAAGGCCCCGACCACCCCGGCCGACAATGGCGGGCGCTGCGAAGCCAGCGCGGCCGACTTCACCCTCGGTAAGCAGGCCACCCCCGAATTGCTCGAGCAGGCCCGCAAGGCCAGCGGCTCGCAGCTGGCGCGCATCCTCAAGCCCCACGACGTCATCACCCTGGAGTACCGCTCCGAGCGGCTGAACCTGAACGTCGATGACAAAGGCGTCGTCACCCGCGTCAACTGCGGCTAGCGAGCCCGTGAAGCCTGCTTCTCAGGTGCAGCGCCACCTGGGGGAGCCGGCTTGCCGGCGATAGGGCAGTTTCGCCGCCACAGCAATACCAGCATGACACCCACAAAAAACCCGCCACGAAGGCGGGTTTTTTGCGTTTCTATCCGAATTACTCCGGACGAACCTGCGCAGCCTGCATGCCCTTCTGACCGCGCTCGGCAACGAAGGAAACGGACTGGCCCTCTTTCAGGCTCTTGAAGCCGTCGGATTCGATGGCCTTGAAGTGTACGAACAGGTCGTCGCCGCCGCCTTGTGGGGTGATGAAGCCGTAGCCTTTTTCATCATTGAACCATTTGACGGTGCCGTTTTGGCGATTGGACATGGGGTGAATCTCCAGAAACATGATTTTTATCGAGGGTGCAATGTCGCCGAGGCTACGCAGCACCGGCCACATCATAGTCTAATTCTGCGCATCTAGCGCCTGTTACCTTCGCAGGATACTGATCTGCGACAAACAATGTATAAATCGCCCGCCAAAAGGCCTCAGCCTTTTGGCGCGCAGGCCTGTTTCACGGCGCTCTGGGCCCGCTGCATCAGCTTGGCGTCCACGCCGTCCTTGCTGTCGAGGTCTTCGATTTCCGCCTTGGTGAAGTTTTTCTCGATGGCGTCGGCGCCACACTTGCAATGCTGGTCGGCCGTCTTGGCATCGACGCCTTGCGCGGTGGCCACCCGGACACATTGGTCCATGTAGGCGCCTTTCTTGCCAGCAGGCCATTCTGCCTGGGCCGCCAGCGGCAGCAGTAGGGCGCTGGCAGCCGTCAGCGCCAGAAGAGACTGAAGTCGCATAACCACACACTCCTTGGGTTGAGTCTCATCAAGAGTAGGATGCTTCAGAGACTCTGAGGTGGAATTTTCCGAACAAGTTCACCGAAGCGGTGTAATTTCCAAATATTTCTGCCTGGCGCCCAAGCCGCGTGCTAGGATGCTCGGCTTGCAGCGCATCCATACGCGGCCTGCATTCCATTTATCATTTTCCAGTCACTCTGGTTCGTCCCTGGCAGGCCGAAAGGTCTCTGCCACTGTGAGGCAGGCTTTCCCGCGGGAAAGGCAGGGCGGATCTTGTACTGGCTCATCCCAACCCATGTGACCTTTGGTAGGGGTCACCACTAGGAGAGGAGGCGCCATGCCCGTAATTACTCTTCCCGATGGCAGTCAACGTTCGTTCGACAAGGCCGTCACCGTTGCCGAAGTCGCCGCCTCCATTGGCGCGGGCCTGGCCAAGGCCACCCTGGCCGGCAAGGTCGACGGCAAGCTGGTCGACGCCTGCGACCTGATCGAGAACGACGCCACCCTGCAGATCATCACCCCTAAAGATGAAGAGGGACTGGAGATCATCCGCCACTCGTGCGCCCACCTGGTCGGCCACGCGGTGAAGCAGTTGTACCCGACCGCCAAGATGGTGATCGGCCCGGTGATCGACGAAGGCTTCTACTACGACATCGCCTACGAGCGCCCCTTCACCCCTGAAGACATGGCCGCCATCGAACAGCGCATGCAGCAGCTGATCGACAAGGACTACGACGTCGTCAAGAAGATGACCCCGCGCGCCGAAGTCATCGACGTGTTCAAGCGTCGTGGCGAAGACTACAAGCTGCGCCTGGTCGAGGATATGCCCGACGAGCAGGCCATGGGCCTGTACTACCACGAAGAATACGTCGACATGTGCCGTGGCCCGCACGTGCCGAACACCCGCTTCCTCAAAGCCTTCAAGCTGACCAAGCTGTCCGGCGCCTACTGGCGCGGCGATGCCAAGAACGAGCAGCTGCAGCGTGTGTACGGCACCGCCTGGGCCGACAAGAAGCAGCTGGCCGCCTACATCCAGCGCATCGAGGAAGCCGAGAAGCGCGACCACCGCAAGATCGGCAAGCAGCTCGACCTCTTCCATCTGCAGGAAGAAGCTCCGGGTATGGTGTTCTGGCATGCCAACGGCTGGACCGTGTACCAGGTGCTCGAGCAGTACATGCGTAAGGTCCAGCGTGAGAACGGCTACCAGGAAATCAAGACCCCGCAGGTCGTCGACCGCATCCTCTGGGAGCGCTCCGGCCACTGGTCCAACTACGCCGAGAACATGTTCACCACCTCGTCGGAAAGCCGCGACTTCGCGGTCAAGCCGATGAACTGCCCGTGCCACGTGCAAGTGTTCAACCAGGGCCTCAAATCGTACCGCGACCTGCCGCTGCGCCTGGCCGAGTTCGGTGCCTGCCACCGCAACGAGCCGTCCGGCGCCCTGCACGGCATCATGCGCGTGCGTGGCTTCGTGCAAGACGACGCGCACATCTTCTGCACCGAAGACCAGGTGAAGAAGGAGGCTGCCGACTTCATCAAGCTGACCCTGGACGTCTACAAGGACTTCGGCTTCACCGACATCGCCATGAAGCTCTCCACCCGTCCCGCCAAGCGCGTGGGCTCCGAAGAGCTGTGGGATCGCGCCGAAGGCGCCCTGGCCGATGCGCTGAACGAGTCGGGCCTGGAGTGGGAATACCAGCCGGGCGAGGGCGCCTTCTACGGCCCGAAGATCGAGTTCACCCTGCGCGACTGCCTTGGCCGTAACTGGCAGTGCGGTACCCTGCAGTACGACCCGAACCTGCCTGAGCGTCTGGACGCCAGCTACATTGCCGAAGACAACAACCGCAAGCGCCCGGTCATGCTGCACCGTGCTATCCTCGGCTCCTTCGAGCGCTTCATCGGTATGCTGATCGAGCACTACGCGGGCGTGTTCCCGGCGTGGCTGGCGCCAACCCAGGCGGTGATCATGAATATCACCGACAAGCAGGCCGATTTCGCGCTCGAGGTGGAAAAAACGCTGAACGGAAGCGGTTTCCGTGCCAAGTCCGACTTGAGAAATGAGAAGATCGGCTTTAAAATCCGCGAGCATACTTTGCTCAAGGTCCCATACCTTCTGGTTATAGGGGACCGCGAAGTCGAAACGCAGACCGTTGCAGTGCGTACCCGTGATGGCAAAGACCTGGGCTCCATGCCCGTCTCCCAATTCACCCAACTGCTCGCTGAAGCCGTGGCTCAGCGCGGTCGCCTAGAATCGGAGTAATGACTATTAAGCGTGAAATGAGAAACGATAAACGAACTGCACCGAAAGCCCCGATCAACGAGAATATCTCGGCACGCGAGGTTCGGTTAATTGGCGCTGACGGCGAGCAGATTGGCATCGTCTCGATTGATGAAGCGCTGCGTATCGCTGATGAAGCGAAGCTGGATCTGGTGGAGATCTCTGCAGACGCGCAACCGCCTGTCTGCAAGGTGATGGACTACGGCAAGCACCTCTTCGAGAAGAAGAAGCAGGCTTCCGAGGCCAAGAAGAACCAGAAGCAGATCCAGATCAAAGAAATCAAGTTTCGTCCAGGGACGGAAGAAGGGGATTACCAGGTAAAACTACGCAACCTGGTACGTTTCCTTAGCGATGGGGACAAGGCCAAGATCTCTCTGAGATTCCGCGGCCGTGAGATGGCCCACCAGGAGCTGGGCATGGAGCTGTTGAAGCGGGTCGAAGCTGACCTCGCTGAATACGGCACCGTTGAGCAGCATCCGAAGATGGAAGGACGCCAGCTTATGATGGTCATCGCCCCCAAAAAGAAGAAGTAATCTCCCGGGCACGGCAGGCCTGATGATTATGTGTAATTTTATCGAATGCGGAGTTCCAACATGCCAAAGATGAAAACCAAGAGCGGTGCTGCGAAGCGTTTCCTGAAAACCGCTTCCGGCTTCAAGCACAAGCACGCTTTCAAAAGCCACATCCTGACCAAAATGTCGACCAAGCGTAAGCGTCAACTGCGCGGTGCCAGCCTGCTGCACCCGTCTGACGTGGCAAAAGTCGAGCGCATGCTGCGCGTACGTTAATTCTGGTCAACGATAGAGGAAGTTACTCATGGCTCGTGTAAAGCGTGGCGTCATCGCTCGTAAGCGTCACAAGAAAATTCTGAAACTGGCTAAAGGCTACTACGGTGCGCGTTCGCGCGTATTCCGCGTTGCCAAGCAAGCGGTCATCAAGGCTGGCCAATACGCCTACCGTGACCGTCGCCAGAAGAAGCGTCAGTTCCGCGCTCTGTGGATCGCTCGTATCAACGCCGGTGCCCGCACCAACGGTCTGTCCTACAGCCGTCTGATTGCTGGCCTGAAAAAGGCGTCGATCGAAATCGACCGCAAGGTTCTGGCCGACCTGGCAGTGAACGAAAAAGCGGCGTTTGCTGCGATTGTCGAGAAAGCTAAAGCCGTCCTGGCTTAAGTACCCACGACAATCATCCGGCGGCGCTGTGCGCCGTCGGGTGTAAAACGTCATCGATAGGGGAAGAGCTTTCAAAAGCTCTTCCCCTATTTTCGTATCTGGAGTCTGTACATGGAAAACCTGGACGCGCTGGTTGCCCAAGCCCTCGAGGCCGTGGAACGCGCTGAAGACATCACTGCCCTGGAACAGATCCGGGTCCAATTCCTCGGCAAGAAGGGCGAGCTGACCCAGGTGATGAAGACCCTGGGCAACCTGCCAGCCGACGAGCGCCCCAAGGTCGGCGCGCTGATCAACGACGCCAAGGAACGCGTCACCGACGTGCTCAACGCACGCAAGGCCGCCTTCGAAGAAGCCGAGCTCAACGCTCGCCTGGCCGCCGAATGCATCGACGTGACCCTGCCAGGCCGTGGCCAGACCACCGGTGGGCTGCACCCGATCACCCGTACTCTCGAGCGCATCGAGCAGTTCTTCACCCACATCGGCTACGGCATCGCCGAAGGCCCTGAGGTCGAAGACGACTACCACAACTTCGAAGCGCTCAACATCCCCGGCCACCACCCGGCCCGGGCGATGCACGACACCTTCTACTTCAATGCCAACATGCTGCTGCGCACCCACACCTCGCCGGTGCAGGTGCGGACCATGGAGGCCAGCCAGCCGCCGATCCGCATTGTCTGCCCGGGCCGGGTGTACCGCTGCGACTCGGATATCACCCATTCGCCGATGTTCCACCAGGTCGAGGGCCTGCTGGTCGACCGCGGCATCAACTTCGCCGACCTCAAGGGCACCATCGAGGAATTCCTGCGGGTGTTCTTCGAAAAAGAGCTGGCGGTACGCTTCCGTCCGTCGTTCTTCCCCTTCACCGAGCCGTCTGCCGAAGTTGACATGGAGTGCGTGATGTGCTCCGGCAAAGGCTGCCGCGTGTGCAAGCAGACCGGCTGGCTCGAGGTCATGGGCTGCGGCATGGTGCACCCGAACGTGCTGCGCATGTCTGGCATCGACCCTGAAGAATTCCAGGGCTTCGCCTTCGGCATGGGCGCCGAGCGCCTGGCCATGCTGCGCTATGGCGTCAACGATTTGCGTCTGTTCTTCGACAACGACCTGCGGTTCCTCGCCCAATTCCGCTAGGCCCGATCGACGCACTTTCTAGGAGAACAGCATGAAATTCAGTGAACAGTGGCTGCGCGGTTGGGTCAACCCGCAAGTCTCCCGTGACGAACTGGTCGCCCGCCTGTCCATGGCCGGCCTCGAAGTCGACAGCGTAACCCCTGCTGCCGGCCAGTTCAGCGGCATCGTGGTGGGCGAGATCCTCACCACCGAACAACACCCGGACGCCGACAAGCTGCGCGTGTGCCAGGTGAGCAACGGCCAGGAAACCTTCCAGGTCGTCTGCGGCGCCCCGAACGCACGCCCTGGCATCAAGATCCCGTTCGCCATGATCGGTGCCGAACTGCCAGGCGACTTCAAGATCAAGAAGGCCAAGCTGCGTGGCGTCGAGTCCTTCGGCATGCTGTGCTCGGCTGCAGAGCTGCAAATCAGCGAAGAGAACGACGGCCTGCTGGAGCTGGCAGCTGACGCCCCGGTCGGCGAAGACATTCGCGCCTACCTGAACCTGGACGACGCCAGCATCGAGATCGGCCTGACCCCGAACCGCGGCGACTGCCTGTCCATCGCGGGCCTGGCCCGTGACGTTAGCGCCCTGTACGACACCCCGGTCACCCGCCCAGTGGTGCCGGCCGTACCGGCCGCCCACGACGAAGTGCGCCCGGTCGAAGTTTCGGCCCCGGCTGCTTGCCCGCGCTATCTGGGCCGCGTGATCCGCAACGTCGACCTGAGCAAGCCGACCCCGCTGTGGATGGTCGAGCGTCTGCGCCGCAGCGACGTGCGCAGCATCGACGCCGCCGTCGACATCACCAACTACGTGATGCTCGAACTTGGCCAGCCGATGCATGCCTTCGACCTCGCCGAAATCAATGGCGGCATCCGCGTGCGCATGGCCGAGGAGGGCGAGAAGCTCGTTCTGCTGGACGGTCAGGAAGTCGCCCTGCGTGCCGACACCTTGGTCATCGCCGACCACACCCGTGCCCTGGCCATCGCCGGTGTCATGGGGGGCGAGCACAGCGGTGTGAACACCGAGAAGACCCGCGACCTGTTCCTGGAAAGCGCCTTCTTCGAGCCGATTTCCGTGGCTGGCAAGGCCCGTTCCTACGGCCTGCACACCGATGCCTCGCACCGCTACGAGCGCGGCGTCGACTCGCAGCTGGCCCGTGAAGCCATGGAGCGCGCCACCGCACTGGTACTGGAAATCGTCGGCGGCGAAGCCGGCCCCATCGTCGAGGCCGTGAGCGAGCAGCACCTGCCCAAGGTCGCGCCGGTCACCCTGCGCGCCGAACGCATCAACCAGATGCTCGGCATGGACATGGACGCTGCCCAGGTCGAGCAGCTGCTCAACGCCCTGGAACTGAAAACCAGCGCCAGCGGAGCAGGGCAGTGGACCGTCGAAGTCCCCAGCCACCGCTTCGATATCAGCCTGGAAGTCGACCTGATCGAAGAACTGGCCCGCCTGTACGGCTACAACAACCTGCCGGTACGCTACCCGCAGGCCCGCCTGGCTCCCCAGGCCCGTCCGGAGTCCCGTGGCGAGCTGCCGACCCTGCGCCGCCTGCTGGTTGCCCGTGGCTACCAGGAAGCCATCACCTACAGCTTCATCGACCCGAAACTGTTCGAGCTGTTCACCCCAGGCGTCGAGCCGCTGCTGCTGGCCAACCCCATCTCCAGCGACATGGCCGCCATGCGCGCGTCCCTGTGGCCGGGCCTGGTCAAGGCGCTGCAACACAACCTCAACCGCCAGCAGGACCGGGTACGCCTGTTCGAAAGCGGCCTGCGCTTCGTCGGCCAGCTGGGCGACCTCAAGCAGCAGCCGATGATCGCCGGCGTCGCCACCGGCAGCCGCCTGCCGGAAGGCTGGGCCAACGGCCGTGACAGCATCGACTTCTTCGATGTGAAGGCCGATGTCGAAGCCCTGCTGGGCTATTCGGGCGCCCTGGGCGACTTCACCTTCGTCGCTGGCAACCACCCAGCTCTGCATCCTGGCCAGACCGCCCGCATCGAGCGCGACGGCAAGGAAGTCGGCTACCTCGGCGCTATCCACCCAGAGCTGGCCAAGACCCTGGGCCTGGAGCGCCCAGTGTTCGTCTTCGAGCTGGTACTGGGCGACGTGGTCGAAGGCCGCCTGCCGAAGTTCAGTGAGCTGTCCAAGTTCCCGGAAGTGAGGCGTGACCTGGCGTTGATCGCAGGACGTGATGTAGCTTCTAGCTCGGTGCTTGAAGTAATTCGTGACAATGCGGGCGAATGGCTCACAGACCTCAGGCTGTTTGACGTCTACCAAGGTAAAGGTATTGATCCTGATAGAAAAAGCCTGGCCGTCGGCTTGACCTGGCAGCATCCATCGCGCACTCTTAACGACGATGAGGTGAACACTACCCTGCAAAACATCCTCACCTCGCTTGAACAAAGGTTGAACACCACGTTAAGGAAATAGCGTATGGGTGCTCTGACGAAAGCTGAGATGGCCGAAAGGCTGTACGAGGAGCTGGGGCTCAACAAGAGAGAGGCCAAGGAGCTGGTCGAGCTGTTTTTCGAAGAAATTCGGCACGCACTTGAAGAGAACGAGCAGGTCAAGCTGTCCGGTTTCGGCAACTTCGACCTTCGCGACAAACGCCAGCGGCCGGGCCGCAACCCCAAAACGGGGGAAGAGATCCCGATCACCGCTCGCCGTGTCGTCACCTTTCGTCCAGGGCAGAAACTGAAAGCCCGGGTTGAGGCCTATGCTGGAACCAAGCCATAACGACGAGCTGCCCCCCATTCCGGGCAAGCGCTACTTCACCATCGGTGAGGTCAGTGAGCTCTGTGCGGTAAAACCGCACGTGCTGCGTTATTGGGAACAGGAGTTCCCGCAACTCAACCCGGTCAAGCGCCGCGGCAACCGGCGGTATTACCAGCGCCAAGATGTGCTGATGATCCGCCAGATCCGCGCGCTGCTGTATGACCAGGGCTTCACCATCGGCGGTGCGCGATTGCGCCTCTCCAGTGATGAAGCCAAGGATGACACTACCCAGTACAAGCAATTGATTCGGCAGATGATTGCGGAATTGGAGGATGTGCTGGT
This sequence comes from Pseudomonas sp. NY15356, assembly GCF_048068175.1. NCBI lineage: Bacteria > Pseudomonadati > Pseudomonadota > Gammaproteobacteria > Pseudomonadales > Pseudomonadaceae > Pseudomonas > Pseudomonas sp. NY15356. The sequence goes on along the minus strand of NZ_JBLUPW010000009.1, from coordinate 12,128 downwards.
GGTGTTGAAGAAGTGACCTGATTTTTTTTGAAAAAAAGCTTCCATTATTCAAAAGGTTAGGGTAAATTCTTCACCGTTCTCAGCAACATCGAGAATGATGTCGGGGCGTAGCGCAGCCCGGTAGCGCACTTGCATGGGGTGCAAGGGGTCGAGTGTTCGAATCACTCCGTCCCGACCAAAAAACTCCAAAGAATCCAGTCACTTAATGGTGACTGGATTTTTTTATGGCCAACCGATAGATGCCGGCGTCTATTTTCACCCCACTTTTTACCCCACCGAATTTCAGCGACCTCGTTCATGCGTCCTGACCATCAGAGTCTGGATTAAATGACCCCAATGTTGTGTGTGAGCACCATTCGGTTCAAAGAGACCTGCTGCGGACGCTTGGGGGCCTCGCTGGTACATGCCATCTTTAAATGGCTGATATTGGCATAGGCCAATTCTTTGCCGCGCTGTTCGAGCTGCACAAGTGAACAGCCCGCCTGGGCAAAGAATACGTGCGGAGTGGGTATCTACGCGGTCTGAAGGGCGTGAACCTTCCTGAGTAGGCGCCGTGCGAGGGCATGAATAAGCCGGATTGGTCGATGAGCGCCAGGTTCGGCGATTGCAGGCCTATGCGCTGGCTCGCCAAGTGCGCTGTGCTGGAACCTTATGCCCGAGACGCTGCGCGGGCTGTGGAAGCAGCACCTGCGTTGTGCGAGGGGGCAGAGATGCTGCTGAGAAGTATCCAAAGTATCTGGCCTAGGATGACCCGGAATAGCGGGATGGTGGCTAGTGTGTTTCCGGCAGAACGGAAGCTCGGGGCCTTAGTGCAGACTGGCGTTAGAGCCGCAGTCTGCGCCTATTGCAAGCGGTGCTGGCGCGGACCTCCCGTTCTTCGTTGGTGTCACGCGGGTACCTTGTTACTGTGGTCCATCGCCACTCTAGGGTGATCCCACGGTATTTGGGCTCTTGCTCGCCAGCATGCGCGTCGGTGTGGTGCTCCGAACGGAAATGTCCGGGCAGATGCGCAATTTCCTGGCCTGACTGGCGGCTTGTGAGCCAAGGGCGCCTCGGTTGGCTAGATTGCCACCACGGCATGATCATCGTACCGATCTGCTATAGCCCCAACGTTGTGTCCACGTCCGGAGGTGCTATCCTTTCGGGGCCTTAACTATACCAGTGGCTACGGCATTGCACGGCACAAGGCGAGTGTGAACCTGATCGACAAACTCGCGGGTCGACAGCATCCAGGGCGATGCCTGCGGCACGTTCGTACTAGAAGGCCTCGTCTCTTCAGCTCCTCCCTCTTTGATTGACAGGCACAGGCCTGAAAAGCGGCAGTACACCCTGCCGCAGCCTGGGCGCGTCTCAGAGTGTGAGCGGGTACTCAATGATCAACCGCACCTCGTTGATATCCTGCAGGTCGACCTGTGCCTCGCGGTTGCCGCGGTAGTTGGCAACGCGGGTGCGCACGGAGAGGTCCCGAGCTAAGCCCTGTTGCACCACGTAACGCAGCTCGAGGTCCAGCTCGTGCCAGCGAGCGCCGTCGTACTCCCCATAGCTCGACAGCGGGCCGCCGGCATAGTGCGGCCCCGGACGCCAATGCGCGTCGCTGGCGCTGCTGCCGGTGACGTAGCGGGTCATGAAGCTCAACCCGGGGACGCCATACCCGGCCAGGTTAAGGTCATATCTCACTTGTCGGGACTTCATGCCGGGGGCGTTGAAGTCGGAAATCTGCACCGAGTTGGCCAAGTCGATGGACAATCCGCCGACATAATCGAAAGGGGTATCGCCATCGACCTGCTGGTACGCCAGGGTCACGCGGTGGGCGCCATATCGCCAGGCGGTCGCGAGGCTCCAACTGATGTTGTCCACCCGGCCTGACAAGGCGCGGCCGGTATCGTCACTGCGGTACAGGTGTAGGTCGACGTTCAGGCCGCTGGCGGAGGAAAGAGGCACGTCCTGGTTGAGATTGATGTAGTGCTGCAACCAGTTGTCCTCGGCCCGGGCGTGAAAGAGCTTGAGGCATAAGGTGTCGTTGACTTGGTAAGTGGCACCGAGAAAGTCCAGGCTGCGCACTTCTACATCGGAATAGCGGGTGCGCAGGCTGTCGTCTGCGTTGTTCGACGTGAAATCGTGATAGGCGGTGAAGTGCCCCATTTCGAGCAGCAGCCCAGGTACAGCATCGTGGCGCAGGTACAAGCCGGTGGCCATCTCGGGCAGCAAGCGGCTGTCGGCGGTGGTGAACACCGGGGTCGAGGTGCGCATCTGGCCCCACTTCAACTCACCGCCGAGCCCGTGTGCCTTCAGCGCGGCACCGGCGTGGCTGTAGTCGTCTGCCACCTCTGCGTTGCGTTGGCGGTTATGGCTGATCGGCAGCAGTAGGGTTCCGGTGCGTCCGGGGCCGCTGTCGAGCTTGAGGCCGAGCTGGGCATGGGCATCGAGCCCTAGGCCCAGGGTGCCCTGGGTAAAGCCCGAGGTCAGGCCAAGCATGACACCATGGGCCCATTCCTGGCGGTACCCGTTGCGTTGGTTGGCAGGCAGGGCAGCATTGTTGCCCTGGCCATTGCTGGCACCGTTGCGAAAGTCGCGATTGAAATAGAAGTTGCGGTTGCGCAGCTCCAGCTGGCTGTCTTCGACGAGGCCATGGGGTTCAGCCAGGGCGTCGGTGGCTAGCAGGGCGCTGCAAAGCAGTGTGGCATGGCGATGGAGCATCGAGGTTTACCTGTTGTTCTTGTTCTGGGCGCAGCCGGGTGCCGCAGGCCATTGGCCTGTGGTCGTAGAAAGGGGAGGGCTCGTCCGTGAGCCGGTGTTATCAGTCGAGGTCTTTGCCGGCGGTTTCCGGCGCCAGCTTCAGGCCGACCAGCGACAGCAGGATTGCCGCGATGATGTAGAACGCCGGAGCATTGGTGTTGCCGGTGAGGCCGACCAGGCCAGCGGCGAAGAACTGGGCGAAGCCGCCGAACAGGGCCACGCCGATGCAGTAGGCAAGGGACATGCCGCTGGCGCGGATGCGCGTGGGGAACAGCTCCGGCAGGATCGCCAGGTTGGGCACGATGGTGTAGGTCAGCGGGATGCTCAGCACGAACACCACGGTCAGCAGCATGGGCAGGCTGGGGTGCTGGTTGAGTACCAGGAAGGCTGGGTAGATTGCCACCAGCAGGATGGGCAGGGGCCAGAAGATCGCCTTGCGCCTGCCGATGCGGTCACTCAAGCGCCCGGCATGGGCCGATAGCAGCAAGGGGGGCAGGCAGGCCACGATCGCCGCCCAGGTGCCGCTGGCCAGGGGCATGCCGAGCACGCCGATGGCATGGTTGGCCAGGTAGAACTGGATGGTGTAGATCGGTACCGTGGCACCGATCACCAGCAGCACGCCCGCCAGCATCTGCCGCGGATGTTGCAGCAGTTGGGCCAGCTGTTTGCCTTGGGACGCCGATGCGCGGCTGCGCGAGGCCTGGCGGTGGGCATGGGTTTCCTCCAGGCGGTGGCGAATGTACTCGCTGACGGGGATCGCCAGGATGCCGATGGCGAAGATCACGCGCCAGCCCCAACTGTCCATGGCCTGCGGGCTGAGCAGATTGCTCAGCAGCGTGACCATCAGTGCGCCCAGGCAGATGCCGAGGCTCTGACTGAAGGTCTGCCAACTGCAGTAGTAGCCGCGCGAGTGCTTGTCGGCATATTCCATGAGCATGGTGGTCGACGTGCCGATCTGCCCACCAACGGCGAATCCCTGCAAGAGCCTGGCGGTGATCACCACGGCCGGGCCTAGCAGGCCGGCCTGGGCATAGGTGGGCGCAACGGTGAACATCAGCGAACCGATTGCCATCAGCCACAAGGTCAGACGCATGGCAGCCTTGCGTCCGACACGGTCGGCATACAGGCCGATCACCAGGCCGCCCAGCGGGCGCATGACGAAGCCGGTGCCGAACACGGCCAGTGATAGCATCAATGGGATCAGTGGGTGGTCACTGAAAGGGAAGAACAGCCTGGCCATGAGCGTGGCCAGCAGGCTGTAGACCAGAAAGTCGTAGAACTCCAGGGCATTACCCATGCAGATGGCGGCGATTGCCCGGCGTCTGCTGGGTTGTGTGGTGCTGGTGTCGGTGGCGAAGTGTGTTGTTCTTGTTGTCATCGTCATTGCTCTCTTGCGGTGGCCGTCAGGCCAGGAAACGCTGTGCCAGGCGCACCCAGAAGGTTGCGCCAAGGGGGAGTGCCAGGTCGTTGAAGTCGTAGCCGGGGTTGTGCACTTCGCAGCTGCCGTAGCCGTCACCATTGCCGATCAGCACATAGCAACCCGGCACGCGCTCCAACCAGAAAGCGAAGTCATCGCTTGCGCAGATTGGTTTTTGGCCCGACGCCAATCCCTCGTCGCCAAGCCACTCGCGTATGACTGTTTCGGCCAGCCGAGTGGCCTCGTGGTCGTTGAGCAGCACTGGGTAACCTTCGCTGAAGCGCACCGTGGCGGTGCCCCCATAGCTGAGTGCGTGGTGTTCGGCGAGGACCTGGATGCGCTTGCGCAGCAGGTCGCGCACGGCTGGGTCGAGCGTGCGCACGCTTAGGCGCAGCTCGGCCTGGCCGGGGATCACATTGGCGGCATCGCCGGCCAGGAAGGCGCCCACGGTGATAATGGCCGTCTCGCTGGGGGGGACGTTGCGCGAGACGATGGTCTGCAGCGCCAGCACCAGCGATGCGCCGATCACCACAGGGTCGATCGCCTTGTCCGGCATGGCTCCATGGCCTCCGTTGCCTTGGATGACGATGGTCACGCTGTCGGTGGAGGCCATGCGTGGCCCGGCGAGTACGCCGAACATGCCCAACGGCATGCCGGGGGAGTTGTGCAGGGCGTAAACCGCATCGCAGGGGAAGCGCTCGAACACCCCTTCATCGAGCATACGCTTGGCGCCCGAGCCGCCATGGCCCTCTTCGGCGGGCTGGAAGAACAGGTGCAGGGTGCCACGCCAGTGACGTTCGCGGGCCAGCTCGCAGGCGGCGGCCAGTAGCATCGCGGTATGCCCGTCATGGCCGCAGGCGTGCATCTTGCCAGGCACGGTGCTGGCCCAGGGGCGGCCGCTTTGCTCTTCGATGGGCAAGGCATCGAGCTCGGCGCGCAAACCCAGTGTCGGGCCCGTACCGTTGCGCAGAGTGGCGACTACCGCGGTGCCCGCCATGCCCTGATGAACCTCGTAGCCCCATTGACGCAGATGGCTGATGACACGAGCGCAGGTGGAGAACTCTTCGAAGCCCAGTTCAGGCTCGCGATGGATCGCGCGGCGCAGCTCGACCATGGCAGGGATGATGGCAGCGATGCCGGGGGCGATGCAGGTGTTGTTCATGTTGTGCTTTCCTGGTCTGCGAGGCGACACTGCTGGCCCGTTGGCGGCCTTGGCCTCGTGCTCTAACCTAGCGCCAGCGGCGGTAGGACATAAGCCGCAAAAATGTTGTCATGACGACCCTTGGTGTTCAGGTGGGAGGCTTTTCGTGAAGCTGCATCAGCTACAGGCTTTGATCGCGGTCGCCGACCACGGCGGTATCCGGTCGGCTGCACGCGCCCTGGGCTTGTCCCAGGCCGCGGTCACCCGCGCCTTGCGTGAGCTGGAAGAAGAGCAGGGGCTGCCGTTGCTGGCCCGCCATGCAGGCGGTGCGCGCCTGGCCAGCGCGGGCCTGACCTTGCTCCCTCACGCGCGGCAGATCGCCAGCCAGCTGGAAAAGGCCCAGCGCGACCTGGCGAGCCTGCGTGGCGAGGCACCGACCCGCTTGTGCGTAGGCATCACGCCGTGGTTCGGGCAGACCTTGTTGGGTGCGGCGCTACAAGCCTTCCGCCAGGAGATGCCAACGGTTCAGCTGGAGCTGTACGAAGGCCTGCAGGCGGTCAGCCTGGCACTGCTGCGCAATGGGCAGATGCAGTTCGCCTTGGGGCCGATGGGGGGCTTGCCAGGGCAGGAGTTCAGCCACCAGGTGCTGGCCCATTACCCGATGCATGTGCTGGCCCGTATCGGACACCCGATGCAGGGCGCGCGCTCGCTCGGCCAGTTGCTGGAGCAGGAGTGGGTCATGAACTTCACCCAGGCCGGGCAGCATGCGTTGATGCATCAGCTGTTCGGCCGCCATGGCCTGACTATCGAGCCGGGGCGTATCGTCTGCGCCCAGTCCAGCGCCATGCTCAGCAGCCTGATCGTGGACGCCGGCATGCTCGGCTATTCGCCCGGGCCGATGCTGTTGTGCGAGCCGCTTCGCGGCAAGGCGCAGGCGTTGGCATTGGACGAGTTGCTGGGCGAGGGAGAGATCAGCGTGATCCATCTGCGCGACCAAGCCCTGGACCCGGCTGCGCTCTGCTTGGTGCGTTGTCTGCGACAAGCCCTGAAGGCATGCAGCCGATCACGCAATGCCGATGATCGGCAACTGGCCGGGATGCTACGGCTGAGTTTCTAAGTTGGCTGCAAGGCAGGTGCCGATTCCGCCTGTGCCTGACAGTCATGTTGGTAGCAGGCCAATAGTGTGAGGCTGAGCTACTTGATGCCGATTACCTTGATGGTGACGATTGAGAGGTTGCCGGGGGGAATACCTCTGGGAGCAGCTCGTTCATCATCAGCTGTGTCTATAGGGATATGAATTTTAGCCGAGCCACCGAGCCCAAGCTGTTTGAGTATTGTTCGAAACGGTGGCGGTAAGCGTTTCACCTTGCTGTTCCTCGACTCCCGGCTAGCTAAAATCTCGCCTGTTCCGAGCTGTTCATCGAACTCGAACAAGATGTCGCTCTGATCAGTCACCGTAGGCGCCTTGCCTTTATCGAGAATTCGATAGATCACGCCTCCCGGCAATGCGAGCGCGCCTTTTTCCTTAGCGGCAGCTGATAGCAATGCCTGACGGTGCTTTTGAGCTCTGGCGCGATTCACCTCTTCTAACTGCAGGTCGATGCTGGAGAGCTCTGCGGAAACCTGATCCTTGGGCAACTGCATCTGGGCGTGTAAGCGGTCGTTGAATCCTTGGGTGAGCGCGAGAAGGTCCAATTTCTTCCCAATGGAGGCGAGTTGTTCGGTTTCGAGAGAGGCTCTTTCCGCATAGCGCGCGCCCATTACATAGCTGGCACGAGCATCGTTCGATGTCTCATCACTCAAGACAAACTGTCTTGCCGCGTCAGCGGGCGCGTGTTGCCCTTGAGCAGCCAAGAGTGCTGCTTGGCGGTCCGCGAGCTGCAGATTCGCCGTTACCAACTGGGTAGCCCGCTGTTCCAAATCGGCCAGTGTGTCCATCAGGCCATTTCGCTGCTCAAGTGCATCGTCAAGCTGCTTGCGCAGGTAGACGATGCGAGCGTACTCCTTCTGCTGGGCAGGAGTGAAGTGTGCGTCTTCGTTAGAGGCAGCGACTGCATGATGCAGCAATGTTAGGCTAAAAACGGCGGCGCTTAAGTACTTTCCCATCGCTCATGTGAATCCTTGGCAGTTTCTAAGAGTAGAAAAGCTGCGTTGCTAGATTGAGCGCGGGTGGCGTGCAACTTTTCCTGCTAGAGGCAAAAGTTTGCACTCGCCTGAGGTATTAGGTCATGGGTGTTGTGGGCTGAAGAATAGGATGAATCCTATTTTCTACGGTGTCGCAGGCAAAGGGCGTCGCGATACAAGGGACGCCCTCGGTCACTCAGGGCATGGACACCGTAACGAGAAAATTGCCGGTGGTTATTGGTTTGCCAGCGCGGTCCACCAAGGTGTATTGCTGATCGAAGTAGCGGCTTTCGGTCGTTCGGCTGACGACTAACTTAGCCTGCACCGGTGTGAAGTCCGTTGAGCTGAGCGACAATTGGGATCGGACTTGCTGCACACTGACATCAATGTGACGGGAGGGAATGGGACAAGCCTCCATGCGCCAACCGGTGGAGTCGGACGAGGTTCTACAGGGCGACTCAACTACATGACCGGTAAAGCGGATGACACCAGCCCCCACGCGTGTTTCTGCCTGGGTCAGCGGAAACGCGCTCAGCACTGCTATTGTGAGCACTACCGGAAACTTGCCGTTCATGACCAATCTCCTCGAAAAATTGCCTCGTCTTGAGTATCGACCGAATTTTCGGGTTCTTAAGAGTTATCTTATTGCGGGGGCGATAAGTTTGCAGATGCAAAGGCGATTGGCTGCATAGCTAGGCGATCTGTGCGTACAGCCTGCCCCAGCTAAAAGTAGTCATGAAACGCTGCGAATCGATGTGCCCTCTAAACGGATCGGTTGAGAGCGTTTAGCGGCGAGCGCGTCTGTCCCGGTGTCCGCCGAGGTGGAATAAGGTTCGTCTGATGTGGGAGGGCGGCAGCTGCCTCTAGGGTTGTGGCGCATTGTAGAGTGTTCTTAAAGCGCTGAGCGAAGACAGGGCGTGGGCCCGTTGGGGAGCAAAAGCAGCATGCGTCATGGTACTTCGTCTCTCGGCAAATTGGCCTTGGGTGTTGCAGCGATCCTGCTCGGGAGGGTGGAGTTGGCCCAAGCGATATGTTTTGGAGACCCCACGCGCTTCATCTCCTATTCCGGACCCGAAAACATCTCAGTACCGCGCGATGTGCCGGATGGGACCTTGCTCTACAGCGAGACGAAAACCCTGCCTCGCAGCAGTTTTGAATGCACTAGCCAAGAACTCTGGGGGTTAGATTTGGCCTCCGGGCGAGGTCCATCTCCCACGTCGAAGACGATAGATTTCCCCATCGGTGTTTCCGGACTGTCCTTCCGAATAAAGGTAGGGCTGGGAAGTGGTATGGGCTATGTCGCGTCTCTAGACCCACTCAAATGGGGTGCTTATTATCTTCGAGACGAGATGATCCTAGAAATCTACAAACGTGGTGCTCTTGCGCCTAGCGGGGTCGTGCGTGCCGGCGACCTAGGGGTCGTGAAGTTCGGTTCCAAGAACATTGTTGATATCGCGCTTGGCCTGAACATCAACGTAGTGGCCCTCTCCTGCGAGTCGCCGGATGTAAACGTGGCCATGGGCGACGACTACACGCTAGTCGACTTCGGTGACCCAGGCTCCACCGCCCGTGCGGTACCTTTCAACATCACGCTGAACAACTGTCCTAGTGGAATCACCAAGGTCAATTACCAACTGCAGGCGCTCACTCCTGTGGTTGACGCTGCCCAAGGGGTCGTCGGACTGAATGCAACATCGACTGCAGTGGGCATCGGGCTGCAAATTAAGGACGCCAATGGTCAGCCTGTGCCTTTAAATACACCGCGCACATTCACCGGCTATGACACCGGTGGTGGTAACTTTCTTATCCCTTTCACGGCCAGTTACTACCGCATGGCTATGGAATCACTTAGACCCGGCTCCGCCAACACCGAAATCACCTTCATCATGAGTTACCTGTAGCTCCAAAGCGCCCGCAGGTCTCTGCGAGCGGGCGAGGCGTGTGGCAACGAGCGCGATGCTATTTCGGGGGCAACCTTCACACATGCGTCAGGAGAAAATGCATCGCATGCCATGCGCTGTCGCGTTCTGCCGGTTAGGTGATGAAAGGCAAGTGTATTAAGACTTGTCTGATTGGGAGAGTGATCAGTGCTCAATAGACTTGAGCTCTTTTTCCGAGCGCTCTCAATCTGTTGGGCTAACGAGGAGAAGCGACAGGCCTGTAGGAGGGTACAAGCAGCATGAGCCATGGCAAATTACCCGGGGGCAAACTAGCCATTCGCATCTTCAGTGTCCTGGCGGCAGTGCTAGGGGTCGTTGATACAGCACAAGCCATATGTTTCGGGCACTCTACGCGCTACGTAACCTATGCCGTACCTGCCAATCTCACGATTCCGCCTAATGCACCGGATGGGACGCTGGTTTACAGCGAAACCCAGACCATTCCTCTCAGTGAGTTTGAATGCACAACCCAAGAACTTTGGGGGCTCGAGTTAGCGCCCAGACTGGGTCCAGCCCCGACGACGAAAACACAAGAGTTTCCCCTCGGCAATAGCGGTCTTTCCTTTCGAATAAAGACGGGCTTGGTAAATGGCGGTACTTATATCGCCTCACTGGCTCCACTCAAGGCGGGCAATTACAAACTTGAAGGCGACATGATCTTGGAGATCTACAAGACGGGCCCTTTGACGGCTAAAGGCATTGGAGGAGGCGATTTAGGTCTTGTGAGATACGGTCCGAGAAGAATCGTGGATCTCGTGCTCGGTCGTGATATCAATATCGTAGTCGGCTCCTGCGAGACACCGGATGTAGCGGTGGCCATGGGCGACGACTACAAATTGTTCGACTTCGGCGGCCCAGGCTCTACCGCCCGTGAAGTGCCCTTCAACCTCAAGCTGAACAACTGTCCCCAAGGGCTCACCAAGGTCAATTACCAACTCCAGGCGCTTACCCCGGTCATCGACTCTGCCCAAGGTGTCGTCGGGCTTAATACGACATCGACTGCCCGAGGTATCGGCTTGCAGATCAAGGACGCAAACGGCGTGCCTGTACCTTTGAACACACCGCGCAATTTCAGTGGCTACAACACCAGTGGCGGGAACTTCCTGATTCCCTTAATTGCTAATTATTATCGTCTCGGTACCGAGTCGCTTAAAGCTGGCTCCGCCAATACCGAGGTGACCTTCATCATGAGTTATCTATAGATCTCGGCCAGCACGCTCATTAGGTGGCAGCATGTGCATTGCGTTCTCTCTCTTGGTTGCATTATCGCTAGCGCTGCTAGCAAAACTCTGCGTGCGGCTAGTAAATTTGCACAATGGCAGGAAGGATGAAAGCAAATTTGTATATCTTTTAGTGCTACCTTTGATCATGGTCGCGGTCCCTGTTCTGTCTCACACGTTGATGGAGTTCTTCGATGTCAACCACCTGGAATGGTGAGGGCTGCACATTCATCATGCTGTAGCGCTACTCAATCTTCCGGGGTCGAGCGCCTTGGGGCGGATATCGGCAAGGTCGTGTACGGCTTTTCTTCTACATGCGTAGGATGTTTCCGAAAAGCGATCTCCCCCTCGGGTTGGTATTGAGGTGGGCTGAGCGGCCTCCTAGGCTTCATCTGGTTCGCCGTTTTTCACTGACGAGGGCTGGCCAGGCTACGGGCAGAGATCTGCGTAGGGTTGCGTAGGTCGGCTTGGTTGCCCTGGTTGGTCTTGAGCGGCGAACACCTGGGTTTTCAAGCGCCCCCGGCTGATGCCGGGGGCGTTTGTTTTTGTGGTGACGGTGTTTGGGTGGGGTCGGTTGGATGGCGGTGATGGGGTAGGCATCGCGGGACCGCTTTGCCCTTTCGCGGCATAAGGCCGCTCTTGCATTGCGGCAGACATTTTGGGGGTGAGTGCAATGAACGCCCTGCTCGAGCTGAAGGGGGGCGGGCGATCTACAAACAGCGAATAGCGTCAGCCATTTCTTCGCAAACATGTGATTTCTCCCCCACAGCCTGCGTCAAGAATGCCACCCCTTGCTGTCGTCTGGGGGACTGATACATAAGGCCTTCCATGCAAACGCTGTTGAACGAAATTCTCGACGAAGTGCGTCCCTTGATCGGCAAGGGCAAAGTGGCTGACTACATCCCTGCGCTGGCCGATGTCCCGGCGAACCAGCTGGGCATCGCGGTCTATGGCAACGATGGCAGCTATTACTGCGCAGGCGACGCGCGGGTGCCGTTTTCGGTGCAGAGTATTTCCAAGGTGTTCAGCCTGGTTCAGGCGATTGGCCACTCGGGGGAGGCGATCTGGGAGCGGTTGGGTCATGAGCCCTCGGGCCAGCCGTTCAACTCACTGGTGCAGCTGGAGTTCGAGCGCGGGCGTCCGCGCAATCCCTTCATCAACGCGGGGGCACTGGTGATTTGCGATATCAACCAATCGCGCTTCGCGGCACCTACGTTGTCGATGCGCGATTTCGTACGGCGGTTGTCGGGCAATCCACACATCTCGATCGATACCCGTGTGGCTGAATCGGAGTATCAGTTCCGCGCGCGCAATGCGGCCATGGCTTACCTGATGCAGTCGTTCGGTAACTTCCATAACGAAGTCGAGGCGGTGCTGCGCAGTTATTTCAGCTATTGCGCGCTGCAGATGAATTGTCTGGATCTGGCCCGGGCATTCTGGGCGGCGGCAAAAACTGAGTGCAACACCTGACCTTTCCGGTACGGTGCTGCCCCTATGTCTTATACCGAACTCAGCGTTGAAGAGCGCGCCACCATACAAATCGGTCGTAC